>NZ_JBXAGJ010000013.1:23647-88085 GCF_058794035.1 Roseateles sp. GW835-FHT13E02
CGGGCGGTTAGCTCAGCGGTAGAGCACTGCCTTCACACGGCAGGGGTCGCAGGTTCGAACCCTGCACCGCCCACCAGTTTTTTTGAACGGAGCTCGGCAATCGTATCGAGCCCACCCAAGAATCCTGATCGTCGTCGCCCGCCTCAGATTACCGGGCGGTTAGCTCAGCGGTAGAGCACTGCCTTCACACGGCAGGGGTCGCAGGTTCGAACCCTGCACCGCCCACCAGATCAAGCCCAGTGAACGAAAGTTCGCTGGGCTTTTTTCTTGCCCGCGTGCGCCCGGGCCTGCACCCGCTGTTGCGCCCATGCCGACAGTTAGGCACTCAGGCCCGTCAAGCGGGGCTGGGCAAGCCTGTCGCAGTGGACAGCGCCGGAGTGGCTTGGCATGCTGCCAAGGCCCCAGCTCTTTGAGGATTCCTCCATGCTTCGACGCAGCGCCGAATGGTTCGATGCCCAGTACAACAACCGGGCGCGTGTGCCCGACAGTGCGGTGCTGCTCGATCGTTGGACGCGCGCCTCGCAGCTGGTACGGGATCAGGCGCCTTGCGTGCTCGACATTGTCTACGGCGCCGCTCCCAGCGAGCGGCTCGATGTGTTTCCGACCGAAGCGGCACAGGCGCCCGTGCTGGTGTTTCTGCACGGCGGTTACTGGCGTGCCCTCGACAAATCGGACCATTCCTTTGTCGCCAGCGCCTTCACCGACGAGGGCGCGATGGTGGTGGTGCCCAATTACGCGCTCTGCCCCTCGGTCAGCATGGAGCGCATTCCGCTGCAGCTGGTGCACAGCCTGGCCTGGGTCTGGCGTCATGCCGCCCAGCATGGGGGCGATGCCAACCGCATCGTGCTGGTCGGGCATTCGGCCGGGGCGCATCTGGCCGCCATGCTGAGCTGCTGCGACTGGAAATCGGTGGCGCCCGATTTGCCGCGCCATCTGGTCAAGGGGGTGCTGTCGATCTCGGGCCTGCATGACCTGACCCCGATCCGACAGACGCCGTTTCTGCAGGGTGATCTGAAGCTCGATGCCGACAGCGTGCGGCGCCTCAGTCCGGTGCATTTCCCAGCACCGGACACGCCGCTGTATGCGGTCTGTGGCAGCGAGGAGAGCGAGGAATTCCGGCGCCAGAACCGCCTGATCCGCCAGGCCTGGGGCCGGCGCGCCGTGCCCATCTGCGAAGAGATTGCCGGCTGCAACCACTTCGACATCCTGCACGACCTGGCCGACCCGCAAGGCCGCAGCCACCAGCTGGCGCGCAAGCTGCTCGATCTGCGCTGGTACAGCGCCTTGCTCTGAGGTCAAGCTCCGCCGTGCCGTTGTATTGGCGCGCTACCATGCAGTCGCGCCCAGAGATGGTGGAGCGCGAAGGAGATTCATGAGCATCAGCGCAGACAGCGTGTTGAGCCTCGAGGCTTACAGCGACTACCGGCGAGCCCACCACGAGGACATCCTGGAGCACCGGCAGCGCCGTTCGGTGCTGCTGGGCGAGCACATGCGTCTGCAGTTCGAGAGCGAGCAGACCCTGCGCTACCAGCTGCAGGAGGTCTTGCTGGCCGAGCGCCTGGTCGACCCTGAGGATGTGGAACGCGAGCGCGTGCTCTACGCGGCCTTGGCACCGCGCGGCAGCGACTGGCGGGCCACGCTGATGATCGAGTTTGCCGACGCCCGCCAGCGCGAGCAGGAGCTGCCCCAGCTGGCCGGCGTCGAGCAGCGCTTTTTCGTGGAGATTCAAGGCCTGGGTCGGGTCTACGCCGTGGCCAATGAGGACATGCCGCCGGAGCCCAAAGCTGGCTCGCCTGATGGCGCCGCGCCGGCCGCGCCCTCGGCGGTGAGCTCGATTCATTTTCTGCGATTCGATTTCAGCCCCGAGCAGCGCGACGCCTTGCGCACCGGCGCCTCGGTCACCGTGGGCTGTGAGCATCCGGCCTATCCGGTCGATGTCGAGATCCCTGCGGCCACCTTGAGCAGCCTGCTGGGCGATTTCAGCAACTGAGCCCGGGCGAGGCTCAGGACATGCCGACGTAGCGCCCGGGGCGGTGGTTGATGGCCAGGGCCGCATTGATGGCCACCATGCCGACCAAGGACAGGCCCACGCGCTCGGGGGCGACAAAGGCCAGGGCGCTGAGCAGGATCAGGCCATCGAGGCCGGCCTGCACATAGCCGGCGCGCCAGCCGCGCTTTTCCTGCAGGTAGAGCACCAGCACATTGAGCCCGCCCAGCGAGGCGCGGTGGCGGAACAGGATCAGCATGCCGGCGCCGATCAAGAGGCCGCCGGTGATGGCGGCGAACCAGATGTTGAGCTCGGCGAACTTCAGCCAGCGCGGCAGCACCTCGGCCAGCACGGCCATCAGGCTGACCGCGGCGATGGTGCGCAGGGTGAAGGGCAGGCCCATGCGCCGGTAGGCCAGCCAGTAAAACGGCAGATTGATGCAGAAGAACAGGGTACCGAAGGGCAGGCCCGAGGCGTAGTGCAGCAAGAAGGCGATGCCCACCGTGCCGCCGGTCAGCATGCCGGCCTGCTTGAACAGCGCCACGCCCAGGGCCACGAACAAGGTGCCGGTGACGATGGCCTGCACATCCTCCAGCGGCGAGTGGCGGAAGCTGCGGCTCAGGGTCTCGCGCAAGCTCATCCGGTGATGCCCGACATGAAGTACTTGATCACGCCTTTGGCCAGAAAACCGACCAGGCCGAAGCCCAGGCCCAGCAGCAGGATGAAGGTGCCAAAGCGGCCGGCCTTGGACTCGCGGGCCAGCTGCAGGATGATGAACACCATATAGGCCATGAAACCGCCCACGCCCCAGGTGAGGCAAAACTGGGCGAGTTCCTGTTCGCTGTATCCAAACATCCTGGTGTCTTTCGGTCCGGTCCGGTCTTGGCGTCTGTGGTTTGGCGTTCGTTCAGTCGTGCACGCTGACCAGATCGCGGTAGGCATGCCAGCTGGCATGGCCCAGCAAGGGCACGACCAGCACCAGGCCGACCATGAAGCTGGCCATGCCCAGCAGGGTCAGCAGCATGATGATGGCGGCCCACAAGGCCACCGGTGCCGGGTACTCCATGACCACGCGCCAGCTGGTGAA
The DNA here is from genome assembly GCF_058794035.1 of Roseateles sp. GW835-FHT13E02. NCBI lineage: Bacteria > Pseudomonadati > Pseudomonadota > Betaproteobacteria > Burkholderiales > Sphaerotilaceae > Roseateles > Roseateles sp. GW835-FHT13E02. The sequence continues at coordinate 26,722 of NZ_JBXAGJ010000013.1, forward strand.
GACAGCACCGAGCACGCCGATGTCGCGGTCCAGCAGCAGGGGCACGGCGACCAGGGTGGAGGCAAACACCGGCGCAGCCAGCAGGGCGCCCAGGGCCAGCCAGGCTTCGAACAACGGTGTCTCTTCGTTCAGCACCACATGGCGGATGAAATCAATCGGCTCGCGAATGGCGTGGCCGCTGAAGCCGGTGATCAGCGAGGCGGAGGTCATCACCCAGCCGGTGCCGGCAAAGGCCAGCAGCACGCCGAACACCACCAGCCGCCCATCGCGCGGCCACCAGGTGTGCAGCACGGTGTGCAGATTGGGCGAGCGGCCCAGCTCCAGATCACGGCTGATCACGTAGAGACCTGTGGCCAGGATGGGGGCTACCAGCAAGAAGCCGCTGAAGGCACCGACCAGCAGCCAGAAATGATGGCGCGCCAGCAGCACGATCACCGCGCCGGCGATGGCCATGGCGAGGCCATGGGCCAGCGAGGCACCCGGGCAGCGCCACATATCGCGCCAGCCACGGGCCAGCCAGCCCAGGGGGCGCAGGGCGGGGATGGGCTTCACGCCAAATTTGCGTGACTGCGCCAGGGCTTTTTCGGTGTCCAGAAAGGGCATGGGGTGCGGGGCGAGCTCAGGGAAGATGATGACATGCTCGCATGTCGCGGTCCTTGATGCCCATCAAGACAAACACGGGTGCAAGACTGCAAGCGCGCGGCGCAGCAGCATGCGCCGGGTATCAAGCCGGCAGGCTCACCGCGTCGAGCAATTCACTTTCGATCTGCAGCTGCGCCCGGTTGTGCTGCAGGGCCGGGCCGTCGACGAGGAAGGTGTCTTCCACCCGCTCGCCCAGAGTGGAGATCTTGGCCAGCTGCAGATTGATGCCGTGACGGGCCAGCACGCGGGCGATGGCGTAGAGCAGGCCGGCGCGGTCGCTGGTGCTGATGGAAAGCAGCCAGGCCTGGCCGCGTTCGTCGGGCCGCAGGGCAATGCGCGGGGTGTAGGGGAAGCTCTTGACGCGGCGCGAGAGCCGGCCACGGCGTGGCTCGGGCAGCGGGCCTTCGGCCTGCAGGGCCTGGCCCAGCTTGTTTTCGACCAGGGGCACGAGGTCGCGGTGGTTGAGCTCCAAGTCGGGGCTGATGACCTGGAAGGTGTCCAGGGCGAAACCGCGCTTGGTGGTGTGCACCTTGGCGTCCAGGATGTTGAAGCCGGCGCCGTCGAAATAACCGCAGATGCGGGCGAACAGGTCCTGGCGGTCGGGCGCGTAGACCAGCACCTGCAGACCTTCGCCAATTGGCGAGGGCCGGGCCTGGACCACCGGCGTGGCCGTTTGAACATGGCGCCAGAGCGAGCGCGCATGCCAGGCCAGCTCGCCCGCCTCGTGGCGCGCGAAATAGCTGATGGCCAGGGTCTCCCAGAGCGCGGTCTCGGTGCCAGGCAGCATGGAGTGCAGGGCCAGGCTGTGGCGGGCCTCGTTCTTGCGCGCCTCGATCTCGGCAGCCAGATTGGGCTGGGCGCCGCCCAGGGCGCGCAGGGCCAAGCGGTAGAGGTCTTCCAGCAGCTTGCCCTTCCAGGCATTCCAGACCTTGGGGCTGGTGCCGCGGATGTCGGCCACGGTCAGCAGGTAGAGGGCGGTCAGGTGGCGGGCGTCGCCGACCTTGGCCACATAACTCTGGATCACCTCGGGGTCGGAGAGGTCTTCTTTTTGCGCCACGCGCGAGTGGGTCAGGTGGTGGCGCACCAGGAAGACCACCAGCTCGCTGTCTTCCTTGCTCAGGCCGTGGTCGCGGCAGAAGCGCCGCGCGTCGTCGGCGCCGAGGTCGGAGTGGTCGCCGCCGCGGCCCTTGGCCACATCGTGGAAGAGTGCGGCGATGTAGAGCAGCTCGGGCTTGTCCCACTGCGAGGCCAGCTGCGAGCAGAAGGCGTACTCGTGTGCATGCTCGGGGATGAAGAAGCGGCGCACATTGCGCAGCACCATCAGGATGTGCTGGTCCACGGTGTAGACGTGGAACAGGTCGTGCTGCATCTGGCCGACGATGCCGCGGAACACCCAGAGGTAGCGGCCCAGCACCGAGGTCTGGTTCATCAGCCGGAAGGCATGCGTCTGCCCCTCGGGCTGACGCAGGATCTGCATGAAGGTGGCGCGGTTCACCGGGTCGCGGCGGAAGGCCGCGTCCATCTGCTCGCGGGCGTTGTAGAGCGCGCGCAGGGTGCGGGCCGACAGGCCCTTGATGCCGGGCGTCTGCTGGTAGATCAGAAAGGTGCGCAGGATGGCATGGGGCTCGCGCTGGTAGAGCTCGTCGCTGGCCACTTCGAGCATGCCGGCCCGGTCCAGGAACTGCGCCTCGTGGCCTGGGATGGGGCGCATCAGCCCTTGTTGCGAGCCGTTGATCTGCTCCTCCAGATTGAGCAGCAGGATCTGGTTCAGCTGGGTCACGGCTTTGGCCGCCCAGTAGAAGCGCCGCATCAGCACCTCGGAGGCACGCTGCTCCTTGGTGGATTGATAGCCAAAGCTCTCGGCCACGGCGGTTTGCAGGTCGAAGACCAGGCGGTCTTCGCGCCGGCCCGCCACCGCATGCAGGCGCGCGCGGATCAGCTTGAGCAGGCCTTCGTTGCGCTGCAGCTGGCGGCTCTCAAAGGCCGTGATCAGGCCGCGCGTGGCCAGGGCCTTCCAGGTGTGGCCCAGGCCGGCGGCGCGGGCGATCCAGATCAGCACCTGCAGATCGCGCAGGCCGCCCGGGCTTTCCTTGCAGTTGGGCTCCAGCGAATAGGGCGTGTCGTCGAACTTGGTGTGGCGCTGTTGCGCTTCCAGCGTCTTGGCGCGCAAGAAGGCGCTGACATCCAGATGCTCGTGCTGGCGCTGCACCAGCTGCTTGAACAGCGGCCGCGCGCCGGCCAGGGGGCGTGCTTCCAGCAGGGCGGTTTGCACCGTCACATCGCCGGCGGCCTCTTGCAGGCATTCGCCCAGGGTGCGCACCGAGGAGCCCAGCTCCAGGCCGATGTCCCAACAGGCGGTGATGAAGGCCTCGATGCTTTGCTTGACGGCGCCCGGCTGGTGCGCCTCGACGCCGTCGGGCAGCAGCAGCAGCACATCGACATCGGAGAAGGGGAAGAGCTCGCCACGGCCATATCCGCCCACGGCCACCAGGCAGAAGCCCGGCGGCATGGCCGCCTGGGCCCAGAGCTGCTGCAGGATGCCGTCGACATGGCGCGCCAGCTGGCGCAGCAGGCGCTCGGCGGCGCGCTGCGTGGGCAGGCCGGCGCGGAAGGTGTCAATCAGCGCCTGCTTGCCACTCTTGAGCTGCTGGCGCAGCTCGACCACAGGGTTGGCGCTGCTGCTGCTGGCCATGGCGGCGCCCTCAGGTGCAGGTGCTGCTGATGAAGGCGGGCAGGGCGGGGCTGCCCTCGGACAGGGTGAAGACCTCGTAGCCGGTCTCGGTCACCATCAGCGTGTGTTCCCACTGGGCGGACAGGGAGCGGTCCTTGGTGACGATGGTCCAGCCATCGCCGGTTTCCTTGATCTCGCGTCGGCCGGCGTTGATCATGGGTTCGATGGTGAAGACCATGCCGGGCACCAGCTCTTCCAGCGTGCCGGGGCGGCCGTAGTGCAGCACTTGCGGCTCTTCGTGGAAGACCTGGCCGATGCCGTGGCCGCAGAACTCGCGCACGATGGAAAAGCCATTGCTCTCGGCAAAGCTCTGGATGGCATGGCCGATGTCGCCCAGGCGTGCGCCCGGCTTGACCTTGGCAATGCCCTTCCACATGGCCTCGTAGGTGAAGGCGCACAGGCGCTTGGCGGCGATGGAGCCCTCGCCAACCACAAACATGCGGCTGGTGTCGCCATGCCAGCCATCTTTGATGACGGTGACGTCGATATTGACGATGTCGCCGTTCTTCAGCGCCCGGTCATTGGGGATGCCGTGGCAGACCTGGTGGTTGACCGAGGTGCAGATGGACTTGGGGTAGGGGATGTAGCCGGCCGGCGTGTAGTTCAGCGGCGCGGGGATCGCCTGCTGGACATTGACGATGTAGTCATGCGCCAGCTTGTCGAGTTGTTCAGTGGTGATGCCCGGTTTGACATGCGGGGTCAGCATGTCCAGCACCTCGGAGGCCAGGCGCCCGGCAATGCGCAAGGCCGGGATGTCGGCGCCGGATTTGATCGTGATCGTCATGGGGCGGGATTTTACGTGCTGCGCCGCCGGCTTGCCCTGCCTACCATCGCGGCTTCTTGGTTCTGGGCTCTTGGGTCCGGGCTCTCGGTTCTGGGTTGGGCCTGCGGCGACGGGCGGGAGGGGCAGCAGGGATGACACAGGCAAGCGAAGTGGGCTCGGGCGGCGCGGGATCAGACCCCCTGGAACGGAGTGCCCGCCCCTCGGCCCACCGGCTCGGCGCCATCGATCTCTTGCGCGGCCTGGTGGTGGCGCTAATGGCGCTGGACCACACGCGCGACTTCTTCGCGCCCATGAATTTCAACCCGCTGGATCTGAGCCAGAGCAGCCCGGCCTGGTTTTTGACGCGCTGGATCACACATCTGTGCGCGCCGACCTTTGTGTTGCTGGCGGGGCTGTCGGCCTGGCTGCGCGGCCAGCGCCACAGCCGCGCGGACATGAGCCGCTACCTGCTGAGCCGTGGCGCTTTGCTGGTGCTGCTGGAGCTGAGCTGGGTCAGCTTCAGCTGGCAGTTTGGTTTTGAGACCCTGATCTTGCAGGTGATCTGGGCCATCGGTGTGGCCATGATGGCGCTGGGCCTGCTGATCTGGCTGCCGCGCTGGGCCGTGATCGCCGTGGTCGCCGGCCTGATCCTGCCGCACAACCTGCTCGATGCCTGGCATGGCAAGGGCGCCAGCTGGGCCTTCATGCTCTGGCACCAGGGCGGCTTCTTCAAGCCGGCCGCCGCCGGGCCGGGGGTGATGGTGGTGTATCCGCTGATGCCCTGGATCGGCTGGATGGCGGCCGGCTATGCGCTCGGGCCGCTGCTGCGCGGGCCGGCAGCGCAGCGTCAACGCTTTCTGCTGCGGGCGGCCCTGGGCTTGTTGCTGGGTTTTGTACTGCTGCGTGCCACGGGTCTTTACGGCGACCCGCATCCCTGGGTGGCCCAGGGCCGGCCGCTCTGGTATGAGGCCCTGGCCTTCATCGACGTGCACAAATACCCGCCCTCGCTGCTCTACCTGGCCATCACCGGGGCCTTCACCTTGGCTGCGCTGGCGGTGCTGGAGCGCGCGATGGAAGGCGGGGGCTTGCAAGCGCCCGCGCCGCTGATGCTGTTCGGCCGCCACGCGCAGTTTTTCTACCTGCTGCACATCGCCCTGATCCATGGGCTGGCGGGCGCCTGGTACTGGCTGCGCTACGGCGCCTTGCCCAGCGACGAGGCGCACATGCCGGCCGGCTATGCGCCCTCGCTGTGGGTGTGTTACGGCGCCTGGCTGGGCGTGCTGGGCCTGATGTGGGTGTTGTGCCGGGCCTGGAGCCGCTGGAAGCGGAGTCGGGCTCAGTCCTTCCAGACGATGATGCCGAAGTAAGAAGTGACCAGGACCAGCACGCCGAAGACGATGCGGTAGTAGGCGAAGGGCACAAAGCTGTGGCTGGAGATGTAGCGCAGCAGCCAGCGCACGCAGATCCAGGCGCTGATGAAGGAGAACAGCAGGCCGACCGCGAACATGGGCACATCGTCCATGCTGAGCAGGGCGCGCTCCTTGAGCAGGCTGTAGGCGCCGGCGCCGATCAGGGTCGGGATGGCCAGGAAGAAGGAGAAATCGGTCGCGGCCTTGCGCGACAGACCCATCAGCATGCCGCCGATGATGGTGGAGCCCGAGCGGCTGGTGCCCGGCACCATGGCCAGACACTGGATCAGGCCGACCTTGAGGGCGTCCAGCGGCGTCATATCGTCCACATGGGCGATGCGCACGGCGGCCTGTTGGCGGCGCTCGGCCCAGAGGATGATGAAGCCGCCGATGATGAAGGTGCTGGCCACCACGGTGGGGGTGAACAGATGGGCCTTGATGGCCTTGCCGAACAGCAGTCCCAGGATCACCGCCGGCAGAAAGCCGATGGCCACATTGAGGGTGAAGCGGCGTGCGCGGGCATCCGAGCCCAGGCCCGTGGCCACTTCGCGCAGGCGCTGCCAGTAGACCAGGATGACGGCGAAGATCGCGCCGGTCTGGATGGCGATGTCGAAGACCTTGCTCTTGGCGTCATCGAAGCCGAGCAGGGCGCCGGTCAGGATCAGGTGTCCGGTGGACGAGATGGGCAGGAACTCGGTCAGCCCCTCGACGATGCCCATGATGGCGGCCTTGATCAGCAAAACGATGTCCACGCAGGGCACTCCCTCTGTCGCTAAAAAGTCTCAAAAATGTCGGAAAAACGGGCCGGATGATAGCTGGTGGGTCATGACGGCCCGCTGAGCTTGCCGCTCGCCGGCCCCGATTGACCTGGCTCGATGCCGCCGCCTATATTGCTGACCCATTGGTCAGTAACGCTCTGTTTACACCCCATGGCTGCGCCATCTTCGCCTCCTGTTTCGCGTTCCGAGCCAGCCGTGGTGAGCCCGGCTGCGCGCCAGCGCCGCAAGCAATCGCGTCCGCAGGAACTGCTGGCCGCGGCGCTCGAGCTGTTCGTGGAAAAAGGCTTTGCCGCGACCCGCACCGAAGAAGTGGCGGCCCGCGCGGGCGTCTCCAAAGGCACGCTCTATCTTTACTACTCGAGCAAGCAGGATTTGTTCAAGGCCGTGGTGCGCGAGTGCCTGGTGGCCCAGATTCACGAGGCCGCCGCGCTCAGCGCCCAGCACCAGGGCCCCGTGGCCGAGCTTTTGGGTCAGGTGTTGCAGGCCTGGTGGCAGCGGGTGGGGCAGAGCACGGCCGGCGGCATCGCCAAGATCATGGTGGCCGAGGCGCGCAACTTCCCGGAGCTGGCGGCCTTCTACACCGAGGAGGTGATCCTGCCCATCCGGGCCCTGCTGGTGGGGCTGATCGAGCGCGGCGTGGCGCGCGGTGAGTTCCGCCCGGTGCCGGTGGAAGCGACGGTGCATGTGCTGATCGGGCCCATCCTGCACATGATTCTTTACCAACATTCCTTCGCGGCCTGTGCCTGTGGCGGGCCCACAATCGAGCCCGCCGCGGTCCTGGAAGTGCAGCTTGATCTGATGCTGCGCGGGCTCCTGGCGCCGGCTGTGGCTTGTCCGACATGAGTGCGTGTGCGGGCAGGGCGCTTCGGGCCCGCTGTCTTTGCGCGCGGCGCTTGTTGTGTTCATCCCCTGGCGCGTCCTGGCCGCATCAGGCCTGAAAAGAAGAGTGTTCATCGCATGAAGCCTTGGTTGAAGATCGCCGTTCCCGTGCTGGGTGTCTTGGTGTTGCTGGGCCTGGCGGGCTCCTGGATGAAGGGGCGTGGGTCCGCTGGGGCCGCCGCTTCAGCGTCTGCCCCGGCTGCGGCCAGCAAGGCGCCGGTCGCCCTGGCCCTGGCCGAGATCGACGTGGCGCGGGTGCAGCGCCTGCGTTTTGCGCAAACCCTGGAACTCAGCGGCAGCTTGAAGGCCCGGGAGTCGGTGGTGATCAAGGCCAAAGTCGCCGGTGAGCTGCAGCGCCTGGATGTGCGCGAGGGCGACAGCGTGCGCGCCGGCCAGGCCCTGGGCCAGATCGACCCGGTCGAGGTGGACCTGCGCCTGCGCCAGGCTCAGGAGAACGCCGCCGCGGCCAAATCGCAGCTGGACATCGCGCAGCGCAACCTTGACAACAACCGCGCCCTGGTGGCCCAGGGCTTTATTTCCTCCACCGCCATGGAGACCGCCAGCGCCAGTGCGGCCGGTGCCCGTGCCACCCTGCAAGCGGCCGAGGCCGCCGTGGGCCTGGCCCGCAAGGCCCGGGCGGATGCCCAGCTGGTCTCGCCCATTGCCGGCCAGGTGGCGCAGCGCCTGGCCCAGCCGGGCGAGCGCCTGCCCCTGGACGCGCGGGTGCTGGAAATCGTCAACCTGAGCCAGCTGGAGCTGGAAGCGGCCGTGGCACCCGAGCTCAGTGTCGGCCTCAAGCCCGGTGCAGCGGCCCAGCTGCAGGTGGAGGGCCTGGCCGAGCCCGTGCCGGCCACGGTGGCACGCATCAACCCGGCCACGCAGAGCGGCTCGCGCTCGGTCATGGTCTACCTGCGCCTGGAGGGCCGGCCGGGCTTGCGCCAGGGCATGTTTGCCCGCGGCCGCATCCTGCTGGACGAGCGTGAGGCCCTGGTTGCCCCGGCCTCCAGCCTGCGTCTGGACAAGGCCAAGCCCTATGTGCTGCAGATCGCGGATGGCCGGGTCAAGGCCCAGACGGTGGAGCTGGGCGCCAGCGGCGAGGCGCTGATCCAGGGCCGCAGCGTGGCGGTGCAGGAGCTGCGCTCGGGCGTGGCGGACGGCGCGCTGCTGCTGTCCTTGTCGGCCGGCCAGGTGCCGGAGGGCACGCCGGTGAGCATGGCAGCTGTACCGGCTGTAGCGTCTTCAGCGGCCTCACGCTGATTGGGCCTCCGCCATGTGGTTCACCCGCGTTTCCATCCAGAACCCCGTCATGGCCGTCATGGTCATGCTGGCCTTTGTCGTGCTGGGCCTGTTCAGCTACCAGCGCCTGTCGGTCGATCAGTTTCCCAATATCGACTTCCCCACCGTGGTGGTGCAGATGGACTATCCGGGCGCTTCGCCCGAGATCGTCGAGAGCGAAGTCACCAAGAAGGTGGAGGAGGCCGTCAACACGGTGGCCGGCATCAATGCCCTGACTTCGCGCTCCTACGAGGGCAGTTCGGTGGTCATCATCGAGTTCAACCTCGACGTCGACGGCCGCAAGGCGGCCGAGGATGTGCGCGAGAAAGTGGCGCTGATGCGGCCGAATCTGCGCGATGAGGTCAAGGACCCGCGCATCTCGCGCTTCGACCCGCAGAGCACGCCCATCTTCAATGTGGCCATCCTCTCGGAAGACGGCAAGAAGAACACCCAGGAGCTGACCACCTGGGCCACTCAGGTGCTGCAAAAGCGCCTGGAGAACGTGCGCGGCGTGGGCTCGGTCAGCGTGGTGGGCGGCTTGCAGCGCCAGATCCAGCTGCAGCTGCGTCCGCAGGCCATGGAGGCGCTGGGCATCACGGTGGATCAGGTGCTGGCCGCCGTGAAGAGCGAGAACCAGGAACTGCCCATGGGCAATCTGCGCTCGCTGGAGCAGGAGCGGGTGGTGCAGATCAATGCCCGGCTCAAGCGGCCGGAGGATTTCCGCGACATCGTGGTGGCGCGCAAGGGCGGCGCCTCGGTCAAGCTCTGGCAGGTCGCCGATGTGGTGGACGGCCCGCAGGAGGTGGAAAGCCTGGCGCTCTACAACGGCCAGCGCACGGTGCTGCTGAGTGTGCAGAAGAGCCAGGGCGAGAACACCATCGAGGTGGTCGATGGCCTGCAGCGCGCGCTCAAAGAAGCGCAAGACCTGACCCCGCCGGGCGTCAAGATCGAGGTCAACCGCGACAATTCGCGCGCGATCCGCGTTTCGGTGGCCAATGTCAAGCGCACGCTGTTCGAGGGCGCTGCGCTGACCATCCTGATCGTGTTCCTGTTCCTGAACAGCTGGCGCTCGACCGTCATCACCGGCCTGACCCTGCCGATCGCCCTGATCGGCACCTTTCTGTTCATGTATGCCTTCGGTTTCACCATCAACAACATCACCATGATGGCGCTCAGCCTGTGCGTGGGCTTGTTGATTGACGACGCCATCGTCGTGCGCGAGAACATCGTGCGCCATGTGCAGATGGGCGCCACGCCGCGCCAGGCGGCGCTGGACGGCACGGCCGAGATCGGCCTGGCGGTGCTGGCCACCACCTTGTCCATCGTCGCGGTGTTCCTGCCCATCGGCTTCATGGGCGGCATCGTCGGCAAGTTCTTCCATGAGTTCGGCATCACCATCGTCGCGGCGGTGCTGATCTCCATGTTTGTGAGCTTCACCCTGGACCCCATGCTGTCCAGCGTTTGGCATGACCCGCATGCGCATGGCGTGCACCGCGGGCCGCCGGTGACGCTGTACGACAAGACCCTGGGCCGGCTGACCGGCGCGGTCGATCGCTTCACCAATTGGCTGTCGGCCGGCTACCAGCGCATCCTGGCCTGGTCGCTGCGCCACAAGGGCTCAACCCTGCTGATCGCGCTGGCGACCTTTTTGTCCAGCTTTGTGCTGCTGGCCGGCGTGGGCAAGGAGTTCGTGCCCAAGGCCGACCTGTCCGAGACGCAGATCAATTTCTACACGCCCGTGGGCTCGGCCCTGGAGGTGACCGAGGCGCGCGCCAAGCAGATCGACGCCTTGCTGCGCGAGCTGCCCGAGGTGCGCTACACCGTGGCCACCATCAACAGCGGCTTTGCCGCCGGCAAGATCTACGGCGCCATCTATGTGCGCCTGGTCGACCGCAAGGACCGCCAGCGCAGCGTGGCCGATCTGGCCGAACCGATGCGCCAGCGCCTGGCCACCGTGCCCGGCATCACCGTCACCAACATCGGCCAGACCGATCTGGGTGGCGGCAAGAGCCTGCAGTTCTCCATCCAGGGCAGTGACTTGGGCGAGCTGGAGCGCATCTCCAAGCAGGTGGTGGCGCGGCTGCAGAAGATTCCCGGCCTGGTGGACCTGGACACCACGCTCAAGCCCAACAAGCCGACCGTTGCGGTCGAGGTGAAGCGCGATGTGGCGGCCGACGCCGGCCTCAACGTCAATGCCCTGGCGGGCACGCTGCGCACCTTGCTGGCCGGCACCACGGTGGGCAACTGGCGCGCCTCGGACGGCGAGAACTACGATGTTTTGGTGCGCTTGGGGCCGCAAAGCCGCGACTCCCTGGCCGACTTGCAGCGCATGCCCATCAACCTGCCGGCGGCCGCCGACGGCGCGCCGCGGGTGATGGCGCTCTGCCAGCTGGCCGAGGTGCGACCCTCGACCGGGCCCAACCAGATCAACCGCCGCGATATGGCGCGTGAGATCACCATCGACGCCAACGCCCTGGGGCGCAGCTCGGGCGAGGTGTCGGCCGACATCAAAAAGGTGCTGGACGAGGTCGCTTTCCCGCCCGGTTACCGCTACAGCTTTGGTGGCTCCACCAAGAACATGAACGAGTCCTTCCAGTACGCCGTCGGCGCCCTGGGCCTGGCCGTGGTTTTCATCTACATGATTCTGGCCAGCCAGTTCAAGAGCTTCTTGCAGCCGCTGGCGCTGATGAGCTCGCTGCCACTGACCCTGGTGGGCGTGTTCCTGGCTTTGCTGCTCTTCCGCTCCACGCTCAATATGTTCAGCGTCATCGGCATCGTCATGCTGATGGGGCTGGTGACCAAGAACGCGATTCTGCTGATCGACTTCGCCATCCGCTCGCGGGCCGGCCAGCATGGCAACGGGGTGGATCAGGAGCCCATGGAGCGCGAGGCGGCCTTGCTGCATGCGGCCCATGTGCGCCTGCGGCCGATTCTGATGACCACCCTGGCCATGGTCTTCGGCATGGTGCCCCTGGCTTTTGCGCTGACCGAAGGCTCCGAGCAGCGCGCGCCCATGGGCCAGGCGGTGATCGGCGGGGTGATCACCTCCTCGCTGCTGACCCTGGTGGTGGTGCCGGTGATCTATTGCTATCTGGACGATCTGGCCGCCTGGGCGAAACGGCGCTGGACAGGAAATAGAATTCCCGCTGTACCGGGCACGGCCGACGCCGCCGCCGCGGATTGACAGCACAACACGGAAAGACTGACTGAGATGAACATCGAACAAGCCCGCTTCAACATGATCGAACAGCAGATCCGCCCCTGGGACGTGCTGGACGCTGGCGTGCTGCAGCTGCTGGCCGTGGTCAAGCGCGAAGACTTCGTGCCGCCGGCCAGCAAGGGCCTGGCCTTCATGGACACCGAAGTGGCCCTGGCCGGCGGACAGCGCATGCTGGCCCCGCGCGTCGAGGCCCGCCTGCTGCAAGAGCTGAAGGTGGCGCGCCATGAGAAGGTGCTGGAAGTCGGCACCGGCAGCGGCTTCATGGCCGCGCTGCTGGGCCACCGCGCCCAGCGCGTGCTGAGCCTGGAAATCAACCCCGAGCTGGCCGCCCAGGCCACGCTCAACCTCAAGCGCGCTGGCGTGCTGAATGTTACGGTCCTGGAGCAAGACGGCTCGCAAGGCCTGGCCAAGGAAGCCCCGTTTGATGTGATCCTGCTCTCGGGTTCGGTGGCCGAGGTGCCGTCGGCACTGCTGGCTCAGCTCAAGGTCGGCGGCCGCCTGGCCGCCATCGTCGGCGAGGAGCCGGTGATGCGCGCCCAGCTGATCACCCGCGTGGACGACAAGAACTACCGCACGACCGAGCTTTTCGACACCGTGGCACCGCGCCTGCAGGGCTTCGCCGAGCGCAGCAGCTTCCAGTTCTGAGTGGCTGCCCTGCGATGCTGCCTTCTCTGAGCGTCACCGATCTGCGCGAGCTCTGTGCGCGCAGCGCACCCGGAGCGGCGCCAGCTTCAGCGCTGTCGGCGCCCTTGTTGCTCGATGTGCGTGAGCCCTGGGAAGCGGCCCTGGCCCGGATCGACATCGAAGGGGTGGCCAGCTGCCTGATCCCGATGGGCCAGTTGCCCGAGCGCCTGGACGAATTGGACCGCTTGCAGTCCATCGTCTGTTATTGCCATCACGGCATGAGAAGTCTGCAAGTCGTCGCATTTCTGCAGCGCCAGGGCTTCGATTCCGTCTATAACCTCGCCGGTGGCATTGATGCGTGGTCCTTGCAGGTCGACCCTGGTGTGCCCCGCTACTGATGACCAAACCCAACAAGTGCGCATCCCGCTAGGATCGCGGCTCAGGAATCAAAAAGCTAATCGCTGACAAGGAAGCTCATGCGTGACCCCCGTGCAATGAATTCGCGCCACTCCTCCTCCAACCCGGGCCGTGCCCTGAGCCGCATCGGCATGGCCCTGGCCTTGTTGATGGCCGGCGGCGCCCAGGCGCAAAGCCTGCAGGAGCTCTACGACGCGGCCCGCGCATTCGATGCCCAGTACCTGTCCGCCCGCGCCCTGGCCGATTCCGCCCAGTACAAGGCCGCCCAGGCCGACGCCCTGGCCCGCCCCAGCCTGGGCTTGGGCGTCACGGCCAAGCGTGATGAGACCGATCCGCCGAACTTCAGCCGTGTCGGCGCCACCTCGCTGAGCGCCGGCCTGCAGGGCAAGTACGCGCTTTACAACCGCAGCAACCAGCTGACCATCTCGCAGGCCCAGCTGGGCCTGACCGTGGCCCAGGCCGATCTGGAAACCGCCGAGCAGGACCTGATCGTGCGCGTGGCACAGGCCTACTTTGATGTGCTGGGCGCGCAAGATGCGCTGGGCACCGCCCGCGCCAGCAAGGCCATGATTTCCGAGCAACTGGCCTCGGCCAAGCGCAATTTCGAAGTCGGCACCCAGACCATCACCGACACCCGCGAAGCGCAGGCCCGCTACGACCTGGCCCTGGCCACCGAGATCGCGGCCGAGAACGACCTGCGCATCAAGAGCGTGACCCTGGACCAGCTGGTCGGCCGCAACGGCGTGACGCCCAAGCCCCTGGCCGTGCCCGTGGCCCTGCCGGCCGTGACGCCGCTGACCGTGGACCCCTGGGTGGCGCAGGCCGAAGAGCAGCACCCCCTGGTGCGCAAGGCCCGCCTGGGCCTGGATTCGGCCAAGATCGAAATCGACAAGGCCCGCGCCGCCGAAGGCGTGACGCTCGATCTCAACGGCAGCCTGGGCACCGTCAATGCACGCGGCGCGGGTGCGCAGCTCAAGGGCACGACCCACAATGCCAGCCTGGGTGTGACCCTGAGCCTGCCGCTCTACACCGGCGGTGCCACGCAAAACCGCATCAAGGAAACCCTGGCCTTGGAACAGAAGTCGCGCAACGACCTCGACTACGCGCGCCGCGCCGTGTCCGAAGGCACCAAGCGCGCCTTCTTCGGCGTGCAGTCGCTGACCGCCCAGGTCAAGGCGCTGGAAGCGGCCGAGTCCTCGTCCAAGCTGGCGCTGGAAGCCACGCAGCTGGGCTACAAGGTCGGCGTGCGGGTCAATCTGGACGTGCTCAACGCCCAGACCCAGCTCTTCAACACCCAGCAAAACCTGGCCAAGGCGCGCTACGACGTGGTCATGACCAGCCTCAAGCTGCGCCAGGCCTCGGGCCAGCTCAAGCCGGAGGATGTGTCGGCGGTGAACCAGCTGCTGGCCAAGTAAGCCAAGCGCTGCAGGCCAAGGCAAGGCTTGCGCAGCCCGCCCAGGCGAGAGGCCTCGGCGGGCTTTTTCATGCCCGGCTGCCTGGCCTGTCACGATGGCTGGGCGAGAATACCGGTCATGCTTTACCTGCTCTCTCCCGCCAAGTCGCTGGACTACGAAACCCCGGTTCCCGACGCCCTCAAGCCGCTGATCAGTCAGCCCCAGTTCACTGCCCAGTCGAGTGAATTGATCCAGGTGCTCAAGACCCAGACGCCGGCGGACATCGCCCGCCTGATGGACCTGTCCGAGGCTTTGTCCGAGCTCAATGTGGCCCGTTACCAGGCCTGGCGCCCCCGCTTCACCGAGAAGAACAGCAAGCCGGCTGTGCTGGCCTTTGACGGCGATGTCTACGATGGCCTGCAGGCCAAGACCTTGAATGCCGAGCAACTGCAATGGGCGCAAGCCCATGTGGCCATCCTCTCGGGCCTGTACGGCGTGCTGCGCCCCATGGATTTGATGCAGCCCTACCGGCTGGAGATGGGCACGCGCCTGGCCAATCCGCGCGGCAGCAATCTTTACCAGTTCTGGGGCGACCGACTGGCCGAGCACCTCAACGCGCGCGCGGCCTCCAGCCAGGTGCCGGTGATCGTCAACCTGGCCTCGCAGGAGTACTTCAAGGCCGCCGATCGCAAGGCCTTGCAGCCGCGGGTGCTGGAGTGCGTGTTCGAGGACTGGAAGAGCGGCCAGTACAAGATCATCAGCTTCTTCGCCAAGCGCGCGCGCGGCCTGATGGCGCGATTCGCCATTACCGAAGGCGTGGACACGCCGGCCGGCCTGCTGGACTTCAATCTCGACGGCTACCGCTACCATGCCGAGGTGTCCACGGCCGAGCGTCTGGTGTTTCGCCGTCGCCTGGCCGACTGATCGTTTTTCGTTTCTCTTCCTCTTGTCCCTCGCTTCACCATGAGTGCACAACAACTGATCACCGCCGAGCTGCGCCAATGGATCGGCGCCCAGCTGGCCCAGGGCTGCAGCCAGGAGCAATTGCTGGCTGCCATGCAAAGCAGTGGCTGGGATGCCTCGGTGGCGGCTGCGGCCTTGGCGCAGACGCTGGACCCCTCCCTGGTGCAGCCCATGGCCGCCAATGCCGCCATCAGTCAGGCGGTGCGCGATGCGGCCGCTGGCAGCGCGGTGCCCGAGCCCGATCTCAGCGGGGGGTGCCCGGTGATCCGGCTTGGGGATCGCGAGGTGCGGGTGCTGCTGAGCCTGCGGCATCCGCGCGTGGTGGTGTTCGGCGGCCTGCTGTCGGACGAAGAGTGCGATGCCATGGTCGCCCAGTCCGAGGCGCGCCTGGCGCGATCGGAAACCGTGGCGGCCAAGGACAGCGGCAGCGAGGTCAACGCGGCTCGCACCAGCGAGGGCATGTTCTTCGAGCGCGGTGAGAACGAGCTGATCCGCCGCATCGAGGCGCGCCTGGCGGCCCTGATCAACTGGCCGGTCGATCACGGCGAAGGCCTGCAGGTGCTGCGTTACCGCCCCGGTGCCGAGTATTTGCCGCATTACGACTATTTCGACCCCGGCATGAGCAGTACGCCGGCCATCCTCAAGCGCGGCGGTCAGCGCGTCGGCACGCTGGTGATGTACCTCAACACGCCGGGGGCGGGCGGCGCCACCATCTTCCCGGACATCGGCCTCGACGTGCTGCCGGTCAAGGGCAACGCGGTGTTCTTCAGTTACGACCGGCCGCAGCCTCAAACCCTGACCCTGCACGGCGGCGCGCCCGTG
Organism: Roseateles sp. GW835-FHT13E02; assembly: GCF_058794035.1. Lineage (NCBI taxonomy): Bacteria > Pseudomonadati > Pseudomonadota > Betaproteobacteria > Burkholderiales > Sphaerotilaceae > Roseateles > Roseateles sp. GW835-FHT13E02. The sequence goes on from NZ_JBXAGJ010000013.1 coordinate 42,640, forward strand.
CGGGAAGGCGAGAAATGGGTGGCCACCAAATGGTTGCGCCAGGGCGTGTTTGTCTGAGGCGCTGCCAGTTCAGCAATTCGCGTAGGAAATGAAAACCATGAGCAAGAACAAGAAGCAAGCGACCGTGTCTCGAATGGTGGCTGTGTGCTTGGGTCTGTCGGCCACGCTGGGCATGATGGCGCCCGCCTGGGGCCAGATCAGCAGCCAAGGCACCGTCATCCAGACCCCGCAGCCGGTGGCGCCGGCCGTGGTGGGCCTGCACCAGCTGGAAGACGCGGCCAAGGCGGCGCCGGCGGAAGCCGTGGTCAAAGCTGGCAAAGCATCGGGCAGGGCCGCGAACAAGGCTGCCAACAAAAAGATCAACAAGGCCGCCGCCAAGGCAGCCCCGGCCAAGAAGGCCAAGGCGAGCAAGTCCGCCAAGCCTGCCAGCAAGGCCAGCAAATCAGGCAAAAAGGCTGCTGCCGAGGGCGTCGGCAAGAGCAGCAAGAGCGGCAAAAAAGCCCAGCAGGCCAGCGGCAAGCGCAAGGCGCATTGAACCCAGGCCTGCGCGCGGGATGATTGGCGGCGCCGGGAGGCGCGCTAGCCAGCTCGACGTTTGCAGGGTTCAGCCGCGCAGTGGCAACTGGCTTTGCTTCAGCTGTCGCAGCACAAAGCTGGACTTGCTGTGGCGTATGCCCGGGATCTTGTAGAGCCGCTCGCGCAGCAGGCGCTCGTAGTCGCGCGTGTCCGAGACGGCGATGCGCACGTAGTAGTCGTAGTCGCCCGAGACCAGAAAGGCCTCCAGCACTTCGGGGATCTGCTCCAGCGCGCGGCCGAACTCGAACAAGGCCTCGTCGGAGTGGTTGTCCAGCGTGACCTGCACGATCACCGTGTCGGCCAGGCCGATCTTGGCGGCATTGAGGCGCACGGCATAGCCTTCGATCACGCCGGCTTCTTCCATGCGCTTGATGCGCGCCCAGCAGGGCGAGCTGGTCAGGCCGACCTGGCTGCTCAATTCCTGCAGGCTGATGCGGGCGTCCTGCTGCAGGCAGGCCAGGATGGCGAAATCAAATTTGTCGAGCTTCATGCTGTTGGAGTTTAGCTTTGCAGCAAGATTTGCTTCTTCGGTTTGATTTTGAGGAAAAATTCAGAAGCCTTTGCTGCGTGTTCTTGGGCACAGTGCTGGCATGAGTGCATTGCCCGAAACCTTGTTCGACGCGGCGCCGGATCTGGCTCCGGTGTGTCTTCAGCCCACCATCCCGCGCAACGGCGCGCAGGCCTTGATTGCCAGCCTGCTGGCTCTGGGCGTGGACACCGTGTTCGGCTACCCCGGTGGTGCCGTGCTGCCACTCTACGACGCCTTGCATGCCGAGCCGCGCCTGCGCCATGTGCTGGTGCGCCACGAGCAGGCGGCCGTGCATGCGGCCGAGGGCTATGCGCGCAGCACGGGCAAGGTGGGGGTGGTCTTCGTGACCTCGGGCCCGGGTATGAGCAACACCACCACCGGTCTGCTGGATGCCTTGTGCGACAGCATCCCGGTGCTGTGCATCAGCGGCCAGGTGGCGACCACGGCGATCGGCACCGATGCCTTTCAGGAATGCGATGCGCTTGGCATCTCTCGGCCAGTGACCCGGTGGAATGTGCAGATCCGCACCGTCGACCAGGTGGCGGCCACGGTGGAAGAGGGCTACCGACGCACGCGCAAAGGCCGACCGGGGCCGGTGTTGATCGATTTCCCCAAGGACATCCAGCTGCAAGCCCTGGCCGAAGACAGCTGGCAGGCGCCCGTGCCCCGCCGGCCTGAGCCCGGCCGGCCCGATGCCTGCGCGGTGGACGCCGCCCTCGATCTGCTGCAGGCTGCACAGCGCCCGGTGTTCTACGGCGGCGGTGGCCTGATCAATTCGGGCGCAGCGGCCTGCGCCAGTTTTCAGCGCCTGGTCCAAGCGACCGGCGCGCCATGCACCCTGACCTTGATGGGCTTGGGTGCTTTTCCGGCTGCCAGCCCGCAGTGGCTGGGCATGCTGGGCATGCACGGCAGCCTGGAGGCCAATCTGGCCATGCACCATGCCGATGTGATCGTCTGTGTCGGCGCGCGCTTTGACGACCGGGTCACCGGTCGGCTCGACAGCTTTTGCCCGGGCGCCAAGATCATCCACCTGGACATTGATGCGCGTTCCATCGGCAAGGTCGTGCGCGCCGATGTCGCCCTGCGCAGCGACTGTGCCGCTTCGCTGGCGGCGTTGGAGCAGGCCTGGCAGATGCGCGGCCTGCACCTCGACTTGCAAGCCTGGTGGTCGCGCATCGCCCGCTGGCGGGCGGCCGACAGCTTTGGCTTCGAGGACAGCGGCAGCGGGCAGATCGTGCCGCAGGCCTTGATGCGCCAGTTGCAGCGGGCCATCGAGCGGCAGCGCCCGGCGCAAGGCGCCATCGTCTCGACCGATGTTGGCCAGCATCAGATGTGGGCGGCCCAGCATCTGCAGTTCCAGGCGCCCGGCCGCTGGCTGACGTCAGGTGGCGCTGGAACCATGGGTTATGGCCTGCCCGCAGCATTGGGGGCACAGATTGCGCATCCGGAGGAGCTGGTGGTCTGCGTCAGCGGCGACGCCTCGGTGCTGATGAACATCCAGGAGCTGTCCACCGCCGTGCAGCACCGCCTGCCGGTCAAGCTGGTGCTGTCCAACAACGGCCGCATGGGCATGGTGAGGCAGTGGCAGGAGCTGATCCACGGCGGCCGCTACAGCCACAGTTACACCGAGGCGCTGCCCGATTTCGTGGCCCTGGCCCAGGCCTTCGGCTGGCAAGGCTTGCGGGTCGAGCGGCGCGAGGACCTGGACGCGGCGCTGCAGCAATGCCTGGCCAGCGCCGGGCCCTTTTTCCTCGATGTGCAGGTGCGGGCCGAGGAAAACTGCTTCCCCATGATCCCGGCCGGCGCTGGGCACCAGGAGATCTGGTTGGGCAAGGAGCGGGCTTATCTCGAAGAAGCCGAGCTGCCCTCATCCTCCGGCTGAAGGGGCTTGGACATGGGCAGCTGGATGAAGCTGCTGCTCAACCAGCGGATGTGCAGAGGCTCGCCCGCATACGCGGCGCTCTCCTCGCTGACCGGCTTGCCGGTGCCGTGATTGACCTGAGCGCCACTGTTTTTGTTGACGTTGACTTGCAGCACCAGGCGACTGCCCGCATGCAAGTGGCGGGCCACCATGCGCGTGCGCTCGAAGGGGATGCGCTGGACCCGTCCGGGCGTCAGCAGCCGGCGCTGGCTCATGTCGCGGGCATGGCTGGCGCGGCCGAGGAAGTAGGACAGGTGAAGGTAGTCGCCTTGCGCCGTCAGCTCGTAGAGCACAAGGCCCAGATCGACGTCCCGCTTGTTGATCACCAGGTGCAACTCGCCGGAGAAGCGGCCGGCCAGATTCATCGCCTGCTTCAAGGGGGCGCTGACAAAGGTGTAGCCGCTGCTTGTGTCCAGCTCGCGGCGCAGGATCGGGGCAGGGTAGTAGTCGGTGTTGCTGCTGTGCTGGCGATCGGCGAGGTCCAGCGTTTGTTCAAAGCCGTGAGCTCGCTGGCGGCGGTCTGGGGTCAGCTCCGTGCTCCGTCCATCGGCCGATGGGCTCAGGTACAGGCGCTGGTTCTGGCGGTGAAGCGCTTTCAATGACGGCGCATGGAGCCAGCGGTTGGTGCCCATCACTTGGTAGTTGATGCGGTCTTTGAGGAGGGCTGGGCGTGGACCACCTTTCAGCTGGTGGTCCAGCCACTGGAAGGTCAGCTCCTGGGTGTCGAACTGCGCAACCGGGTCGATCGCGTAGCCGCGCAGCACCGGTGCCTTGAAGGACGATTGCGCGCCGCCGTGGTCGTAGGGGCCGATCAGCAGCACATGGTTCGGCCGCGGGTGGTGGGTTTCATGCTGCCGTAGGTATTCGAGGGCGGAGATCTGCCCGTCGTCGTAATAGCCGGTGATGCTGAGCACAGGGATGTCAATGCGCGCATAGTCGCGGCCTTGCGGCACCATGGACTGCCAATACCCGTCGTAGCTCGGGTGTTGCAGCCAGCGTTGCAGCCAGGGGTTGGCTTGTCCGTCGATCTGGTCGATGTCTCGGTGGGGGCGGCCGCTCTCATACCAACGATCCGCCAGGCGGTTCCAGCGCTGCGAATCGAAATAGCTGGTCTTGTCGAGGTAGGCGTGGTTGCCCACGTAAAACGCCCAGCCGTAGTTGGCATTCAAGCCAACATTGTTTTCCATGGGCAGGCCCTGCCCAGGCATGGCCGCGACATAGGGCACGATGGTTTTCAGGGCCGGGTGTGGGCGCTTGAGGGCTGCCCATTGGGCAAAGCCGTCGTAGCTGCCGCCGAACATGCCCACCCGGCCATCGCTCCAGGGTTGCCGGGCCATCCAATCGATCACGGCATTGACGTCACGGTGTTCAAACTCGTAGGGCGCGATCGCATCCGGGCTGCCCGCCTTGCCGCGCGAGTACGCCGCCACGCCCACATAGCCGCGCTGGGCCGCGTTGCGGGCTTGGCGCCACAGATCCTGTTCATCGGCGTAGATGCTGAAGACCAGAGTGGCCGGCAGACGAGCCGGCGCGTTCCTGGGGCGCATCACAAAGGCGGAGAGCGTCGCGCCGTCGGAGCCGCGCACCTGAGCCTGTTCTCGCAGGTAGCGGCGTTCTTCCTCGGCCTGCAGCAAAGGTGGTATCAGCGGCAACACGCTGCGGAACACCAGCCAGGGTTGGTAGGCGCGAACCCGTGCCTTGATCTGTTCCTGCGTGAGGTGGACCGAAGCATCCAGCGGCGCTGCCTTCAGTTGAGTCCGCCAGTCCTGCTCGCCGCGCTCCAGGTTGTAGGCAAAGCTGCGTTCCACGCGCATGGCTTGCAAGTCGCTGAGTGCATGCAGGACCTGCGTGTAGGTCGAGTTGAAGGCTGCAGCAAAGCCCGCACTGCCTTCGGCCTGGCTCAGGCGCAGGGCGCGGGCGTAGATCTCGTAGTTCAGATAGCTGAGCTGGGGCTCCGCCTGGCCTTGGCGCATCTGGTCTTCGCGCAGGCGGCGCAAACTGTCGAGAGCGCCGGTCGCGTCCTCGGCGACGAGCTGCAGCCGCATGCGGTTCAGCCAATCGACCCCGCGGGCGGCATTGCCCGGACCTTGGGGTGATGGAGTGGTGCTGGCTTCAGGATTCGGGCTTTCGGTCAGCACCCTTTGTGCCCACGCACGCATGGCTGCCATCTCGGGAAGTTGAGTCTCTTCTTCTGCGGCCACAGCGCGCACGGAGGGCTTGCCCGCCGAAGGTGCTTGGGCCCAGGCGGTGGCGCTCATCAGGGATGCCCAACACAGACCCAGCAGGATGAATCGCCCGGAGGGCCCGAAAGGTCGCCTGCGCGCGCTTGCTGCTGATGTGTCCCCCATGCTCCCTCCTGCAGGATTGATCTGGCACCGGGGGCCTTGTACCAGCAGGTCGCTGGAAACACAAAAGTCAGCCAGATCGGCTCGACACCAGGCGGGGTGGGCGGCTGCCCGCTGCGTGCGCCGGGTTTCGTCCGGGCGAAAAAAAGCCAGTCGGCGTGAGCGGACTGGCTATGTGTCTGGCAAGCGTCTGGGCCGTGAGGGCCCAGGCATCTCGTCCTCAGACGCGCTTGCGGTACTCGTGCGTGCGGGTGTCGATTTCGATCTTGTCGCCTTGGGCCACGAAGATGGGCACGGGGATTTCGAAACCGGTGGAGATCTTGGCGGGCTTCAGGACCTTGCCCGAGGTGTCGCCCTTGACGGCCGGCTCGGTCCAGGTCACTTCGCGCACCAGCGAGGTGGGCAGTTCGACCGAGATGGCCTTGCCGTCGTAGAACACCACTTCCACGGGCATGGAGTCTTCCAGGTAGGACAGGGCGTCGCCCATGTTCTCGGCTTCGACTTCGAACTGGTTGTACTCGGTGTCCATGAACACATACATCGGGTCAGCGAAGTAGGTGTAGGTGCACTCGCGCTTTTCCAGGATGACCTGGTCCATCTTGTCGTCGGCCTTGAACACGACTTCGGTGCCGGAGTTGTTCAGCAGGCTCTTGAGCTTCATGCGCACGGTGGCTGCATTGCGGCCGCCGCGGCTGTATTCGGTCTTCAGCACGACCATCGGGTCTTTACCGTGCATGATCACGTTGCCGGCGCGGATTTCTTGAGCAATCTTCATGAGTGTTCCGATTTGGAGAGAAGTTCTGCGGGATGGCCCGGTGGATCATGCATGCTGCATGTATGCACGATCGATTCGGGGCCCAGGCCATTGTTCGAACTTCGGTCAAAGAACAAGTGCCTGCTGTCTTGAGAGCCGGGTTTTCAAGGCCCAACACGACCTCAAATGCCCGACCAGGGTGCTGCGCCCAACACTTGCGGCGCGACAAAGCCCTCAATTTTAGCCCGATTTGGTGGCCAAGCCGAGCAGCTGGCTGCACAAGTCGGGCTGCAGCAGCAATTGCGCACGCCATTCCAGGGCTTGGGCAGCGGCCGGCGCAGCCGCTGGCAGCTGCAGCGGACCGGCCTCCAGCTCGTTCCAGCGGCGCCAGAGCTGGCGGGTCGGGCCCGCCAGTTCGACGGGGGCGCCTTGCAGGTAGAGATCGAGAAAGGCGTCGAGCTTGGGGCCATGCGCGCCGTCGTCCTGGCGGTAGATCTGCCAGACCATGGGCTTGCCGGCCCACTGGGCCCGCACAAAGGAATCCTCGCCACGCACCAGGTTCAGGTCGGCCGCCCAGAGCAGGGCGTCAAACTCCGGCTGGCTGAGGAAGGGCAGGGCATGCAGGCGTAGCGTGGCCGGCCGCTCGCGCTGCAGCAGCTCGGCCTGCACTGCGCCGGGGCAGACCAGCAGCAGGGTGGGCTGCTCGGACAGGGCGTCCAGCAGATCGCCCAGCCGTGGGTTGGGGTAGGCGAACAGGCTGACGATGCGCTCGCCTGGCTGGCGCTGCTGGCCTCGCGCCGCCAGCCAAGCCTTCGCATCGAAGCCGGCCTGCGCCTCCAGCAAGCTTGGTTCGCGCAGCAGGCCGCCGGTGCGCAGGCTGAAGCCGGGGTAGAAAAAACGCTTGTCCAGGCCACGGCCCGGGCCGCTGAACTGCGGTGAGCTCAGGCCATGGCTGCGCTCGACATAGGCCTCGGCGCTGAGGTATTCCAGGTTCAGCCAGAGCGGCGCGGTCGGGCGTACAGCCATGCGGGTGACAAAAGCGGGCGGCAGCTCGCAGCCAAAGGTTTCGATCACCACATCGCCGGCTTCAAGCTCCATGCCCTCGACCTCGGCTTCGCGCCAGTCATGCACCGAGATGCCAGCCGGCCAGCCGCCCGGCGCCATCCAGCGCAGCGGCGCCGCATCGTCGATCCACAAACGCACTTGCTGGCCGCGCGCGGCCAGGTCGCGGGCCAAGCGCCAGCTGACGCCGACATCGCCGAAGTTGTCGATCACACGGCAGAACAGATCCCAGACCCGATTCGAACACTGACTCATGGCGGGATTATCGAGCCGGGCACAATGCGGCCCCATGCCAACGCCTGACGCCCAAAAGCCCGCTGAAACCCCCGTCGACCCCGCCGCCCCTGCTTCCGCGGAAGAGGTGCGCGCCCTCGGCGAACAAGCCCAGGCGCAGTGGGCGAGCGAGCGCCGCATCGTCGAGGAGGCCGAGGCCTTGCGGGTGCAGCAGGTCGAGCAGGCCGCGCGCGAGCAGCGCGAGCGCATCCTGCAGGAGGTGGCGGCCTTGCCCGGCCTGCCCGGGGTCTACCGTTACTTCGACGCTCAGGACCAGGTGCTCTACGTCGGCAAGGCCAAGCATCTCAAGAAGCGCGTCTCCAGCTATTTCCAGAAGGACCATGGCGGCACCCGCATCGGCCTGATGGTGGCGCGCATCGCGCGGCTGGAGACCACGGTGGTGCGCACCGAGTCCGAGGCGCTGCTGCTGGAAAACAACCTGATCAAGGCGCTGAATCCCAAGTTCAACATCCTGTTCCGCGACGACAAGAGCTACCCCTACCTCAAGCTCAGCGGCCATCAATTCCCGCGCATCAGCTACTACCGCGGCGCGGTGGACCGGCGCCACCGCTACTTCGGGCCCTTCCCGAGCGGCTGGGCGGTCAAGGAATCGATCCAGCTGATCCAGAAGGTCTTCAAGCTGCGCACCTGTGAGGACACGGTCTTCAACAACCGCTCGCGGCCGTGCCTGCTGTACCAGATCCGCCGCTGTTCCGGCCCCTGTGTGCCCGAAGGGCAGGGCGCCGACTACGCTCGCAATGTCAGCCATGCCGAGCGCTTTCTGCTGGGCGAGACGCAGGAGGTGATGGACGGCCTGCAGGCGCAGATGATGGCCCACTCGGATGCCTTGCAGTTCGAGTTGGCGGCCGAAGTGCGCAACCAGATCCAGGCCCTGGCGCGCGTGCTGCAGCAGCAGTCGGTGGACGAGAACAGCGCCACCGGGCGCGACCGCGATGTCGACATCCTGGCGGCCAAGGTGCAAGGCGGCCGCGCCTGCGTCAACCTGGCCATGGTGCGCGGTGGCCGCCATCTGGGGGACCGCGCCTTCTTCCCGCGCCATGTCGAGGAGGCCACCGCCGTGTCGCTCGGCGACGACGAGCAGCTCAGCGCCTACTCGCCCGAGCGCCAGGTGTTGGAGGCCTTCATGGCCCAGCATTACCTCGATGCCCATGTGCCCTCGCTGATCGTGCTCAGCGAGGCGGTGGACGAGTACTTGTCCGAGGCCTTGAGCGAGCAGGCCGGCTACAAGGTCACGACCCAAGCCCAGCCGCGCGGTCAGCGCCGTATCTGGCAAGAGATGTGCGTCAAGGGCGCTGAGCTGGCGCTGGCGCGCTTGCTGGCCGAAGAGGGCTCGCAGCAGGCGCGCACCCGCGCCCTGGTCGAGGCGCTCGACCTGCAGGTGCAGGAGCTGGACAGCTTCCGCATCGAGTGTTTCGACATCAGCCACACGGCGGGCGAGGCGACCATGGCCTCCTGCGTGGTCTTCGATGCGCATCAGATGCAGAGCAGCCAGTACCGCCGCTACAACATCGACGGCATCACCGGCGGCGACGATTACGCCGCCATGCGCCAGGTGCTGACGCGGCGCTACAGCAAGTTGGCCGAGGCGGCGCAGTTGGGCACCGGCCGCCTGCCGGACCTGGTGCTGGTGGACGGTGGCCGCGGCCAGGTGTCCATGGCGCGCGAGGTGTTTGAAGAGCTGGGCCTGGATCTGAGCCTGATCGTCGGCGTTGAAAAGGGCGAGGGCCGCAAGGTCGGCCTGGAAGAACTGGTGTTTGCCGATGGCCGCCCCAAGGTCTACCTGGGCCGAGATTCCGCCGCCCTGATGCTGGTGGCGCAGATCCGCGACGAGGCCCACCGCTTTGCCATCACCGGCATGCGCGCCAAGCGTGCGGCGGTGCGCACAGGCGGCTCCAAATTGGAGGATGTGGCCGGCATCGGCCCGAAAAAACGTGCCCAGCTGCTGCAACGCTTCGGTGGCGTGCGCGGCGTGGCGGCGGCGAGTGTGGATGAGATTGCCAGTGTCAAAGGCATTTCCAAGGAACTGGCAGAGGAGATTTATCGTGTCTTGCATTGAACAGAACCGAGGCGCCGCGCCGTCGTTGCCGCCGGCCGCCAGCGTCTGGACCGGCCGCAGCGGCCTGGGTGCGATCGCCGTGCTGGCGGGCCTGATGGCGGGCTGCAGCAGTGGCCCGCGTGCGCCGGCGCCTTCCAGCAGCCAGCACAGCACCTCCGCGGCAACGCCGGCTCAGCCGGCCTCGCCGAGCAAGCCCGCTGAGCCCGCCAAGCCGACCGAGAGCGCCAAGCACGGCCTGCCGCCGCCCGCACCGGTGCGCAGCCACGACGAGCTGCGCAAACAGGCCGCGCAGCGCCTGGTCGCCGCCAATCCGCACATGACCTATATGGGTCAGGTGCCAGCGGTGCTGCTGGCCATCCCCGTGCTGGAGGTCGAGCTCAAGCATGACGGCCACATCAAGCGCATCAATGTGCTGCGCCGCCCAGGTCAGGCGCTTGATACGGTGCAATTGGCCATCGATGCAGTGCACCGCGCGGCACCCTTTGGCAATGTCTCGCGCATGCCCGAACCCTGGAAGTTCAGCGAGACCTTTCTGTTCAACGACGACCGCCATTTCAAGCCCCGCACCTTGGACTGAAGGCCCCGCTTGAGCCCAGTCCGCCGAGGCAATAAAGCCACAGTCGGCGGGCGCCGAGCGGCCATCTGAGCCCGATGTAGGCTGCTTTGCCCGCTCTTGGTGCAAAAGCCCTGAATTGCGCGGCGGCCTTGGCCTTTGTTTGGGCACAATGCCGGCATGTTCTTCACCCTGCCAACGCTGTTCACTTGGGCCCGCATCGTCGCCATTCCGCTGGTGGTCGGTGTTTTCTATCTGGACCTGAGCAAAGACAGTCAAAATTTCTTCGCAACCGCCTTGTTCATCCTGGTGGCCTTGACCGACTGGCTGGATGGCTACCTGGCCCGCAAGCTCAACCAGACCTCGGCTTTCGGCGCCTTTCTCGACCCGGTGGCGGACAAGATGCTGGTCTGTGCGGCGCTGCTGATCCTGCTGGAGCTCGGCCGCGTCAACGCCCTGGTGGCCCTGGTCATCATCGGCCGCGAGATCGCCATCTCCGCCCTGCGCGAATGGATGGCGCAGATCGGCGCCTCCGGCAGCGTGGCCGTGCACATGGTGGGCAAGCTCAAGACCATGGCGCAGATGATTGCGATTCCCTTTCTGCTTTTTGATGGTGTGCTGTTCGGCGTGCTGCCGACCCGTCCCTGGGGCACCTGGCTGCTGCTGGCTGCCGTGGTGCTGACCATCTGGTCGATGGTGTACTACCTGCAAAAAGCCTTGCCCGAGATTCGCGCCAAGGCGCGCTGAATTCGGCGGAAGTGCCAGCGCCGTCTTGTGCGCTGGGGTGCGCGCCGCAGTGCACGCCAGGTGCCCAGGCTGTCAGCAGTTGATGCAGTTGTATCGGGGCTTTTCCCGGTCGGGCGGGCTCGCTGAATGCGCTTAGAATCCGCTTCCCCGCGAGTTTTAGCGTCCCTTGGGTCCGGTCAGAACGCCGGCCTGAGGCGCCAGAAGCCAGGGCCAGATTCGCTGTGCGGACGCATTTCCTTTTGAGGGGATCCAATTGAACAAGTCTGATCTGATCGAGCACATCGCCGTGCAGGCCGACATCTCCAAAGCTGCTGCCGGCCGTGCGCTGGAAGCGGTCATCGGTGGTGTCAAGGCGACGCTGAAGAAGAACGGTTCCGTTTCTCTGGTAGGCTTCGGCACCTTCAGCGTGACCAAGCGCGCTGCGCGTGCAGGGCGCAACCCCCGCACCGGCGATGCGATCAAGATCAAGTCTGCCAAAGTGCCGAAGTTCCGGCCCGGCAAGGCGCTCAAAGACGCGGTCAACTGAAGTTCGGCGTCAGCCCCGTTTGGAAGTTTTGAGTAAGTTGTAGTTGTTGGTTGATCCGGTTTCCCGGGTGCTTAGCTCAGTTGGTAGAGCGTCGCCTTTACACGGCGCAGGTCGGCGGTTCGAGCCCGTCAGCACCCACCAGTATTGCCCCAGTCCGACACTCTGTCTGGACGTGGGCCTTGGCTAGAAGAAGGCCATCCCACGCAAAGGCGAACTCCGGTTCGCCTTTGTCGTGTCTGCATGTCTGAGGTTTCGATGTTTGATTTCGTCCGTAAGCACAACCGCCTGTTTCAGCTGCTCTTGCTGATCCTCATCCTCCCGTCATTCGCCCTGGTCGGGATTGAGGGCTATACCAGCTTCATGGATGGTGCCAACAAGAGCGTGGCCACAGTCGCCGGTCAAAAGATCACCCAGGCCGAATGGGATGCCGCCCAGCGCGAGCAAGCCGATCGCCTGCGCCGCCAGATGCCCAATTTGGACCCCAAGCTGCTGGACTCACCGGAAGCCCGCCGCGAGGCCCTGGATGGCCTGGTGCGCGAGCGTGTGCTGCAAGCGGCTGCCAAGGACCAGCATCTCTTCGTCAGTGACGAGCGCCTGCAGGCCATGTTCATGAACGATCCTCAGTTCGCTTTCCTGCGTAACCCGGACGGCAGCCTCAACAAGTCGCTGCTGGCTGCCCAGGGCATGAGCTCGCAGATGTTCGTCGAACGTCTGCGTCAAGACCTGACCCTCCGCCAGGTGTCTGCAGGCCTGGCCAACTCGAGCCTGGCCAGCAGCGCCAATGCGGGCGTGGCATTTGATGCCTTGCTGCAGCAGCGTGAAGTGCAGTTGCAGCGATTCAAGGCCCAGGACTACGCTGCGGCCATCTCGCCCAGCGACGCCGAGTTGGAAGCCTTCTACAAGGATCCGAAGAACGCCCAGCAGTTCCAGGTGGCGGAGAACGCTCAGATCCAGTACCTGGTGCTGGATCTGGAGGCACTCAAGTCCGATGTCAGCTTCACTGAAGAAGACCTGCGCAAGTACTACAGCGAGAATGCGTCGCGTTACACCGTGGCCGAGGAACGTCGCGCCAGCCACATCCTGATCAAGACCGACAAGGACGGCAAGCCGGACGAGCGCGCCAAGGCCAAGGCCAAGGCGGAAGACCTGCTGGCGCAAGCGCGCAAGAACCCGGCTCAGTTCGCCGATCTGGCGCGCAAGAATTCGCAGGACGAGGGCTCGGCTGCCAATGGCGGCGATCTCGATTTCTTCGGTCGCGGCGCCATGGTCAAGCCGTTCGAAGACGCCGCATACGCACTCAAGCAGGGAGAGATCAGCCCTCTGGTCGAGTCCGAGTTCGGCTACCACATCATTCAGCTGACCGGCGTGCGAGGCGGTGAAAAGAAGAGCTTCGAGTCGCTGCGCGCAGAGATCGAGGCCGAGGTACGCAAGCAGCTGGCGCAAAAGCGATTCACCGAAGTGGCTGAGCAGTTCAGCAACAGCGTCTACGAGCAGGCCGACAGCCTGCAGCCCGTGGCCGACAAGCTCAAGCTCAATGTGCTGAACGCCACCGTGCAGCGCAAGCCCGCGCCTGGCGCGACCGGGCCTTTGGCTTCGGTGAAGCTGCTGGAAGCCGTGTTCAGCGACGACTCGCTGCGCAACAAGCGCAATACCGAAGCTGTTGAGGCCGCCCCGAATCAGCTGGTCGCTGCCCGCGTGGTGCAGCACAACCCGGCACACCTGCTGCCGCTGGCGCAGGTGAAGGACACGGTCAAGACCCAGCTGGTTCGTCAGCTGGCCACGGCACAAGCCGTCAAGGCGGGCACGGCCCGCGTGGCTGAGCTGCAAAAGGCTGGTGCCGCGGATGCTGCCGGGCTGGAGGCGCCGGTGCTGGTGTCTCGTGCGTTGCCGCGTGATCTGTCGCGCAAGGTGCTGGAAGGCATTCTGTCGGCCGATGCCAGCAAGTTGCCCGCCGTGGTCGGCATCGACGGCGGTGATGGCAGCTATGTGCTGGCCCGCATCAACAAGGTGGTGGCCCGCGATCCGGCGGTGGTGGATGCCAAGCGCGCCGCCACGCAGTACGCCCAAGCCTGGTCGGCTGTGGAAGCGCAAGCCTATTCCAATGCACTGAAGACCCGCTACAAAGCCGTGGTCAAGGCGCCTGCAGCCGCGGCCTCGGCAGCCCAGTAAGGCAATCCGATCCAGTCCTCCCACCCCACGATCGTGGGCGGCTGGATTGGACACCCGTTTCATTGAGGCGCTTGCCCTCGCAGCGCTTCAGGTTGATATGGACATTGGGTTCTTTCGTGGCTCAGCAGATTTTTCATCAAGACTTGCGCTGATCACAAAATCCGGTCTATAATCTTTGTCTCGACGGTGGTTGTAGCTCAGTTGGTAGAGTCCAGGATTGTGATTCCTGTTGTCGTGGGTTCGAGTCCCATCAGCCACCCCAAAACATGAAAACCCTCAGGCGAAAGCTTGAGGGTTTTTTCGTTTCTGGGCTTGCCGACACGGGTTGGTCCGTCTCTTGCCTCAACCCGGGGCCTCAACCCGAGCATGCGCGGCCGTTTCAGCGTTCAGGTCTGCGCCGGCGCATCCAGCGTCTGAGCAGGCCCGCAGCCACGGCGAGCACTAGCAAGGCGCCCAGCAGCCGTGCCCCGTCGGCGGCATTGGCCTCGTGCCAGGCTTGAATCAGTGCATCCATGAAAAAGGCCAGGACCAGCGTGGCCGGCAGCATGCCGAGCAGGGTGCCGAGCAGCATGTCGCGAAGTCGGATGTGGCTGGCTCCGGCCACCATATTGACCAAGGCGAAAGGGGCAATCGGCAGCCACCGAATCAGGATCACGGCCATCAGGCCGCGCGCGGCCAGAGCCTGGCTGATCGCCTGCAGCCGCGGGCCGGCCAGTTCTCGCAAGGCGGCGTGACCCAGGCCATGGCCGATGCTGTGGCTCAGCCCCGACGCCAGAACGCCCGCTGTCAAGGTACAGGTCATGCCCAGGGCCGGGCCCAGGGCCGCCAGTGCCAGCACGGTCATCAGCATCAGGGGCACGGCCAACACCAGAGCCATTGTCATCACGCCGATCACCCCCAACGGCCCCAGGGCCTGGCCCAGGGCTTGCAGGCGCGGCAGCAGGGTTTGCGCTTGCAAGGCTTCTCGCCCATCGCCATGGGCCCAGATCAGGCTCAGGCCGAGCAACAGCGCCAGCAGGAGCCAGAGCAGGCGCAGGCGCCGACGCAGGCGAGATCGGTCCGTGCGGTGGTTGGAACCACCCGGTGTCGTGTCGTGGCCCGGCGGTGCAGGGGAATGAGGCGTCATGCGTCCTCAGTGTGCCCCATGAACTGTGACAAGGCGCGGGCCAGATCATCGACATGGGCGGGCTCGAAGATCGAGCCGTGGGTGCCTGCGATCTGGCGGCGTTGCAGCTGATGCGGCATCAGCCGCTGCCAGCCCTGGAACAGCATGCGCTGCCAGCGTGCCAATCCGGCTGACTGCAGCAGCAGCACGGGCCCGTCGAACGCCTGACAGCGATGGCCACGCAGCGCCTGTACCTGGCTGACCAGACCGGGGTCGCTGAACATCGCGCCCAGGCGCCGGCCGTTGAGGCTGAGGTCTTGCACGTGCAGCTTGCGCACCAGCCAGCCCAGGGTGCGCCAGGAGGCGGTGCCGCCCAGCACGGCCTCGGGGTGGATGCTGTCCAGCAGGATCAGTCCGTCCGGCGGCAGCTCTTGCTTCTGAAGCAGCGCGGCCGTGGCCAGGGCCGTGACGCCGCCCACGGAAAAGCCAGCCAGCCAGCAAGGCAGGGGCGTCTCACGCACTGCTGCCATCGCTTCGGCATAGAGCTGGGCCAGTTCTTCGAGGCTGCGCTTGCGGTGGTCCAGGGGCGGTTGCAGCATGAAGAGTTGCAGCCCGACTGGCAGCGCATCGGCCAGCTGCTGCAGGCGCAGCACATCGCCGTGGCCGGATGCGGCCACAAAGAGCTGGCCCCGCACCGGTTCGCTCGCCGAGCGGCCCGGTCCGCGGGCCGGCAGCGCACGCAGCAAGCCTGGTTGGCGCGGCGGTCGGCGAAGGGCGCGGGCCAAGCTGGCGATGCTGGGATGCTCCTGCATCAGCTGCAGCGGCAGGCGGCGGCCCAGCTCGTCCTCCAGGCTGGCCAGAATGCCGAGTGCGGCCAGTGAGTCCCCACCCAGCGCGAAGAAGTCCGCGTCCAGATCGAGATGCTGGCCTAGGGCGGCAGCTGCCTGGGCGGCGGCCGGCAGGGCTTCGCTCCAGAGGCTCAGCAGACGTTGCTCCATGCCGGGTTGCGGTGGCCGGAGTTGGCCCGTGCTTGGGCATGCGGGGCTTCGATCACTGGCCTGCGGCTGAGGCAAGGCGCTGGTGAGCAACTTGCCCTGGGCATTGACCGGCAATTCCGGTAGCAGCGTGATGCCACTGGGCCGCATGGCCTCGGGCAGCCTCAGGCGCAGGCCGGCCCACAGTGCGGGCAGGTGCTCATCTCGGAGCTCGGGCCCGGCCAGCCAGGCATGCAGATGGGCAGGGCCGGGCTCTTGCAGCAGTTGCACCACGGCTTGCTGTACCAGGGGCAAGTGCAGGCAGGCGGCTTCCACGTCTCCGAGCTCGATGCGCTGCCCGCGCAGCTTGACCTGGCGGTCCAGTCGGCCGCCAAAGTGGAGCAGACCCTGGGGGTCGAGCCAGCCTCGGTCGCCGCTTCGATACAGGCGGGCGCCGGTCTGTTCGGGTAGGAAGGGGTCGGGCACGAAGTGTTGGGCGTCCAGCTCGGGGCGCCCCAGATAACCGCGAGCCAGCGCGGACCCGCCGATGTAGATTTCACCGCTGACGCCGAAGGGCATGGGCTGGAGTAGGGTGTCCAGCACATGGATGCGCGTGTCATCGACTGGGCGACCCAGGGGCACGTCAGTCGCTTGAGTACCTGAGGATGCTTCATCCCCATCGGGCGGCGGGTCCGAGGGTTCGCAGGGCCAGGCAGTGCTGAAGATGCAGGCCTCGGTGGGGCCGTAGAGGTTGTAGAGCTGGGCACTGCAGAGCGACTGGAATCGCCGCAGCAATTCGGGGGAAAGCAACTCACCGCCGCAGCAGGCTACACGCAGGCTGGGTGCGGGCAGGCCTTGACGCTGGGCCTGTGCCCAGGCCTCGACCAGGCCCGCGAGCGTGCTGGGCACAAAAGCGCCGAAGGTGGCGCCATGTCGGGCCATTTGCTCGGCCAGTCGGCGTGGATGCAAGCGCCCAGGTGGGGGGAGGGCGATGCTGGCCCCCAGGCTCAGCGGCAGCAGCAGCTCGATCAGGGCCGGGTCAAAGCCGTGGTGCGTGCCCTGGATCGAACGATCCTGCGGCGTGATCTGCCAGCGACGAGCCAGCCAGGCCAGGCGCCGGCTCAAGGCCGCGTGTTCAACCATCACGCCCTTGGGCCGCCCGGTGGAGCCCGAGGTGAAGAGCACATAGGCCAGGTCCTCGGGGCGGGCCACATCGTGGCTCGGGGCGTCGCCAGCGAGCTCGTCGGCTTCGTTGTCCCTCGCCTCGGGCAAAGGCAGGGGCAGACGAAGGCAGCGCGAGCCCAGCCCCGGCAGTTCGGCCAGGGCTTCGACGCCTGATGGGCTGACGGAGTCCAGCAGCAGGGCCTGTGCGCCGCTGTCCATCAGCACGCCGCTCAGGCGGGCGACCGGGGCTTGCGGGTCCAGGGGTAGAAAGGCGGCGCCGGCCAGGCCGATGCCCAGCAATGCCACCACCAGCTCGGGTGAACGCTCCATGGCCAATGCCACCACCTGCTCACGCGCGACGCTCAGGGCGCGGAGCTGTCGCGCCAGCGCTTCGCCGCGCAGCAGCAGCTCGCCATAACTCATGGTCTCCGTGCCAGCCGCGCCATCCCAGACCAAGGCGCAGGCCTGGGGCTGCAAGCCTGCCTGATGGCAGAACTGGTGCACCCAGGGCTGCGGGGCCTCCTGTGACGCCAGGTCTTTGTGGAGGCCGTGAATCAGGGCCCAGTGCTCTTCTTCGGGCAGCAGGCTCACAGCGTCCAGCGGGCACTCGGGATGTTCGCTCAGGTGCCGCGCCACATGCCAGATTCGGCGCGCCATCAGAGCGGCCTCTGCAGCCTCGAAGCAGTCGCCGCTGGCCTCCAACACCAGGGCGGGTGCGGCGCCTCCATCGAACTCGCACAGGGTCAGCGCCAGGGGGAAGCGCGCGCGGCCACTGAAGAGTTGGCGGGAGTTCTCCAGCCGCGCTTCGCCAAAGGGCAGTCGGTAGTCTTGACGTTCGAAAGACAGCAGCAACTCCAGCATCTCGCCCTGGCCCGGCAGGTGCAATCCTGGCAAGGCATGGGCGAGTTCGCTCAGCGGGTAGCGCGCATGGCGCAATGCGGCTTGCATCTGGGCGCTCGCTTGCTGCATCAGGCCGCCGGCAGTGCCGGCGCGTTCGAGGTCCAGGCGCAGGCATTGCAGGCCGGTGAACATGCCGGGCGTGTGGCGGAAGCGCTGGCCGCTGCGGTTCAAGGTGGGTACACCGACCAGCACCTGGCTTTGGCCGCTGAGCCGGCCGAAGTACAGCGCCAGGGCCGCCAGCAAGACATTGAAGCTGCTCAAGCCCTCGGCGCGAGCGCGCTGCTCCAGCGCGGCATAGGGCGCCTGCTCCAGGCTCAGCTGGATCAGATGAGCCGCCGGCAACTGGGCAGGTCCTGGCGGCGCGTGAGCGATGCGCCGGCGTTCGACCAGGGGCTTGCGGCCGGGCGCAGCCAGCGGTGCCAGTTCGCGTTGCCAATAGCCAGCATCGCGCTCGAACAAGGCCGATTGCCGATAGCGCTGCGAGTCCTCGATGAAGGCGATGTAGCTGGCGCCGACGCTGCAATCGTCATTGCTGCCCGTGCAGGCGGTGCTCTCGTCATCCCTCGAGCCCAGGTCTTGGTAGATCGTGCTCCAGGCCTGCATGAGCTGGGTGGTGCCCCAGCCATCCATCACCAGGTGGTGGAATTGGATGCTCAGGCCGTGCAGGGTGGCATGGGCGCGCATCAGGATGAAGCGCCAGGGCGGCTGTTCACTGAGCTCAAACGGCTCGGCCATGCGGGCATGCCAGTGCCGGGCCATGGCGGCTTCGGCTTCGGCGTCACTGGATTCCTGGAGCTCGATCACCTCCAGCCGGGCCGGGTGCGTGGCCAGCAGCAGCTGTTGGCCGTCGCTGCGAGGCACCAGGCGCAAGGCTTCGTGCCGGTCCACCAGCAGCTGCAGCGAGGCCTGCAGGCGGGCGATGTTCAGAGGGCCGCGCAGCACGGCGCCGCCGCCGATATTGAGATGGCTGCTGCCCGGCCAGGCCCGCTGATCGAGCCAGACTTCGCGCTGGCTCAGCGAGAGTGGCAGCAGGCGGCTCAGGCGCGGTGATTGGCTCAGGTCTGCGGGGGGCGGCAGGCGGCCGCTGGCGCGCGGTGCCGCATCGGGCGCCGCAGGGAGGGCCTGGTCGCCGGCGCTCAGTCCCTGGGCTTCAAATTGAGCAGCTGTGTGCGATCCCATTGTTCGATGTGTTCCATCGCGTGGCGGTAGCCCAGCTCGGCGATCTCGGCGCCCTGGCTGTAGGCCATGAGCGGGTACTTCGCCACCGGTGGCTCGAGGTAATGGTCGGCCTGAGCCCGGGCGCGCTGACGCTGGCCCAGGCTGCCAATGTGGCCGGCGCTGTAGAGGATGTCGGCAATTCCGGGAGCGGCTGGAGCCCCGGGGCGCAGCCAGCGCTTCAGCACCTGCCAGTTGTCCAGTCGCTGCAGGCCCTGGTCGGCGCGCAGGTTCTCGCGCACATCGACATCGACGGCAATGATGCTGCCGTTGCCGCGGCGCCGCTCGAGCGGCGTGCCCAGGCGCATGCGCATGGCCTGCACCGGCACGTTGTCGAGGATGGCGCCGTCCACCAGCAGGGCGCCGCCCTGCAGCACCGGTGGGAACAGGCCGGCCGGCGAATTGCTGGCCAGCACGGCGCGCCAGATCGGGCCTTGGTCCAGGGTGCTGGTGTTGCCCTCGCTGAGGTTGCAGGCGGCAGCGAAGAAGGGCAGCCAGAGCTGTTCGATCAGGCGCTCGCCGAACAGGCGGCGCAGGTCGCGCTCGACCCTTCGGCCGGCCACCAGGGACACCAGGGGCAGGGTCAGGCGCTCGCCGCCGGCGGCGAAGCGCCGCGTCTGCGCCAGGATCTGATCCAGGCTGTGACCGCAAGCGTACTGCGCGCCGATCAGGGCGCC
The DNA here is from genome assembly GCF_058794035.1 of Roseateles sp. GW835-FHT13E02. NCBI lineage: Bacteria > Pseudomonadati > Pseudomonadota > Betaproteobacteria > Burkholderiales > Sphaerotilaceae > Roseateles > Roseateles sp. GW835-FHT13E02. The sequence goes on from NZ_JBXAGJ010000013.1 coordinate 62,207, forward strand.
CATGCTGTTGCCGGCGATCAGGTCCACCGGCAGGGCATGCTCCTGCAGGGCGCGCAGCACACCCAGATGGGCAAAGCCGCGCGCGCCGCCGCCGCCCAGCACCAGCCCCAGGGCACTGCCGGTGAGAAAGCGGGCCAGGCGCTGGGTGTCGCCCAGTCGGGCGCGGCGCAGGGGGTAGATGCGCTCCAGCTCGCGGCCTTGCAGCCAGGGTGCTGGCAGCACGGGCTGGGCCTCGTGGGCGTCGTGCAGCAGCACCAGATGCTGGCGTTTCAAGGCGGCGCTGCCGTCCTCGGCCAACAGTTGTCGTTCGGCAGCGCTGGGGGCGGCTGGGGCATGGGCGCCACTGAGCAGGATCAGCTGATCGGCCTGGCGCAGGGCAAAGCGGGTCCAGGGCAGGGCGCTGGCGGCGCCGGCATCCGGTGTGAGCTCGCCCGGGACGCAGGCCGCCTGGTAGACGATGAAATCGTGCTCGTCCTCGAGATGCGCCAGGGCCTCGCGCGCCATCGGCTGGCCGTTGAGCAGCAGCTGGGCGGGCTCGCCGGGGTGTGCCGCCTGCTGGCGCACATGGGCGGCGCGGCCTTGCAGGCTCAGGCAGCGGCACAGGTCTTCGGCCAGGGCGGTGGCGCAGCCGTCCGATTCCAGCGCCGGCTGCAGGGGCAGCAGGGCAAAGGTCTGGGCCATGCGCTGGTGGCTGGGGGCGTCATGCTGCGGGCGCAGGCGTTCGTAGACGGCCTGCACAAAGACCTGACACAGCTCGCCGGGGTGGCGCAGCAACAAAGCCTCGTAGGCGCTGCGGCTGAGCACGGCCAGGCGCGAGTCGCGCACGGCGGTCACGTCCTGGGCGCGCGGCTGCTGCAGGATCAGGCCCAGCTCGCCAATGCTCTGGCCGGGCTGAATCTGGTTGTAGAGCAGCAGCTGCCCGTTCGGGCCGCGCCGGGTCACGCGCAGGCCGCCGCTGATGACGAAGATGATGGAGTCGGAGTCCTCGCCTTCGCGCAGCAGGGTCTCGCCGCCGCGCACCAGGCATTCCTGCATGGCCTCGGCCAGCTCGTCGATGATGGCGTGCGAGAGCGCACCGAACACCGGGCTGGCCCGCAACATGGCCACCACCTTGGCCAGGCTGGCCTCGCTGTGGATGTGTTCGGGCAGGAACTCCATCGGCCGAGTCTAGCGGCCGACCCGCCGACCGTGTGGGTAGAAAAGCCAAAGAAAAAGCCCGCGCGTCGGGAGACGGCGGGCTGAGTTTGGCAGCGTTCAAGGCGCTGCGCCGGGGAATGTCCGGGGAAGGATCAGTTGCTGGTGCCCATGGCGCCGGCCAGGGCTTGCACAGCCTCTTCCAGCTTGGCCTTGCCCAGGGCCTTGCACTGTTCAGGTGTGGCATTGGGAGCGGCGCCGAAGGTGGTGGCGCTCTTGGCCGGCTTGAACAGCAACTCCTTGCCCTTGCGCGGCACGACGACGGCACGGGCGGTGATCACGCAGGTTTTTTGCGCCACATCGATGCCGCCCTCCACCTGGCTCAGGAAGCCCCAGGCCTTGGCCGGGAACAGCTTGACCGTGGCCGGGGTGATGCTCTTCAACCAGATGGCTTCGGCCGAGGCTTGATCCATCAGATTGGCGGTCGATTGGTCGTCGATCACGTACTTGGCCGGGGCGGCAAATGCGGCGGCAGCGGCGCAAGGCAGGATCAGGGCGGCGATCAGCTGGTTCAGTTTCATGGGTTTCCTTCGAGACATGCTTGTTGTTGCTTTGGCAGCGCGCAGTGGCGACCTCACGCCATGCGTGCGCAGGCCCGGCAGTGTGGGGGCTGCATTGGGCTTTGAGCCTCAGGGTTTACACGGGATCATGGCCAGAGATTGGTGAACATCGCCTTCGGCCTCAGGCAAGCAAGGCGCTGCTGATCTTGAAGGTCAGCCAGGCCGCCAGGTAAGCCAGGCCGAAGAGGTAGGCCAGCATCAGCGCAGGTGTCTTGTAGCCACCGGTCTCACGCCGGGCGGCGGCCAGGGTGGCGATGCACTGCGGCGCAAAGACAAACCAGGCCAGCAGGGCCAGCGCCGTGGGCAGGCTCCAGCTCTGTGCGATCAGCGGACTCAAGGCCTCGGCCGCATCGGTGCCGCCGCTGGACAGGGCGTAGACCGTGCCCAGGGCGCTGATCACCACCTCGCGCGCGGCCATGCCCGGCACCAGGGCCAGGCAGATCTGCCAGTTGAAGCCCAGAGGCTCGAACAGCGGCGCGAGGCCGCGGCCCAGCATGCCGGCCAGGCTGTAGACGATGGCGGGCTCGCTGGCCCCTTCGGGCGCGCCGGGAAAGCTGGCCAGCAGCCAGAGCAGCAGCGTCAGCACCATGATGATGCCGCCGACCCGGCGCACAAAGATCACCGCGCGCTGCCATAGACCCAGGGCGATATTGCGCGGATGCGGCCAGTGGTAAGCCGGCAGCTCCATCATCAGCGGCCGCACCTGCCCGCCGCTTTGGGTGAAGCGCTTGAGCAGCCAGGCCACGCACAGGGCGCCGACGATGCCGGCCAGGTAGAGCCCGAACAACACCAGGCCCTGCAGCTGCAAGCCCCAGGTCAGCTGCCGCGCGGGGATGAAGGCGCCGATCAAGAGGGCGTAGACCGGCAGCCGGGCCGAGCAGGTCATCAGCGGCGCGATCAGGATGGTGACCCAGCGGTCGCGCGGGTTGGCGATGCTGCGCGTGGCCATGATGCCGGGGATGGCGCAGGCAAAGCTGGACAGCAAGGGGATGAAGCTGCGCCCGGAGAGGCCGACGCTGCCCATCAGGCGATCCAGCAAGAAGGCCGCGCGCGGCAGGTAGCCGCTTTCTTCCAGGATCAGGATGAAGAAGAACAGGATCAGGATCTGCGGCAGAAAGACCAGCACGCCGCCGACACCGGCGATCAGCCCGTCCACCAGCAGGCTGCGCAGCCAGCCTTCGGGCAGGGCGCCGCCGACCCACTCGCCCAGCGCGGCCATGCCGTCCTTGATCAGATCCATGGGCCCGGTGGCCCAGGCAAACACGGCCTGGAAGAGCAGGAAGAGCACGGCCGCCAGGATCAGCGGGCCGGCCACCGGATGCAGTAACACGCGGTCGAGGCGATCGCTGGGCAGCTCGGGCAGCTCTTGATCCAGTTGCAGTCGCTGCAGGATCTGTTTGATGCGTTCGTGGTCGCCGTCTGCTGCGCCGTCCGCCGCGCTGTCGGGCAGAGCAGCTGGCACCCAGACTGCTTTGTCGTCCAGCAGGGCTTTCAGCTCGGCCACGCCTTCGCCCACCGTGGCCACGGTGCGCAGCACCGGCACGCCCAGTTCGCGCGACAGCGCCTCGGCGTCGATGGTCAGGCCGCGCCGGGCGGCCAGGTCGGCCATATTCAGCGCCACCACGCAGGGCAGGCCCAGGCGTTGCACTGCCAGCACCAGGCGCAGGGTGCGGCGCAGATTGGTGGCGTCGAGCACGCAGACCACCAGGTCGGGGCGCTTCTCGCCGCGCGCACGGCCGGCCAGCACATCGCAGGTGACGCGCTCATCGGGCGAGCGCGGGTTCAGGCTGTAGGTGCCGGGCAGGTCGAGCAGGCGCAGGGCGCGGCCGGCGGCGCTGAGCAGGCGGCCCTCTTTGCGCTCGACGGTGACGCCGGCGTAGTTGGCCACTTTTTGCTGGCTGCCGGTCAGGCGGTTGAAGAGGGCGGTCTTGCCGCAGTTCGGGTTGCCCACCAGGGCCAGCAGCGGCCCGCCCCGGTGCACATGGATGATGGCTTCAGTCATGCGTCGCCTCCAGGCCTTGCGGGGCTTGCACCTGGATGCAGGCCGCCTCGGCGCGGCGCAGGGCAAAGGTGGACTGGCCGATGCGCACCACCAGCGGATCGCCGCCGGGCAGGCCGCGGCTGAGGATCTTGACCGCTTCGCCGGGCAAGAAACCGATTTCGGCCAACCAGTCGGCCCATTCCGGCGCGTGGGCAGGCGCTCGCACGGCGAGCACCTGCATGGCCTGACCCAGGTCGAGCTGCGCCAAGGTGGAGGTGTTTCCGCCCCTGGGCTTGGCGTCCTCGGCAGCGGCGTGGTGAGTCAGGGGCGCACTCGCCGCGGCGGGCAGGGCGCTGGAGGCACTGAGATCGGTCATGCGAGGCGTGTTGCGTTGTCGGTCACGGGTGGCGGAGCTTGGCTGCTTCGTCGCTTGCTGTTCTGGCGGGCCCGGTGCCCTTCAGACCATGCTGGCGTTTGCAATCGAGAATTATTCTCATTGTAGGCTTCGATGGTCGGGTCAGATGCCGCGTGGGTTTGCGCTGCCTCCGTCTGGGGTGAGCTGGGCTTGCAGCTAGGGCCACAGCCGGCTGGGGGGCGCGGGGTGTTTCGACGCTCGAGCCCGCCGTGGGCCGTGAGATGCCGCGGACTTGCACAGGGGTGCGCCAGTTGCCAGCGAGCCTGCGGCCATTTCCGGGCTGGAAAAGCGCCCACCCGAGTGGGTGTCCCTGCCTAGCGCCGCAGTTGCGCAAATGCATAAAATGGGGCGCGCAAACGTTTAGCGTTTTCCTTTATCAGCCGATACACTGAGTTTTCTTACAATCAGCGCCCGATGTCGACTACCGTCTGGCGTTCGTAAAAAGACGGGGGCAAACTGCCCGAAGCCCCACCCCGCGCTGCCGGCCGGCCCAGATGGCCCCGGCGGCGTTCTTTCACCGATGTGCCTGCCCATTCCTGCTGCCATGATCGCCACACCTTTGTTTGTTCGTGCCGCCGTGACTCTTGCGCTGTCTGCTCTGTCCCTGTCGGCGCTGGCCCAGGCCGGGCAACCCGCCGTCATCTTTGATATGGGTGGCAAGTTCGACAAGAGCTTCAATGAATCGGCCTACCGCGGTGTCGAGCGCTGGAAGAAGGAAACCGGCAAGCCTTATCTCGAGTTCGAGATCAGCAACGACACCCAGCGCGTGCAGGCCATCCGCCGCATGGCCGAGCGTGGCGCCAGCCCCATCATCAGCATCGGCTTTGCCCAGGCATCGGCCCTGCAGCAGGTGGCCAAGGACTTCCCCAAGACCCAGTTCGCCATCATCGACTCGGTGGTCAACGCGCCCAATGTGCAGTCGGTGGTGTTCAAGGAACACGAGGGCAGCTACTTGGTCGGCGCCATGGCCGCGCTGACCAGCAAGACCGGCAAGGTCAGCTTTGTCGGCGGCATGGACATCCCCCTGATCCGCAAGTTCCAGTGCGGCTTCGAGCAAGGCGTGAAAGCGACCAACCCCAAGGCCGAGGTCTTCTCCAATATGACCGGCACCACCTCCAGCGCCTGGAACGACCCGACGCGCGGCGGTGAGCTGGCCAAGTCGCAATTTGCCAAGGGCTCGGACATCGTCTTCGCCGCGGCCGGCGGTACCGGCTCGGGCGTCTACCAGGCGGCCAAGGACGCCGGCAAACTGGCCATCGGTGTGGACAGCAACCAGAACCATCTGCAGCCCGGCACCATGCTGACCTCCATGGTCAAGAACGTGGACGTGGCCGTGTACAACGTGCTCAAGGGCTGGAAGGCCGGCGTCTCGGTGTTGGGCCTGAAAGAAGGCGGCGTCGAGTACGCACTCGACGAGCACAACAGCAAGCTGATCAGCCCGGCGCTCAAGACCAAGGTGGAGGCCATCAAGGCCGACATCGTGTCCGGCAAGATCAAGGTGGCCGACTACATGGCCGACAACGCCTGCAAGTACTGAGCGCCCGAGCTGCGCCATTCCCAGCGATATTCAGCGCCACTCCGCGACATCCATCCATGACGACCCAGAGCAAGGGCACCGTGCCCGCGGACGGTGCCCCGCCGGCCGTCGAGCTGCGAGACATCTCCAAGCGCTTCGGCGCCGTGCAGGCCAACCGTGAGGTCAGCCTGAGCGTGCGCGCCGGCACCGTGCACGGCCTGGTCGGCGAGAACGGCGCCGGCAAGAGCACGCTGATGGCCATCCTCTACGGCTATTACCAGGCCGACAGCGGCAGCATCGCCATCGCCGGCCGCCCGGTGCAGATCAAGGACTCGCAGCAGGCGATTGAGCTGGGCATCGGCATGGTCCACCAGCACTTCATGCTGGTCGACACCCTGAGCTGCCTGGACAACGTGATGCTGGGCGCCGAGCCGGCCTTCTTCCTCAATGCCGCCAAGCGCAAGGTGCGCAGCCAGTTGCAGGCCTTGATGAGCGAGACCGGCCTGCATGTGCATCTGGACGCTCTGGTCGGCGAGCTGCCGGTGGGCGAGCTGCAGCGCTTGGAGATCCTCAAGGCCTTGTACCGCGGCGCCAAGATCCTGATCCTGGATGAGCCCACCGCGGTGCTGACCCCGCAGGAAACCCTGCAGCTCTTCGAGACCCTGCGCCGCCTGCGCGAGCGTGGCACCACCATCCTCTTGATCACCCACAAACTCAAGGAAGTGATGGCGCTGTGCGATGCCGTCACCGTGATGCGTGCGGGTCAGGTCGTGCAGACCAAGGCCATTTCAGAAACCAGCCCGGAAGACCTGGCCCAGGCCATGGTAGGCCGCAAGGTGCATCTGGGTCGGCCCGAGCAGGCCGCCGCCCACGACGCCGCGGCACCGCTGCGCCTGCGGGTGCAGGGCCTGAGCCTGACTGCAGGCCAGGCCGTGCCCTTGCTGCAGGACATCGGCCTGCAGCTGCGCGCCGGCGAGATCGTCGGCGTGGCCGGCGTGTCGGGCAATGGCCAGACCGAGTTGCTGGAAGTGCTCAGCGGCATGCGCGCGCCAGAGATCGGCCAGATGGAGCTGGGCGGGCGTCGCTTCGACGCCGCGTCGGGTCAGTGGCTGGAACCGCGCAGTGCGCGCGAATGCCGCCTGGCCCATGTGCCGGAAGACCGCCATGCCTGCGGCATGGTGATGAGCTTCCCGGCCTGGGAAACCGCGGTGCTGGGCTATCAAGACCTGCCCCTGTACCGCAGCGGCCCGCTGGGTGCCGCCATGAACCACGAGCGCATGAAGTCCGAGGCTGCGGCCATGGCCGAGCGCTTTGATGTGCGCCCGCGCGACATGAACATCGGCTCCAGCAAGTTCTCGGGTGGCAACCAGCAGAAGCTGGTGCTGGCGCGCGAGATCGGCCAGGCGCCCACGGTGCTGCTGGTCGGCCAGCCGACGCGCGGCGTCGACATCGGCGCCATCGAGTTCATCCACCAGCAGCTGCGCGCCTTGCGCGATGCCGGCTGTGCGGTGCTGGTCGTGAGCAGCGAGCTGGACGAGATCCTGGCCCTGTCCGACCGCGTCATCGTCATGAACGGCGGCCGCATCACCGGCGAGCTGGACATCGCCGAGTGCACCGAAACCCGCCTGGGCCTGCTGATGGCCGCCACCGCGAAAGAAGAAACAAACGCTGCGGCGTTGCAACAAGCATGAGTGCATCTTCATCTTCATCGAGCAGCGCCTTGCCGCGCTGGATCGACCTGGGCCTCTTGCCCTTGTGGAACCTGGCCGTGGCCCTGGGCGTGGCCGGCCTGGTGGTGCTGGCGATTGGCCAGAGCCCGATGCATGCGCTGAGCGTGCTGCTCCAGGGCTCGCTCGGCAGCCTGCGCGGCCTGGGCTACACCCTCTACTACACGACCACCTTCATCTTCACCGGCCTGGCTGTGGCCGTGGCCATCCACGGCGGCCTGTTCAATATCGGTGGGGAAGGGCAGGCCACGTTTGGCGGCCTGGGCGTGGGCCTGTTGGCCCTGGCCCTGGGCGCACATCTGCCGGCCGCGGTGCTGCTGCCGCTGCTGGTGATTGCGGCTGCGGTGTTCGGCATGGTCTGGGCCTTGATCCCGGGTTGGTTGCAGGCCTGGCGCGGCAGCCACATCGTCATCACCACCATCATGTTCAATTTTCTGGCCGCCAGCCTGAACGTGTATCTGCTGGTCAACTGGCTGCGCCCGGCCGGCAGCATGGCGGTGGAGAGCGCGGACTTTGCCGAGTCGGCACGCATGCCGGCCCTGCATCAGCTGGCGGCGCTGTTCGGTGTCGAGATGCCTTCTTCGCCGCTGAACCTGAGCCTGCTGCTGGCCTTGCTGGCCTGCGTCTTCGTCTGGTGGTTTCTGTGGAAGAGCGCGGCCGGCTATGCCTTGCGCGCCGTCGGCAGCGCGCCGCGCGCCGCGCATTACGCCGGCATCCGCCCCAAGTACCAGGTGCTGGTGGCCATGGGCCTGGCCGGCGCGCTGGCCGGCCTGGTGGCCGTCAATGAGATCTCCGGCGTGCAGGGCAAGCTGACCCTGGACTTCGTCGCCGGTGCTGGCTTCACCGGCATCGCCGTGTCGCTGATGGGCCGCAACCATCCGGTCGGCATCGTCCTGGCCTCGCTGCTGTTTGGCGTGCTGTATCAGGGCGGCGTGGAAGTGTCTTTCGAGCTGCCGGGCTTCAGCCGCGAGATGGTGGTCACGGCCCAGGGCCTGATCGTGCTGTTCGCCGGCGCCATGGCGACCGTGAGCCTGCCGCTGTTCGTCAAGCTGCACGGCTGGCTGTCTGGAAAAAACAAGGGCGATGCGAAGGAGCTGGCTCATGGATGAGATCCTGATCGGCTCGATGCTGGCCTCGACCCTGCGGGTCACCACGCCGCTGCTGCTCTGCGCCCTGGCGGGCTTGATCAGCGAGCGCTCTGGCGTGATCGACATCGGCCTGGAAGGCAAGATGCTGTTCGCAGCGTTTGCCGCTGCGGCGGCCGCCAGTGCCAGCCATTCGACCGGCATGGGCCTGGCCGCGGCGATTGCCGTGGCTTGCGCCATGTCGCTGATCCACGGCTTTGCCTGCGTCACCCACCGCGGTGACCAGGTGGTGTCGGGTGTGGCGCTCAATATGGTGGCGGCGGGCCTGACCGTGGTGCTGGGCATCGCCTGGTTCGCCCAGGGCGGCCAGACCCCACCGATCACGGCCGATGTGCGCCTGACCGGCCTGATCCCCGGCTGGAGCGAGCCCGAAGCGGCTGTGGCAGCCTTGGGCCCCTGGCTCGGCGCCATCGTCGGCCACGGCCTGCTCAGCCACAACCTGCTGGTCTACCTGGCCTTCTTCCTGGTGGCTGGGGTCTGGTTCTTTCTTGAGCGCACCAAGCCGGGTCTGCGCCTGCGCGCGGTCGGCGAGAACCCGGCCATGGTGGACGCAGCCGGCGTGTCCGTGCCGCGGCTGCGTTATGCCGCGCTGATGCTCAACGGCCTGCTCTGCGGCCTGGCCGGTGCCTACCTGACCCTGGCGCAGAACGCCTCCTTCTCGCCGAACATGACGGCCGGCCGCGGTTATATCGCCCTGGCCGCCATGATCTTCGGCAAGTGGAAGCCGCTGCCCACGCTGGCCGCCTGCCTGCTCTTCGGCTTCCTCGACGCCCTGGCCATCCGCATGCAGGGCGCGGTGATCCCGGGTGTCGGCGAAGTGCCGGTGCAGCTGATCCAGGCCTTGCCCTATTTGCTGACCGTCATCCTGCTGGCCGGCTTCATCGGTCAGGCCCTGGCACCCAAGGCGCTGGGCCGGCCCTACCTCAAAGAACGCTGAGCACACGCGTGAACGCTCTGAAGAACGCTCTCACACCGGATCTGGTGCAGCGCCTGCTGGCCGCCTCGCTGGGCGCGCGCCAGCATTCGCATTCGCCGTACTCCGGCTATGCCGTGGGCGCTGCCGTGCTCGATGAGCAGGGCCGCATCCATGCCGGCTGCAATATCGAAAACGCCGCCTACCCGCAGGGCTGGTGCGCCGAGGCCTCGGCCCTGACCGCCATGATCATGGCCGGCGGCCGCCGCGTCAGCGCGGTGCTGGTCTCCGGCCCCGGCCCGGACATCATCACGCCCTGCGGCGGCTGCCGCCAGAAGCTGCGCGAGTTCGCCGACCCGCAGCTGATCATCATCGCCGCCGACCCGGGCGGCATCCGCCAGCAGTGGACGCTGGAACAGCTGCTGCCTTTCAGTTTCGGCCCCGAGCATCTGAAGCTCTGAGCCATCGCAACAATTCCCAGGAGGAACCTCATCATGATCGACCACAAGACCCTCAATCCCGCCATCCCCCAGACCGCCGAAAAGCTCAAGACCCTGTTCGGCGCGGCCCCGGCCGTGGCCGTGGTGCTGGGTTCGGGCTGGGCCGGCGCGGTCAGCCTGGTGCAGAACGCCAAGCACCTGGCCTACACCGAGCTGCCGGCTTTCCCGCAGCCCAAGGTGGAAGGGCATGTCAACGAGATCGTGGTCGGCACTATCGGCGAGCAGGCCGTGGTGATGCTGCGTGGCCGCGCCCACACCTACGAGAGCGGCGATTGCACCGGCATGGCCGGCGCGCTGCGCAGCCTCAAGGCCTGGGGTGTCAAGGTGCTGCTGCAGACCAATGCCTCGGGTTCCATCCGCAGCCACATGCCGGCCGGCAGCCTGATGCTGATCAGCGACCACATCAACGCACCGCAGCGCTCGCCCTTGGTCGGCGAGCCCGGCAGCGAGCGCTTTGTCGACATGAGCACCGCCTACGACCTGGAGCTGCGTCAGCATGCCAAGGGCGTGGCCGTGGCCCAGAACCTGGCACTGGGCGAGGGCGTCTATTGCTGGGCCCTGGGCCCGCAGTTCGAAACCCCGGCCGAGATCCGCATGTTTGCGGCTTGGGGCGCCGACGCCGTGGGCATGAGCACCGTGCCGGAAACCATCCTCGCCCGCCACGCCGGCCTGCGCGTCATGGGCCTGGCCCTGATGACCAATATGGCCGCCGGCCTGTCGGCTGAGGCGCTGACCCATGCCCTGACCCTGCAGCAGGCCCAGCAGTCCGGCGAGCGCGCGGCTCAGTTCCTGGGCGCCGTGGTGGCCGGCATGGCCGATCTGGCCTCGCTGAAAGACTGAGCGTTCTTCCATGGCCTCTTTGGAATTGAAAGATGCTGCGCGCCTCGCGCTGCAATGCCTGGACCTGACCAGCCTCAATGACGCCGACACGGCCGAGGACATCGCGGCCCTGTGCCGGCGGGCCCAGACGCCTTTCGGCCCGGTGGCGGCCGTCTGCGTGTGGCCGCGTTTTGTGGCGCAAGCGCGCGCGGCCTTGCCGGCCGAGATCAAGGTGGCGGCCGTGGCCAACTTCCCGGACGGCGCCCTCGATCTGGCCCGTGCCCTGGCTGATGTGCAGGCGATTGCCACGGCCGGCGGTGATGAAGTCGATGTGGTCCTGCCGTACCGCGCCCTGATGGCCGGCCAGCGCAGCGAGTGCGCCGAGTTCCTGGCCGAGGTGCGCCATGCCAGCCGGCCGCTGACGCTCAAGGTCATCATCGAGAGCGGTGAGTTGAAGACCCCCGAGCTGATCGCGGACGCTGCCCGCTTGGCCTTGATGGCCGGCGCCGATTTCGTCAAGACCAGCACCGGCAAGACCGCGGTCTCGGCCACGCCGCTGGCCGCCCGCCACATCCTCAGCGAGATCGCCGGCAGCGGCCTGGTCTCGGCCGGCTTCAAAGCCTCGGGTGGCATCCGGACTGTGGCCGATGCTCAGGTCTATCTGGAGCTGGCAGCCGACAAGCTCGGCGCCGCGGCGCTGAATCCGCGCCGCCTGCGCTTCGGCGCCAGCGGTCTGCTGGGCGACATCGAAGCCGTGCTGTCCGGCACGGCCTCGCCCGCCAGTACCGCCAGCACCGCCAGCTACTGAGCGCAGCGGCCGTGCGGGCCCAGGAGATCATTCGCGCCAAGCGCGATGGTGCGGCGCTGTCCGAGACGCAGATCCAGAGCATGGTGCGTGGCCTGGTCGATGGCAGCTGGAGCGAGGGCCAGATCGCAGCCCTGGCCATGGCCATCCTCTGGCGCGGCATGAGCCGGGCTGAGTGCGTGGCCTTGACTCGGGCCATGCGGGACTCGGGCCGCCGGATGCACTGGCGCGATCTGCCCGGCCCGGTGCTGGACAAGCATTCCAGCGGCGGCGTGGGTGACAAGATCAGCCTGATGCTGGCGCCTCTGGTGGCGGCCTGTGGCGGCTTCGTGCCCATGATCTCGGGCCGCGGCCTCGGCCACACGGGCGGCACGCTGGACAAGCTGGAGGCCATCCCTGGTTTTTGCGCCACGCCCGAGGCCGCGCGCTTCGAGCGCATCGTGCGCGAGGTCGGCTGCGCCATCATCGGCCAGACGGCCGACCTGGCCCCGGCCGATGGTCGCTTCTATGCCGTGCGCGACATCAGCGCCACGGTGGAGAGCGTGCCCCTGATCACCGCCAGCATCCTGTCCAAGAAGCTGGCCGCCGGCCTGCAAGGCCTGGTGATGGATGTGAAGTGCGGCAACGGCGCCTTTGCCGATTCGCCCTGGATGGCCCAGGAGCTGGCCCACAGCATCGTTGGCGTGGCCGCCGGTGCCGGTCTGCCGACGCGGGCACTGATCACCGACATGAACGAGGTGCTGGGCCAGACCGTGGGCAACAGCCTCGAGTTGCTGGAGGCCATGAAGTACCTGCGTGGCGAGGCGCGCGAACCGCGCCTGCATGCCCTGACCCTGGCCCTGGCCGGCGAGATGCTGCAGCTGGGTGGCCTGGCGACCCATGCGGATGAAGCGCAAGCCAAGCTGCAAGCGGCCCTGGACAGCGGCGCCGCGGCCGAGAAGTTTGCACAGATGGTGGCGGCCCAGGGTGGGCCGGCCGACCTGCTGGAGCGGCCCGAGCGATACCTGGCTGCTGCGCCGGTGCAGCGCCCGGTCTGCGCACCGCGTGCGGGCCGCTTGAGCGCGATGCAGACGCGCGAGATCGGCCTGGCCGTGGTCGAGTTGGGGGGAGGTCGACGCCAGGCGGGCGACCGCATCGATGCGCGCGTGGGCCTCTCGAATGTCTTGCCCGTGGGTGCCGTGCTCGAGGCCGGCCAGCCGTTCGCAATGGTCCATGCAGCTGACGATCTTGCAGCCGAGCGCGCCGCGGCTGCCGTGCTGGCGGCCTGCTGTTTCAGCGAGCCTGAGACGCCTTGGGGCCCCGCAGACCTGATTCAGGCCCGTGTCGGCTAGACTTCACGCCCCGTGGATCCGCCTGCATCCACCTGACCACTGCTGTACCTCTGCCATGCCTGATATCGACGACGCCACGCCCGCTCCCGCCACGCCCGACAGCCCGGATGGCGCCTCGCCCCGCCGCGGCATCAAGAGCTTTGTGGTGCGCGCCGGCCGCATGGGTTCGGGCCAGGTCAAGGCCCTGGCCGAGCTGGGCCCCAAGTTCGTGCTGCCCTTCCAGGCCGGCCAGCGCCTGGACACCGCGGCCGTGTTCGGCCGAGAAGCACCGGTGGTGTTCGAGATCGGTTTCGGCATGGGTGATGCCACCGCCAAGATCGCCCAGACCCTGGCCGACCATGATTTCATCGGCTGCGAGGTGCATGAGCCTGGCGTCGGTGCGCTGCTCAAGCACATCGAGGAAAAGCAGCTCGGCAATATCCGCATCTTCCAGCACGACGCCGTCGAGGTGCTGGAGCAGATGATCGCCCCGGCTTCGCTGGCCGGCGTGCACATCTATTTCCCCGACCCCTGGCACAAGAAGCGCCACAACAAGCGCCGCCTGATCCAGCCTGAGTTCGTGGCCAAGCTGGTCCAGCACATCCGCCCTGGCGGATATCTGCACTGCGCCACCGACTGGGAGCCCTATGCCCAGCAGATGCTGGAGGTGCTGGGCGCCGAGCCGCTCCTGGAAAACACGGCCGCCGGCTACGCGGAAAAGCCCAGTTATCGCCCGCTGACCAAGTTCGAGAACCGCGGCCTCAAGCTGGGCCACGGGGTGTGGGATCTGGTGTTCCGCCGCCGCCCGCTGGCCTGAGCAGGCTGGCCCCGGCCAGCAGCACCAGGCCCAGGGCCAAGGGCAGGGTGGCGATGAAGCCGGCATGCTTGAAGCCCAAGGCGCCGATCAAGCCACCGACAAAAAAGGCCAGCACCAGGCTCAGGTGGATGCGCAGGCGCTGCCGGTTGGCCATCACGCGTGCTTGAATGAGCCCGGCCGGCCCCCGGTTCCAGTAGAGCAAACGCCCCAGCTCCAGGCCCAGATCGGTCAGCAGGCCGGTGACATGGGTGGTGCGGATCTCGGCATGCGAGATCTTGGTGATCAGGGCGTTCTGCAAGCCCATCACAAAGCACAGCAGCACGGCGGTCAGCGAGACCCGCAGGATCTGGTGCGGCAGCAGCTGGCTGCCGATCAGGCCGAAGACGAGCAGCAATGCCGCCTCCAGCAAGAGCGTGGGCACGTAAGCCCAGCGCGGCCGGTGGCGCAGGCCGTAGTTGACCAGCAGCGCCGTACTGGCCGCGCCCGCCACAAACGCCGCCACCGCCAACAGGGCACTGAAGGCCAGGCCGAACTGGCCCAGGGCGATGTGGTCGGTGCTGGCCGAGACCAGGCCGGTCATGTGCGAGGTGTACTGGCCGACGGCCAGAAAACCGCCGGCATTGAGCGCACCGGCCACAAAGGCCAGGCCGGCGCCCAGGTGCAGATTGCTGCGCGCGCTGCGTTCCGGCGCGGTCAGCTGAGCGAGGTAGTCCACGGGCATAGGCCCCGAGCATAAGGGCTGGCACGCCGAAGCCTGCGGCACAGCTGCTAGAGTGCCGCCCATGTCTGAATCCACATCTCTGGCCGGCCGCCACATCTTGCTGGCCCTGTCCGGCGGCATCGCCTGTTACAAGAGCGCCGAGCTGACCCGGCTCCTGACCAAGGCCGGTGCCACGGTGCAGGTGCTGATGAGCGAAGCGGCCGAGCACTTCATCACCGCCGTCACCATGCAGGCCCTGTCGGGCCGCACGGTGGCCACCAGCCAATGGGACGCGCGCGAGCCCAACAATATGGCCCACATCAATCTGAGCCGCGAGGCCGATCTGATGCTGATCGCCCCGGCCAGCGCCGACTGCATCGCCAAGCTGGTGCAGGGCCGGGCCGATGATTTGCTGAGCCTCACCGCCCTGGCGCGGCCCAGCGATCGCTGCCCGCTGCTGGTGGCGCCGGCCATGAACCGCGAGATGTGGGCCCACCCGGCCACGCAGCGCAATATCGCCCAGCTGCGCGCCGACGGCGGCATCGTGCTCGGCCCGGGCAACGGCGAGCAGGCCTGCGGCGAGACCGGCGATGGCCGCATGCTGGAAGCGGCCGAGTTGCTGGACGAGCTGATCGCGTTCTTCCAGCCCAAGCTCCTGGCGGGCCGCAAGCTCCTGATCACCGCCGGCCCGACCTTCGAAGCCCTGGACCCGGTGCGCGGCATCACCAATCTCTCTAGCGGCAAGATGGGTTTTGCGATCGCGCGCGCGGCCGCCGAGGCGGGCGCTGAGGTCACCCTGGTGGCCGGCCCGGTGCACCTGCCCACGCCGCGCCATGTGCGCCGCATCGATGTGCAAAGCGCGCAGCAGATGTTCGATGCTGTGCTGCCGCTGGCGGCGCAGCATGAGCTCTTCGTCGCCACCGCGGCCGTGGCCGATTGGCGGCCGCTGTCGGCCAGCGCGCACAAGATCAAGAAAGACCCGAGCCAGGGCAATCGCCCGCCGGCCTTCGAGATGACCGAGAACCCCGACATCCTGGCGTCGGTCGCGGCCCTGCCGGCCGAGCAGCGCCCGCGCCTGTGTGTGGGCTTTGCGGCTGAGAGCCAGGACCTGGCCCGCCACGGCCGCGACAAGCTGCTGCGCAAAAAGGTGGAGCTCGTCGTGGGCAATATCGGCCCGGCCACCTTCGGCCGTGATGACAACGCCTTGCTCTTGATCGATGCCGAGGGCGAGCGCGAGCTGCCCCGTGCCGACAAGCTCAGCCTGGCCCGTCAGCTGGTGGCCGAGATCGCCCGTCGCGTCTGACCGCCTTCTTCGTTTTCTTTTCCGATTCTCATGACCACCACCACCGTCGATCTCAAAGTCCTGGACCCCCGCATGGCCGAGCAGGTGCCCAGCTATGCCACGCCCGGCAGTGCCGGCCTGGACTTGCGCGCCTGCCTCGATGCGCCCATCATGCTGGCGCCGGGCCAGACCACCCTGATCCCCACCGGCCTGGCCATCCACATCGGCGACCCGGGTCTCGCCGCCATCATCCTGCCGCGCTCGGGTCTGGGCCACAAACATGGCATCGTGCTCGGCAATCTGGTTGGCCTGATCGATTCCGACTACCAGGGCCAGCTCATGGTCAGCTGCTGGAACCGGGGTCAGAGTGAGTTTGTCATCCAGCCTTTCGAGCGCATCGCCCAGCTGGTCTTGGTGCCCGTGGTGCAGGCGGCCTTCCGCCGCGTCGAGGAGTTTGGCGACACCAGCAGCCGGGGCGAGGGCGGTTTCGGCTCGACCGGCAAGCACTGAGCTCGCCGCCCGTCTGGAGGCGGAGCGCGCGCGCTGTCGGCGCTGCGCCACATCGGCCGCTGCCTGCGCCGGGGGCGTTTTTCCTGCGCCGGTTTGGCCCTGCATCAAATGATGCGGCTTCTCTGCCCTGTTCGGCGCATTGCGGATGGCTGAAAAGCCTTACACCTGCGATAGTTGAAACATCGGTGGGACAGCCGACACAAAGGAGATGCAGATGGCAACACAGCCGCAAGCCGCAGCCGAGGGCGCCAGCGATGTGATCGCGGCCCGCATGCGCGCCCTGATGGTGCGCGCCCCCGTGGCCGCGGGCTTCGTCAAGAACGGTCAGTTCGAGGTGGTCAGCGAGCAGTTCAACCACCTCTTCGGACATGGCGACGAAACCGATCTCGCCGGTCAGGGCACGCGCAGCGTGCAGGTGTCCGATGCCTCCCACCAGTCGCTCCAGGAACGCACGCATGCCGCCTTCGTCAGTGGCAAGCCCCTGGACGATGAGATCGAGTTCGTGCGCCGCGACGGCAGCCGTTTCTGGGGCCGTCTGCAGGCGACGCCGGTGCACTGGGACCAGCCGGGCGGCGAGTCGCTCTGGATCGTCGACGACGTCACTGTCGCGCGTCAGCAGCGCATGCAGCCGACCTGGACGGCCAAGCACGATGTGCTGACCGAGCTGGCCAATCGCCGCGAGTTTGAGCGCCGCCTGACCGAGCATGTGGGCAGCCGCCGCCATGAGCCGGTCTCGGTGCTGTGGATCGACATCGACAAGTTCGGCGAGGTCGTGGCCGGCATGGGCGCCGAGGTGGGCGACCATTTCCTCTACGGCCTGGGCCAGCTCCTGATCACCAAGGTGCGAGCCTCCGACCTGGTGGCCCGCCTGGAAGACGACCATTTCGCCGTGCTGCTGCCCAATTGCGACCAGCACTATGCCGAGATCGTGGCCGAGAAGATGCGCGCCGGCATCGCCGCCTACCGCCTGCGCTGGGGCCTGCACCGCACCCGCGTCAAGGCCTGCCTGGGCGTGGTGCAGCTGCAAGCCTCGCTCGAATCCGTGGACGCCGTCCTGGGCGCCGCCGCCCTGGCCTGCACCGAAGCCAAGGCCGCCGGTGGCGACAGCGTGCGGGTCTTCATCTCTGCAGGGGCGTTTGAGGAACTGGCCGGCTGAGCCCAAATCCGCCGAGCTGCCGAGTCAGCACCTCTGCCCACCCAAACCCGCCACTCCTGTGGCGGGTTTTTTTTCGTCTGTTGGCTTTGAGGATCGACGGGCAGGGGCCAGGCCTCGGCATGCGAGCAAGACATTGCGGGTCCTGGCCGATCACGTGTTGCTGCATTTCACCGCGATGCACTTGGTTCATTTTATCATTTTTATTAAATTATGAGGATTTTCTTCACAAATTGACGGTTTTGGTGTGGCATTCGCACATCTTCATTTGGAAACCACGGTGCCAGAATTTCTCGTATCGCTGAGTCGCAGGCAGTTTGGCGCACGGGGAGTTCTATGAACGCAGGTTGCTACAAGACGGTGTATTCCAAGCGCGTGGGAGCGCTGGTGGCGGTGGGTGAGCATGCGTTGGGGCAGGGCAAGACGGCCAGCGGTGCGCGTGCTGCGGCCGGTGCTATGGCTGGTGCAGCGAGCGCGGGTGTCTATGTGGGCGCGGTGCTGGCGTCGCTGGCGCTGACGAGTGCGGCGTGGGCGCAGCTGAGCAGCCAGGCGCTGCCGACGGGCGCGCAGCTGGCGCAAGGCGCGGCGACGGTGCAGTCGACGGTGCAGTCGGCGACGGGACAGATGCAGATCCGGCAGAGCAGCGACAAGGCGGTGCTGAACTGGCAGAGCTTCAATGTGGGTGCATCGAGCCAGGTGAAGATCGATCAGCCGACGGCGCAATCGGTGCTGCTCAACCGGGTGGTGGGCGGCGACGCCTCGCAGATTCTGGGCCGTGTGCAGGCCAACGGCCAGGTGGTCTTGGTCAACCCGAACGGCATTGTGTTTGGCAAGGATGGCAGCGTCAGCGCCAGCAGCTTCACCGCCTCGACGCTGGGCATCAGCGATGCAGACTTCATGGCGGGGCGCCTGCGCTTCCAGCGTGAGGGCAGCACGGGCAGCATCAGCAACGAAGGCCGTCTGGAGGCCGCGCCTGGCGGCTATGTGGCCTTGCTGGGCTCCACGGTGACGAATGCGGGCACGATTGCGACGCAGGGCGGTGCGGTGGGTCTGGCGGCGGCGGAGCAGGTCAGCATTGCGCTGAGCGGCAGCGGCAAGATCCGCATGGAGCTGAGCCCTTCGGCGGTGCAGGCGGCGGTGGCCAATGCCAAGGACGGCGTGATCGTGACCGAAGGTGGGCAGGTGTTCCTGCGCGCCGAGTCGCTCAACCAGACGGTGGCCAGCCTCTTGCAGGCCGGGCGGATCGACAGCAGCGCGGCGCAAGGCGGCGAGGTCAGCCTGCTGAGCGACCAGGGGCAGATCCGAGTCAGCGGCAGCATCGTGGCCGACAGCACTGCAACGGGCAGCAAGGGCGGCGACATCATCATCGGCCGAGACCCCAAGACGGGCGTGCTGGCGCGCAGCACGGATGTGTCGGGGGCGCAGCTGCAAAGCCGGGAGGGTTTCATCGAGACCTCGGGCGACTGGCTCAAGACCGATGCGGTCAAGGTGGTGGCGGGCGAGTGGCTGCTGGACCCGGCGGACATCGTGATTGGCAACTTCAGCGGCAGCAACAGCAATATCGGCACGACGGTGAGCGCGCCGACGAGCACGTACACGCCGAGCACGGGGGCGGCGGCCAGCCAGATCGATGTGGGGGTGATCAACACGGCCCTGGCCAGCGGCAATGTGGTGATCACCACGACCAACAGCGGCACGGCGGGGGCGGGCAATGGGGATATCACGCTCAATGCCGGCACGGCCATCAACTACGGCAGCGGCGGCAGTGCCAGCAAAGGCAATCTGACCCTGACGGCAGACCGGGACATCCTGCTCAACGCCGACGTCACCACCTATTCAAGCAACTTCACCGCCAAGCGGGATATCCACGTCAACGAGAACATCACGGGCGCTTCTGGCACCAATCTGTACGCCGGGCGAGACGTGTACTTGATGAAGAATTTCAGTGGTGGCACGTCGTCGAATGTGTACGCAGCCTACAAGGGCGGCACGCCGAGCAGCGGCTGGCAGAACGGCACAGGTCGGATCCTGCTGGACCCGGCCGCGGTGCTTTCCTACAGCTTTGGGCTGACCCTGGCCTCTGGGCTGGGCTACACCAGCTCGGGCAGTGTCGACACCTCCAACGGCACGCGCAGCAACTTCAGTGACAGTCAGCTGAACTGGAACAACAGCGCCAATGCCGGAAGCAATGTGAGGCTGTACGGTTTCAGCGATGTGACCCTCAGCAACTCGCGCGGAGGCGGTGCG
The DNA here is from genome assembly GCF_058794035.1 of Roseateles sp. GW835-FHT13E02. Lineage (NCBI taxonomy): Bacteria > Pseudomonadati > Pseudomonadota > Betaproteobacteria > Burkholderiales > Sphaerotilaceae > Roseateles > Roseateles sp. GW835-FHT13E02. The sequence goes on from NZ_JBXAGJ010000013.1 coordinate 81,801, forward strand.
GGCATTGTGGTGCCCTCGGGCACGGTCAATGTGGCCGCCAAGAACATCACCGTGGGTGCCAACATCACCACGGCCGATCTGACCTTGAACGCCGGCATGTTCGAGACCACGGCCGGCAGCACCTTGGGCAACTACAGCAACAGCAACTGGGTCAACAAGATCGGTTCGCTGGACCTGGGCAGCAAGACGCTGACCTACACCGGCGTGCTCGATTTGCGTTCGGGTTTGGTCGACAGTACGGGCGTTCGCAGAAGCGTCTCTGGCAGCAATGTGGCATGGAGCAGCACCTCGGTGGGCAGCTTGCTCATGGATGGCTTTGACACCGTGAGCCTTGCGTCCGACGTCAAGGGCGGCACTGTCGAGGTTTTTGCCAACCAGATCAATCTGCAGGGCAATCTGACCAGCGTTGGCGCCGTTAAATTGATCGCGGCGAGCTTCGATCCCTTGGGCAGCACCTTGGGAGGCTTGGCGGGCACGACGGGCAATGCCAGCGGCTGGCAGAACCTCAAAGGCGAGCTCAGCATCACGGCGGGCAAGACCATCACCGGCACGGCTTTTGATCTGCGCAACGGTGTGAACAGCAGCAACACCTTGCTGCGCCAGGACCTCGATGCTTCGGTCAAGTTGCTGGGGACCGGCAATGTGGCCAGTTCTGTGTATCTGGCCGGCTTCCGAGACGTGAAGCTGCCGAACTTGACGGACATCACCGGTGCCGGCAGCTACACCGTGCTGGCGCGCAATATCGATGCGACCGCCGTGCCGGGCGCCAAGCTCAACGCCTTTTCTTTGAAGCTGTGGGCAGGCCTCTACCAAGACCAGGGTGGGGTGAACAAATACAGCTTCAACACCGTAGGCCGCAACGGCGCAGGCTTTGGTGGCGACAACAACAATGTGGGTACTTTGAGCCTGCCGGCCAACCTGATCCTGCAAAGCAGTGTGCTGGACCTGGCCTCGGGCATCACCGGCGTCAGCGGCAGCCAGCGGGTCAACCTGAGCCCGCAAAGCCTGGGCCCCTACGTGGACCCAAGCAACCCGACGCGCTACACCGGCGCCTACTACACCACCAGCGGCGGTGTGAACACCCTGCGCCAAGGCGGCGCACGCTATGTGAACCTGCACGGCTTCAACACGGTGACGCTGCCGGCCACCCCGTTGAACTACGAGATGGTGGACATCGGTGCCAACAACGTGGTGATCAATGCGGACATCAACGCGGGGCAGGGCAGTTGGTGGCCCTTGCCCTTCTACCTGTACATCCAGGCGGGGACCTACAACCCGACCACGGGCGTGTCAGGCGGCACCAATGCCGGCTCGGTGAGCTTCAACAACAACCCGGTCATCCGGGTGCAGGGCTACACCCCAGCCGGCTTCTACGGCACCGCCTCCAGCCCGCTGGGCTTCAACTCCTACCTGCAAATCGTCAACGGCTCGACCGCCGCAGACTTCACCGCAAGGCTGGGCTACACCAACGCCGACTACAGCGCCGGCGGCAGCGGCGTGTTCACCGGGCTGACGCTGCAGAACTTCAGCAACACCCGGCTCGAGATGGAGAACGTGGCCGACAAGATCACGGTCAAGGACTCCAGCGGCACCGGCTCGATCAACATCACGCAAGCCAGCGCCGCCACCGGCGCGATCAGCATCCGCAACGACATCTCGGCCGAGAGCACGATCACGCTGAACGCCGGCAATGGCAGCATCCGCATGGGCAGCCAGGTCGCCAAGGCGGCCACCGTCAGCCTGACCACGGGCGCGAACTCGGCGGCCAATATCGACGCCGACACCCTCAACGTCACCAGCAAGAACCTGGGCAGCACCCTGGTGGTGAACGAGGCCAACAACGTCACCCTGTCCAACTCGGGCGCGAGTTCGGACACCGGCAATATCGAAATCAACGCCCGCGGCGAGCTCAGCCTGGGCGCCAACTTCACCCGCACGGGCGGCAGCAACACAGCCAGCCTGACCCTGCGTGCCGATGCCCAGTACGGCAACACCGTCGATCCCAGCACGGGCAACTGGGTCGGCCAGACCCTCAACACCGTGTTCAACAGCTACAACAACGGCACGACGGGCGAGCTGGGCGGAGACGGCTCCGGTGCGATCCGTGTGAGCTCGGCCCAGCCCACGCTGGTGCTGCCGGTGTTCAAGCAAGTGGCGGTGGTGGACGCTGCGGCCGGCTTCACCACGCCGGCCGGCAACACCACGTATTTCAAGCCCGATGGCACGCTCTACGCCAGCAGCACCTTGCTGCCGCAAGGCACGCTGATCGTGCTGGGCAGCGGGACCAACCCGACCGCGGCGATGGATCTTCTCACCGCCTCGGGCTCACCCTACCGCATCAAGTCGACGGTCACCCAGGGTGGCTGGACGGTGACGTCCGCCAACACCTTCTACAACAGCGCTGGCACCGCCTATGCCAGTGGCGCCTTGCTGCCCAAGGACACCGAGGTCTTTTACAAGGTCAGCACCACGGCGCCCACCGGCAACATCACCAACACCTATCCCAGCGGCGGCAACAACGGTCAGAGCCTGCTCTACGTGGTCGGTGGCTACACCACGACCAATGGCACCAACACAGTGCCGGACTATGTCTCCAAGGGACTGGGCTACACCGCGAGCTACAGCTTTGGCGGGGTGAGTGCCAGCCTGGCGTCTTCGGCCACGGTGCTCAGCGGCGACACGCCGGTGGACACCAGCGTGGCCGGCAACTACTACGGCAATCCGGTCTCGGGCAGCAACAGCCGCTTGCACATGTCCGGGCAGTTCTACGCGATGAACCCTGGCAGCATTTACGGCACGACGGGCTATCTGAATGGTGCGCAAGCGGCGCCCACGCAGGTGAACCAGCTGGGCACCGGAAGCGGCAACAACTCCAGCAGCGGCAACGGCTGGGATATCAGCTGGGGCACGGCCACCATCACCACGGCGGGTGGCGCACTCAAGCTCTTCAGCGGCCCCAAGCACGCCCTGGCAGGCCCAGGCTACAACGTGGGCGATCCGGCCGACCTGAACATCTTCACCAATCCGGTGACCAGTGACTTCGTCAACACCAAGCCCATCAAGGATTCCGCTTTTGCGCTGACGGCGGGTTCGGGCGACCTGGTGGCCCTGGGCTTCCGGGATGTCTACCTGGACCCGACCGGCACGCTGAGCTCCAGCGGCAACGTGACCATTGGCGCGGCCCGCGACATGGTGCTGAACAACAACAGCAACCTCGGCGGTAGTGGCACGCTCACCACGCTCCTGGCTGGCGGCATGATCAGCAACAAGGTGAGCGGCGTGTACAACACCCTGGGAGCCAGTGCGGGGGCGGGTACCTCCAATCTGATGGCGGTGGCCGGCGGTGGCGTGGACCTGAAGACCAATATGGCCACGGTGACCGGCAGCCTGCAGGACAACCCCTTGATGACCGGGGTGCTGGCCGGCGGCATGACCCCCACCGGCAGCTTCAACATCATCGGCAGCAACAGCCAGACCGCAGGTCTGGTGGTGGGCGGCAGCTTCACCAATGCGCAGGTCAACGATGTGACCTTTGATGGCACAGCCGGCATCTTGTATTCGGCGGATCAGCCGCTGAAGCGTGAGGGCATCAGCAGCAAGCCCAAGGCCTCGGGCACGGGCACGGGCAGCGTGACCGGCAACTACGGGGCGCTGAATCTGAGCACAGCCGGCAACACCGGCATGTCCGGCGACATCAAGATCCAAGGTGCCATCGACACCCATCTGACGGGAGGCCATGTGGTGGCCACGGCGCAGCGCCATGTGCTGCAAGCCGCCGCCATCAACGCCGGCACCGGCGATGCCACCCTGGCCGCGACGGAAGTGGGTGTGGGTGCCATCAGCCGCACCGGCGGCACCATCACCGCCGAGCATGTGGTGATGACGGCCTCCACCACCATCGGCAGCAGCAGCCAAACCATGCGCACCGACGCCGGAACGCTGGCCATGGCTTCAGGCGGCAACCAGTTTGTCAGCGAAGCCAATGATGTGGTGCTGGCCGCCACGACCGACCTCAATGGTGCGGTCGTGGTGGGCGCTGCCGGCGTGTTGACTGTGGGTTCGGCCGGCGGCATGAGCGGCGTGAACACCGGTTCGGGCGAGATCAATTTGAAGGGCCAGGGCGTGGCTTTGAATGCCAACGCCACCACGACCGGACAGGCGTTTGTGGAAGCCATCGGCAACATCACCGACAACGGCAATGGCTTGCTGTCGGCTGACGGTGCGGTCTTGACCGCCGGGGGCTCGATGGGCGCGAGCAACCAGCGTGTGCTGACCCATGTCAATCGCCTGGCCGTCAACGCCAACGGCGGCAGTGGCAGCACGGCCTACATCAAGGAAATCGATGCCCTGACCTTGACGGCCAAGGCGCCCAACGGCGGCAATATCGATCTGCAAAACCTGACCGGCACGCTGACGCTGGGACGCTTCAACCTCGATCCTGTTGTGACCCTCAGCAACGCGGTGGGCTACACCGCCCCGAGCGACGCGGCGCGCGGTATCGACTCCACCGGCGGCGTTTCCTTGAAGGCGGTGGCCGGGCAGGTGGACGTGGCGCAGAACCTGGTGGCCGCCGGCACGGTGAACCTGGTCGGCCGCACCGCCGACGGCAGCACCGCAGTGCAGCTGCGCAGCGGCCGCAGCATCAGCAACAACGCCAGCGCCGGTGAAAGCACCACGCTGCAAGCCGAGCAAGGCAATATCAGCGCCGACGGCCTGTCCACCGTGGTGGGCGTGGCCGGTGCCGGTGTCATCCAGCTGCTGGCCGGCAGCACGGCCGGTGCCGCCGGCGCCATCGACGGCAGCCTGATCCAGATCACCCAGAACGGCGGCGGCACGGCCCAGGGCAACAACGGCACGGTCGGTGTGCGCGTGCAAAGCAGTGGTACCGGCGACGTGATCGCCCCCAAGATCACCAACAACGGCAGCGGCCATGTGGTCCTGTCCGCCGGCTCGGCCCTGGCGGCCGGCAACGCAGGTGGCGGTCAGGTCAAGACCGTCAGCGGCAACAGCAGCTCGCAGCTCGGCGGCGGCAAGACCTACGTCTACACCGGCGCTGCGGCCAGCTCGGGGGATCTGGAGCTCATCGACAGCAGCTTCAGCACGCTCTACCTCTCGCAGGTGGGTGGCAACCCGGCCAACGCCAAGACCTACACCGACTACGCCTCGGGACCGCAGCAGAACAGCGGCGGCAACAGCCAGGTGATGGTGCGTGAACAGCTCAGCTTCACCGACAAGATCGACAGCGCAAGCCTGCGCATCACCTACGGTGACAGCGATCCGACGGCCACGCAGGTGAAGGATGCGCTGAAGGCGGCCAACCAGAGCGGCGGCAGCTCCATCGTCGAGACGGTGGTGGCCGGCAGCAATGCCTACCAAGTCACCCGGGCAGCGTTGATCGATGATTTGACCGTCACCCAGCCCGCGCCCAATGGCTCGCCCCGCCAGGTCATTCGTGACACCGGCGGTGCTGTGGATGCTTATCGTTACACGCTCAGCGGTAACAACTTTGTGCTGCTGGACAGCACGCCCGAATCGCCGACCGCTCGCTTGTATGTGGATCCCCGCGCGGCTTCCATCAGTGCGGTGGCGAAGCGCGTGGGCTACAACGGGGAAACGCAATCGCAGGATCAGTACACCAGCAGTGGCTTCCTGGCGGGCGAGAGCTTCACCGTCACGGGCCTGGCCAGTGCACGCAACGCCGGGACCTACGGCTCGCACATCCAAGCCGACGGCGCAGGTCTGGGCAACTACAGCATCAGCTACACCGACGCCGATCTGGTGATCGACAAGGCATTGCTGACCTTGCGCGCAGTCACGGACTCCAAGGTCTACGACGGCCGGCTGAGTTCTTCGCAAGCGCCGCTGGTCAGCGGTCTGCAAAGTGGTGATCAGGTGACGCAGCTGACACAGTCCTTCACGGACAAGAACGCCGGCACGGGCAAAGAGTTGCGGGTCAATGCGGGCTATGTGCTGGCCGATGGCAACGGTGGCGGGAACTACATCGTCAACACCGAAAGTGTCTTCACGGGCGAAATCACCAAGGCCCAAGCGGTGGTGACGGCCAACAGCGCCAACGCTGTCTACAACGGCCAGACGCAATCGGTCACGGGCTTCACCGCCAGCGGCCTGGTGGCGGGCGAGACCGAGTCCGTGTTGAGCGGTCTGATCAGCGTGGGCGGCCAGGGCAAGAACGCCGGCAGCTACAGCCACCGCATCAGCGGCAGCGATGGCAACTACGCGCTGACCTTTGTCGATGGCGCTTTGAACATAGCCAAGGCCCAGGCG
>NZ_JBXAGJ010000013.1:88184-182198 GCF_058794035.1 Roseateles sp. GW835-FHT13E02
AAGGCCCAGGCGGTGGTGACGGCCAACAGTGCCAACACGGTCTACAACGGCCAGACGCAATCGGTCACGGGCTTCACCGCCAGCGGCCTGGTGGCGGGCGAGACTGAAGTCGTGCTGGGTGGTCTGAGCAGCGTGGGTGGCCAGGGCAAGAACGCCGGCAGCTACACGCACCGCATCAGCGGCAGCGATGGCAACTACGCGCTGACCTTTGTCGATGGCGCTTTGAACATAGCCAAGGCCCAGGCGGTGGTGACGGCCAACAGTGCCAACACGGTCTACAACGGCCAGACGCAATCGGTCACGGGCTTCACGGCCAGCGGCCTGGTGGCGGGCGAGACTGAAGCCGTGCTGGGTGGTCTGAGCAGCGTGGGTGGCCAGGGCAAGAACGCCGGCAGCTACACGCACCGCATCAGCGGCAGCGATGGCAACTATGCGCTGACCTTTGTCGATGGCGCTCTGACCATAGCCAAGGCCCAGGCGGTGGTGACGGCCAACAGTGCCAGCACCGTCTACAACGGCCAGACGCAGTCGGTCACGGGCTTCACCGCCAGCGGCCTGGTGGCGGGCGAGACCGAGTCCGTGTTGAGCGGTCTGAGCAGCGTGGGTGGCCAGGGCAAGAACGCCGGCAGCTACACCCACCGCATCAGCGGCAGCGATGGCAACTACGCGCTGACCTTTGTCGATGGTGCTTTGAACATAGCCAAGGCCCAGGCGGTGGTGACGGCCAACAGCGCCAGCACCGTCTACAACGGCCAGACGCAATCGGTCACGGGCTTCACAGTCAGCGGCCTGGTGGCCGGCGAGACCGAGGCGGTGCTGAGTGGCTTGAGCAGCACCGGTGGCCAGGGGCGCAATGCCGGCCGTTATGTTCACCAAGTGAGTGGCGCCGATGGCAATTACGCGCTGACGTTTGTCGATGGCGCCCTGACTGTTGAAAAAGCCCAAGCCTCGGTGTCGGGCGTCGGCAGCAGCGCCGTCTACAACGGCGTGGTGCAAACCCAAGCCGATGCCGTCACCCGTGGCTTTGTGGCGGGCGATGAGGTGGTGATTCAGGGCCTGGCCAGCGGTCGTAATGCAGGGACCTATGACTCGGCCCTGCAGGTGAGCGGTCGCGATGCGGGCAACTACAACATCACGGTGAACAATGCCAGCCTGCGGATCGATCCCAAGGCAGTGCAGGTGACGGGCATCACGGCGGCCGACAAGGTGTACGACGGCAGCACGGCGGCAAGCATCGGTTTCGGCAGCGTGTCGGGCACGGTGCTCGGTGAGACCTTGTTTGTCAGCGGTGTGGGTGCGTTTGACGACAAGAACGCGGGTCAGGGCAAGACCGTGACCGTGGCCGACGCGACGACGCTGACTCGCAGCAATGGCACCGGCGATTGGCTCAACTACCGCCTGGTCTCGACAGGCCCGGTCAGCACCCAGGCCGCGATCACGCCCAAGCTGCTGACGGTGGTGGGCACCACGGTGGCGGACAAGGTGTTTGACGGCAACACCCGGGCGGTGGCGTCCGCAGGAAACCTGCAAGGTCTGGTGGGCCTGGAAACACTGGTCTTCGCCTCGCTCAACGCTCAGTTCCAGGACGCCGCTGTAGGCACCGGCAAGCCGGTGTCAGTGAGCTACGGCCTGGGCAATGGTCTGAACGGTGGGCTGGCGAGCAACTACCGGGTGGCGGGCACCAACCACAGTGCCTCCATCACGGCCGGCAGCCGCCGCCCGGACGATCCGAAGCCGATCCGGCCCAATGATCGAGACCCGTCTCGCATCATCGATGTCCGCCCGACCGGTGCAGGTGTGCCGAATCTGTGCACTGAGGATCATTTGGATGACGCAGATACAACGCAGATCGGCCTGACAGAAGACAAAATCAAACAGTGCAGCTGTGACCTCACCGAAGTGAATGGGGTCTACCTCTGCTACACGCCGCGTGCCGAAGAGTCGGCCAAGAAGGAGAAGCGTTCATGAAGCGACAGGTTCTGGTTCGCGCCCTGGTCACCGCTTGTGTCGGTGCCTGTGTTTCAAGTGCTCAGGCGCAAACTGCAGACCCCGGCAATGTGCAGCGTGCGATCGAAGATCAAAGCCTGCCCAGGCGCCCAGCAGCGCCGCCGCCTGCGGCCCTGGTCGGTGAGCGCAAGCCGCTGCAGAAGCTGGTCGAGGTGGTGGTCGAAGGCAGCACCCTGGTCGCGCCGGTGAAGGCCTACTGGCAGCCCAAGATTGGCAGCCCGGTCAGCGCCGAGGAATTGCTGGCTTTCGAGAACTGGGTCGCAGATCAAGGCCGACGGGGCAGCTTTCTCGCCTACGCGATGACCCTGATCGAAGCCGCCCCGGGCGGTGGGCAGCGCCTGAAAGTGCAGGTGGTCGCACCCCGGGTGCAATCGGTGAGCACGCAGTTGGCGCAAGCGCCCCTGGGTGAAAGCTACCAAGCCCGGGTCCAGCAACGTCTGGCCTCGGTCCTGCGCAACGGCGAGCTGATCGACATGCAGGCCTTGGAGGAGCAGCTCTCCGCCGCGGGTTACGACCTGCCGGTGGATCTGGGCATGGTCTTGCGCCCAGCCGGGCCGGAGCTGGTGGATGTGCTGGTGGAGATCGCACCGCGCCGTGTCAAGCCGGGAGACGTCAAGGTGTCGGCCTGGCAGGCCAACAACTACGGTTTGCGGCAGTACGGCGAGCCCCAGGTGATGGGCTCGGTCACCTTGGCCGGCGTGGAGCCGGGCGATGAGATCAATCTGCTGGGACTGGGCTCCATGGGGGTCGCCTATGCCCGTGCCGAGTACGAGGCGCTGACACCCAGCTTGCAGGGGCGTGCACGGGTGTGGGGCAACACCTCCCGGACCAAGACCATCAAGGGCGGCGTGGCCGCTGTGGCTGGAGACTCGCACGAGTTTGGCGTCGGTTTCAGCCATTACTTGCCGGTGTCCTGGCGGCATCCGCTGAAGTCCCAGTACAGCCTCAGCCGGCGCCTGACTGCCAGCGAGCTGGCCAGTTCGGGCCTGGGGATTTCGGAGATTCGTGACAGCCAGTTCCGCTGGACACTCAGCAGCGAAAGCCTGGCCGGCGCCTGGACCCCATTTCGTGCCGAACTGAGCCTGGCCCTGGGCGAATACACCACGGTGGTGGGTGATCTGACGCCGGAAGGCGGCTATGGTTTTGTGCAGGGCTCGCTGCGCTACGAGCACCCCGTGACCGACGATGAACGCTGGCATGCCGAGTACCGGCTGCGCGGTCAGTGGGCTTCGCGCAATCTGGACTCCTACAACCGCATGTCACTCGGCGGCGTGAATGGGGTGCGGGCCTACACAAGCGCCGATGGCGTGGGTGATTCCGGCGCGCAATGGAGCGTCGAGCTGGTGCGCAAGATCTCGGGCACTCAATCGGTCGGCGTGTTTTATGACGGTGGCGTGATCCGGCCGAATCGCAAGCCGGTCACGGGTTCGCTGAACAGCAGCTACACCTTGAACGCCGTCGGCGTGTCCTGGAGCGGCAGCGCTGGCAGCTGGCTGTTCAACAGCTCGCTGGCCCAGGGTTTTGGCGGCTACAAAAAGGCCGAGAGGAACGAACCCACCGAGTCGCGCTCGAACGAGACCCGTGTGTTTGTTTCGGCCACCTACTATTTCTGAGCCATGGTTCGCTTTTGCTCAGAGGAGGGCATCTCGTGCACATCGCTTTGCTAGAGGACGAACCGGATCTCGCCGCTGAAGTCCGCAGCCTGCTGGAGCGTGAGGGCCACAGCGTCATCACCTTTCGCAGCGGCAACCACATCATCCGCGCCTTGACGCACGACCCGTTTGATCTGCTGGTGCTGGACTGGAACGTACCCGGCCCGAATGGCCTGGATGTACTGATCCACACGCGGCAGCAGCTGCAGCTGCGGGTGCCGGTCATTTTCCTGACCAGCAATCTGGCAGAAGAGCAGATCGTGCAAGCCCTGAATGCCGGCGCCGATGACTACTGCGGCAAGCCCTTGCGGGCGCCGGAGTTCACAGCCCGCTTGCGTGCGGTCGAGCGACGCATGGGCCCAGCACCCACGCCGCCCTCACTCGAAGCCGAGATCGAAGGCGGTTATCGCTTCCACGCTGCTGAGCGCCGAGTCGAGATGGGCGACGAAAGCGTGACGCTGGGAGAGAAGGAATTTGAGCTGGCGAAGTTGCTGTTCCAGAACATCGACCGCCCCATTTCCCGCACACGAATCATGGCCCATGTCTGGGGTCGCGAGGAGGACGATCTGTCCCGCACCCTCGATGTTCATGTCTCGTGGTTGCGCCGCAAGCTCAAGCTTGGCGCAGGTGGCGGCGAATGGCGTTTGCTGGTGGTGCGCGGCTACGGCTATCGCCTCGTCAAGGGAGAAGAATCCGTATGAAGAAGAAACGAACACATTTGCTGTGGGGACCTTGGGTCCTCCTGGCCGCTTTTGCAGCGACGGCCGTGGCCTCGGCTGCCACCGTCACGCCGCCCATGGGCGACACGCATGTGGCCTACGAGGTCAAGCGTGGCGACAAGCTCGAACTGCTGGTGGCCCGCTACATGGACGGTGCCGATGCGCTGGACCAGGTGGCCAAGCTCAACCAGCTTCGCAACGCCTCGCGGCTGGAGGTGGGGCGCCAGCTGTGGCTGCCGCGCGAGCGCATGCGTCACGAGCCGGTGTCGGCACGCGTCGCCAGCCTCAGCTGCAATCAAGCCCAGGTGCTGCGCGGCGAAAGCACGCGCGTGCTGCAGCTCGACGACAAGCTCGACCAGGACAGCGTGCTGCGCATGCCGGCGGGTTGTCATGCGTCTCTCAACATCCAGGGGGGCGGGTCCATCGGCCTGCCTTCCGGGGCGACCGTGCGATTGAAGGTGTTGCGGCGCAATGCCCTGGAGGCCTCGCCCGAGGTGCAGATCGAGCTACTCAACGGCCGCATCGATCTCGACGTGGAGCGTCGGGGCAGCAAGGATGCGCCGTTCCTGGTGCGCACGCCGACCTCGGTGGCCGGTGTGCGTGGCACCAGTTTCCGTGTCGGCTTCGATGAGAAGGGCCGTCAAACTCGGGTCGAGGTGCAGGCCGGCGTGGTCGGCGCGCGTGGTCTGGGTGAGAGTGCGGAAGTCCGGGTCGGCGCCGGGCAGGGCGTGTCCATCAATGCCGAGGGGCGCAGCCAGGCGGTGGAGACCTTGCCACCGGAGCCGCGCATCCTGGCCCTGCAGGCCGTGCCCTCGGGGTGGCAGCTTCAGTGGCAGCGGGCCGACAGCGTCCAGCGACTGCATGTTGAGCGCGCGCCCCAGGCCAACGAGCGGCAATGGGCCGCGGAAGATGTGCCGGCGGATCAGCCCTGGGTGCTGACCGAACTGGGCAGCTACGCCACGTTCTTGAAGCTGCAGTCCTTCACCGCCGGAGGCTTGTTCAGCGAGCGGGTGGATGTTGCGCTGTGCAAGGGCATCAAGCGCGCGGATGAGCCGGGTCGCCTGCGCTGCCACATCCGTTTTGATCTGGAATCCTTGCAAGAGCCGCATCTGCGGCTGACTCGCAGCGAGGGAGAGACGGTGCAGCCGGTGATTGATGCGCCGGTGCAGAGCCGCCAGGCGGTGGTGCGAGGACTCCTGCCCGGACGCTACCAGTGGCGGCTGAGCGCCAAGCAGGCGGATGGGGCGCCGCTGACCTGGGAAGGCAGCTTCGAGTTGCTGGCCGGAGTCGACAAGGAATGAGCCTGGCCTGGCGCATGAGCCGGGCCCTCGGGGCGCTGCGGGCGATGAGCCGGGAGCAGCGCCGTTTTCTTTTCGAGTGGTTGACGCTCTGCGTGCTCGCGGTCGCCGCCACCGTGGTCCTGACCCTGCAAGGTTGGGGCGCGGGGATCGGCCATCTGCTCTTCGACACCATCCAGCGCTGGCAGCCTGCGCAGGCCGGGTCCGAGGTGGTGATCATCGCCATTGACGATGCCTCGATCGATGAGCTCGGCGGCTGGCCGATCCGTCGCGAGACCTATGCCCAGTTGCTCGAGCGCCTGGCCGATCCGCAAGACAAGCCCCGCTCGATCGGCATCGACATCCTGTTCCACGATGCCCGGCCGGCCGACGTTCAGCTGGCGCAGGCGCTGCGCAAGCACCGGGCCTATCTGGCAATGGAGTACCGCCCGCCCACTGCCGGTCAGCCGGCGCTGGTGCGTCAACCCGGCCCCTTGCTGGCCGCGGCCGCCAGCGGCCTGGCGCACATCAACCTGGCGTTTGAAAGCGATGGCTTCATCCGCGGCGCCCACCTGCTGGCGGGGGAGGTGCCGCACCTGGCCCTGGCCATGTCCGGCGCCGCGCTGGACCTCAAAGGCGGCAGCAGCTACCGGCGTTTCAAGCTGGTGGATCCGGCGCAAGGCTTTCCCACGGTGCGGCTGTCCGATGTGGTGCTGGGTCGGGCGCCCCCAGGCCTGTTCAAGGATCGCCATGTCCTGATCGGTTCAACGGCGCCCAGCCTGGGCGACCACTACCCGACCATCTACTCCGGCCGACAGGGCGCCGGCACACCGGGCGTGGAGCTGCATGCCAGCTTGCTGCAGGACATCTTGAATGAGGAGTTGATTGAGAGCGCTGGCTTGGGCCTGCGCCTGGTCTACGGGGTGCTGGCCATTGCGCTGGTGTTGCTGGGCCTGCTGATGCTGAGCCCTCTGGTCGAGTTGCTGCTCAGCGCGGGTGTGTTGATCGCGGCCCCCTTGCTCAGCGTCTTCGTGCTGCGCCAGTTCAGCCTGTGGATCGACCCCAGCCCGCTGCTCATCGTCGTCCTGCTGCTCAAGCCCGCCTGGGCCTGGCGCCGCATCGAGATGATCGTGATGTTCATGCGCGGTCGTGCCAGCCTGATCCTGCCTTCGCCCAGGCGCGATGCCGCGCCGCTCTTGCGCAGCCTGCAGTCGGACACCGTGCTTCAGACCTCGCAGCTGCTGGATCAGGCGATTGAAAGCGCCCGAGCCCGCATGGACTTTCTCCGGGCGGTTCTCGACGGTGCGCCCAATCCCATGATGGTGGTGGATGAGGCCGGCCGCGTGGCCATGGTCAATGCGCGCATGCTGGCCGATTTCCCCTCCGATCTGGCCGCCTTGCGCGCGCCGGTGGGGCCGGTGCTTGCGCATCTGGGCTTGTCTCAGTCGGGGCCCCGCGAGCTGGTCGGCGGGCCTCACTATGTGGGCGTCCACCATGCCCAGGGTGCGGAGCGGCACTACATCTTGCGGGTGGCGGCCTTGTCGGTCGGCCCTGATCCGCTGTGGCTGGTGGCACTGGCCGATGTGACGGAGATGCGCAGCTTGCAGCTGCAGCGTGACATGACCTTGCAGCTCTTGTCGCATGACATGCGCACTCCGGTGGCATCCATCATCGCCCTGTGTCGGCGCACCGAGCCCGCGGGTACCGGTAGTGCAGCAGAAAGCATTCTCGGCGTGCAGCGCCATGCCAACAAGCTGCTGCGCTTGATGGATGACTTCATCTTGTCGATTGCCGCCGAATCGTCGCGTTACCAGATGAGCGAGGCGGTGTTCGAGTTCCTGCTCGACGAGGCCATGGACCAGGTCCAGGACCTGGCGCACAGCCGTCAGATTCGCATCGACATCGAACCCAGTGCCGAGCCGGTGTTCGTCAGCTGCGATCAGCGGCTGATGGTGCGGGTCTTGGTCAATCTGTTGGTCAATGCGGTTCGCCACGGGCAGATGGGCAGCGTGGTTTCGGTGAGCCAGCAGGTGTCGAGCGAGGCCGAGGGCGAGCGCGAGGTGGTGTGCTGGATTCGCAACCATGTGGCCACCCAAGGCACCCACAGCAGCAGCGACCCGGCATCCCGGGGCTTTGGCCTGGGCCGTGAGTTTGTGAGCAATGTGGTGCGGCGCCATGGTGGGCAGGTTGATTTTTCGCTGCCCCAGGCGCCGGGCGAGCTGGCCGAGGTGTGCCTGCGCCTGCCCTTGCCCTCGGAGCCGAGCGCGTCCGCTTGAGCCGCCTGTGGCGCCGGCGTCAGTCGCGCGAGTTCGCGCGGCCAGCCTGGCGCTCTTGAAAGGCCTGGTAGAGCTGGCCTTTGGCGGCGATCACCTGGATGCCGCCCTGCGCGTTGCAGGCCGCAAGAAAGCTCTTGGGCGACATGCCGTGCCGATGGATCACCGCGCGCGCGGGTTCCTCGCCACGGTCGATGTCCTGGAGGATCTGGAGCATGGGGCTTGGTTCAAACGGAGTCATGGCGGTCAGAGGTTGAAGGCTTGGTGGGGGGCGGTCAAAGTGCTGCTGTGACGCAGCGGGCGTCGCCGGTTGCGGCTCTGCTCGCTTTCTTGCTGCACTTGCAGGGCGTCGATGGCTTTGACGATCAAGGTGTCGTCGCACAGATAGCTGCTGACTTCGCGGGTCAGCGCATCCATCACCACCTTGAGCGCCACGCGGTTCAAGGCGCGCTCTTCGGCGGTGATGCAGACGAAGAGCAGGGGGATGCCTTCGTACACCACCTCGGCATAGTTGCTGCCTGTGATGCGCAAGCTGACACCGGCGCCTTGCAGGTCCTGGGTTTGTGAAAGCTTCTTCAGCACCTCACAGCACAGGTGGCGCGAGACTTCGATCTCCAGCAGCTCCAGATCCACAGGCGCGGGCATGCCGAAGCCGGCGCCCAGCCGGTAGTAGCGCTGGCCTTCGACGACGCGGGCCACACGCCGCTCCAGCGTCGTGCCGCCGGGCGAGACGATGGTGCCGTAGCTGTTCCAGCGGGCAGTACGGGCGCGTTTGAAGGTGTAGCGATGGAGTTCGTCCAGGCGCTGTGCGTTCATGCCGCCACGCTCTTCGTTGAAAGTCGGTGCCGCTTGATCCTGGCGTTGGTAGTCCATGGCCCAGTCGAGCAACTGGCTTTCCTGCGACTGCGAGCTTTCAGGCGCGGTGAGTCCGGCACGTGCCAGCACGCGCGACATCTCGATCGCGATGCCGATCTCGGCGGCCGAAGGCTGCCGTTCAAGGCCTGCCGTGTCCTCCTGCGGGAGCAGGCTGTGGACACCGGAGACAGTGGTCTGGTAGAGCAAGTTCATGGGCAAGTTCATGGTCGCGTTCCTTGGCGGTCGCAATGACGCCCTGCATGAAGCTCGGTGGCGGCGTCCTGCTGATGAATCAGTGTTCTCAGGTTAAGGCGCCGCGTTTTTTTTGACTTTTAAATATTGATAAACGGCGGTGCCTCCAACTGGGACACAGAGGCCTCGAAGTGGGCGCTGGGCGCGGTGCTTGGCGGCGTGCCCAGCAGTGGCAGATCGATCTGAAAGCGGCTGCCTCGCCCGATGCTGCTGCGCGCGCGCAAGCTGCCGCCCATCAGTCCGTTCACCAGATTCAAGGCCACGCTGAGCCCCAGTCCTTGGCCGCCTTGGCCAATGCGGGTGGTGAAAAAGGGGTCAAAGATGCGATCCAGCAACTCGGCCTCGATGCCGCAGCCGTCGTCTTGCAGCCAGAGGGAGATGCAGCCCTGGGTTTCCAGCCGCGCACAGCCCAGCACCAGGTTGCCGTGGCGGTGGCCCTCGAAGGCATGGTCGAGGGCGTTGGCGATGAGGATGGACAAGACCTGACTCAGGGCGGCGGGATGGCCGAACACCCGCAGACCCTCCGGCACTTCATTGCGCCAGCGCAGGCCTGCCGTATCCAGACGGTGGGTCACGGCTTGCGCGCAACGCTCGCACAAGCTGCGCAGCTCGAAATGCTGGGGCACCTCGCTGTCCCGGTGCTCGGCAAATTGTTTGAAGCTGCTGACCAGACCATCGGCCCGCTCCATATTGCGATTGATCAGTTGCAGTCCTTCATGGGCCTGGCTGGCAAACTCCCGCCAGGTGGAGCGCCGCAGCGACTGTTGCGCCAGGCCTTGTTCAATCTGCCGCAGCTGATCCAGCAATGTGCTGGCCACCAAACGGCTGTTGCCGACCGGCGTGTTCAGCTCATGGGCCATGCCGGCCACCAGGGTGGCCAGGGCCAGCATCTTTTCGCGCGCCATCAGTTGCTGGCGAAGTTCGGCCACGCGGCGATGGATGTTGGCGTTGTCCAGAGCGATGGCGGTGAAGGCTTGCAGGCTGCGCCAGGCCAGCAGCTGCTGGGCATTCAGGCCACGGCCCTCGGGAGCGTGGAACGTCACCACGCCCAGCACGCGGTCGCCACAGACCAGCGGCGAGTGGATGTGCCCGATGGCCGCGTCGCCCGCACTGGCGAGGGGGCGGCCCTCGAGATCGTGCATCACATCCTTGCGGGTGCGCGCACAGCGCCAGGCATCCGGCTCGGGTGTGGATTGGTTCCAGGGGAAATCACCGGAAACCGGGTCTGCCCAGAGGCCCGGCGCCGCGTAAGCGCATTGCAGACGGCCCTCGTCCTCCAGCAGCCAGATGGCCTGGCAGGGCGCTCCCAAGAGATCCTGGCAGTGGCTGGCCAGGACCTCAAAGATGCGCTCATGTCGCAGCTCGTGGGTGATGGCCTGACCGACCTGGCTCAGTCGCTGCAGCAGTTGGTTGGAGCTGTCGAGCTCCTGCGCCCGGCTGGATTCGGCCCGGGCCAGCGCCTGCAGATGGCTGCGTGCTTCGCGCTCCTTTTCCAGCTGGTGGTGGGTGCGCAAGGCCGTCATGTTCAGCATCGCGTCCTGCTGCGCCCGGCGCTGGCGCAGCAGGGAGGCACGGTAAAGCATGTGATAAGCCCGCTCATAGCCCCCGCAGGCGGCAAAGGCTTGCGCCGTGGCTTCCAGCAGATGGGGGTCGGGCACATGGGGTTCGACGGCCTCGGCGCGGAGCAGGGCCTCCATGTAGAGGCTCAGCACCTGCAAGTCGCTGCGGCCTTGCGGTGAATCTCTCGGCTCGGCCTTGGCAATGTCGGCCAGCACCCACAAGAAGTCCACCTCGGCTGCGGGGTCGGTTTGCTCCTGCGCCAGAAGCAAACCTTGCTGGGCATACTCCCGCGCCCGGGCGAAGTGTTTCAGCAGGAGTTCGGCGCGAGCCAGGCCCAGGTGCGCCTGCGCCTTGAGGTCTGGCGCGGGCTCCGCGGCTTGCAGCAAGGTGGTGAAAGCCCGCCGGGCGGCCAGGCCGTCACCGCTGTCCAGCTCGGTGTGGCCGAGATAGCTCAGGGCCAGGGCGGCAGTTCGGCTCTGCGCTTGTTCGGCGTTGAGCTCCAGGCACTCGTTCAGCAGTGAACGGGCATCTTGCGGCCGCCCCAGGCGGCGCGTGGCTTCACCGGCATGCGCCAGGCACAGGCTGACCAGGCTGGGCCAGTGGGATTGCCGAGCCAGGTCCAGGGCGCGCTCGAGCCAGGCCATGGCGGTCTGGAACTCGCCCATGCGGCTGTAGGTGTGGCCGATGTTGGTGGCCACGGTGATGGCGCGTCGCAACTGGCCGGTCTGCAGCGAGAGCTCATGGGCCCGTGTCAGGGCGGTCAAGGCCTCGGCAAAGTGCCCGTTCATGCCGGCCAGCAGGCCGTGAAAGTCCTCCAGCGCAGCCGCCTCCATGGCCGGGAGCGCCTCGCTGTGCTGGGGCAGTTCGAGTTCGGCGCCGCCCGGGGTCTGCGCCGGTCTGACAAACACCGCCGCGCGGGCCAGACTGGCTCGGAAGAGCAGGGCGCGTGAGGCATCGCCTGCGGTCTGGGCCGTGGCGGCTGCCAGCTCCAGCGCGCTGTGCACTTCGGCCGCGCGCCCTTGATCGGCGGCCAGGTAGTAGCGCAGCCAATGGGTGTCGGCAACACCCAGGGCGTCCTGCTGCCTCGAGAACTGCTCCATCGCGGCGGCAAGCATGGGCTCCACCGCGTCGAGTTCGCCATGCAGCAGCTGCGATTCCGCCCGCAAGAGCAGCAGCCGTGCTCGCAGCCTCGAATCATGGCTCCGCGCTGGGGCTGCATCGGCTTCGCTCGGCAACTGGGCTTCCAGTTGCTGGCTCAGTTGCAGGGCCAGCTCAGGTTCGGCCTGGCGCAAGCCCCAGGCGAGCAGAAGTTGTTGCTTCGGTGAGAGCGTGGCGCCTTTCGTCCAGGCCTGTTTCAGCGGGGCGAGTTGGGCGCGATCGGGGAACAGGGGCAACATGAATGGGGAGTCGGGAGGCCGTGCCGCGGCGTGCGCGGCATGTCACAAGTCAGCGACCGACTGGCGTGGTGTCAACCCCGTGCGGCGAAGACCACCAAGCCGATCAGGCACAGATAGCCCACCCAGAACAGGCCCGCATCGGTCAAGCCGGTGCTGCGGCGAACTTGGCGCAAGAGCCAGCCCAAGCCCGCTTCCAGCGGTGCTGCGGAGGCGGCTTGCGGGAGCTCCAGGCTCTCGGTCAGGGCGAGGGTGTCGGCCTGGGCAGCGGTGGACGAAGTCGATGTCGATGCGGTGGTGTTCATGGCTGGGACCTGGGGTTGCGTTGACATGGTTCGCATGATGTTTCTTCGCCGCCCCACGCGGTCTTAAGGAGTGTTAATGCAGCTGGTTCTGCGTCGGCGCCTCCTGCGAATCGTGAGCAAATGCATAGCCGCTCTTGGTGCTGCGCTTGACCTGGTACATCGCTTCGTCGGCCGCCCGGCGCAGGCTTTCAGAATCCTGGGCATGGTCCGGATAGATGGCAATGCCGATGCTGGCGCCGATGCGCAGCTCACTGCCTTGGTAGGGGAAGGGCTGGGACAGGCTCTGCACCATGCGCCGAGCCACCTCGGCTGCGTTGGCGGACAAGTCCAGGCGCGGCAGCAGCACCAGGAACTCATCGCCGCCGATCCGAGCCACGGTGTCTTCTTCACGCGCGGCCAGGCGCAGGCGCTGGGCCACTTGCTGCAACAGGTGGTCACCGGCTTCGTGGCCGTGGTTGTCATTGACGCCCTTGAAGCCGTCCAGGTCGACGAAGAGCACCCCCACCTTGTGGCCGTTGCGCCGTGCCGATTGCTGCGCGACCAGCAGGCGGTCGGCAATCAGGCGCGGCGTTGGCAAGCCAGTCAGCTGGTCGTGCAGGCCGTGAATTTCGAGATCGTCGGCTTGGGACTTCAAGCCCATCAGCAATCGCATCATGGCGCCATATCCTTGCGAGCTGGTGTGCATCAGCATGGTCAGAAAGGCCGCGCCGCACAGCAGGTTCAGCCCGGCCAGCAGCGGGCTGTCCGCGGGGTGGGGCGTGACGTTCAGGGACAGCCCGAACCACAACACCAGGGTCAGCAGCGACACGAAGATCTGCTTGCGGCCCCAGAGCACCCCTGCGTAGACGCAGGCCATCAACATCCACCACAGGCCGTGCGAGCCAGGGCCGTAATGCATCACCCAGGGCAGGCCGATCAGCCACAGCAAACCGGTCAACAGACCGCTGAGCATGGCGTAGGACAAATGGCGCCGATAAAAGGCCAGCGGCAGCAGGAGCAGGGCTCCCGGCAGGCTCAAGGCCAGTGGCGCGTGCCAGCCCTGCTCCCGTAGAAGCAGCAGCCACAAGGGCATGCACATCAGCACCAGGTAGGTACCGCCCCGCCACAGCTGATCCAGCAGCGTGAAGCGCAGCTGCAGCAGGTCGGTGGCCAGCTGCGCGGTACGCCCCTGGGCCGACTCCACGGCCGGCGCAGGCATCAGCGGTGGTGGCTTCATGACGGCACCCGCCACATTGGGGCCTGTTGTTCCGTCTGATGCTGCCCACGCAGAGGGTGTTGGCAGCCTGGCTGCATCAGCGTTGCGCCTGTTTGCGTCGCGACACCCAGGCACCCATGCCCAGCAAACCGGCCAGCATCAACCAGGCGCTTTGCGGCTCGGGGACCGGCGTCACACTGATGGCGTCCAGGGAGCTGCCGGCGCCGTCGCTCAAGCCCGCAGCCGAGATCTTCAGCACCGTGGTGTCACTGGTGGCCTGCCAGACCACCGAAAAGAGGTGCCAGTCGTGGGTGCCGGTGTTGTTGAAGGCCAGCGCTGGGGCTGTGCCTTGGTGGCCCCCCACCTCCCAGGTCAAGCCATTGCTGGCCACGGGCCAGCCAAGGCGGTTGGCATAGGCAAAACTCAGCTCGTACCACTGGCCCGCGACCGTGCTCAGCTCTTGCGAGATGAAGCTGTTGGCACCGTAGGCGTCCAGCTCTGCATAGTTGTTGCCCTCGTACGCAGCGCCCACGATGTTGTTGCGCACCTCCAGACCCGAAGCCCCGAGCGCCCAGGCGGCGCTCTGACCATTCCAGAGTTGGGTGTAGGTGCCGCTGGCCAGGCTGACGCTTTCAAAGCTGCCGTCCTGTACCAGGTTGGCTTGGGCCTGTTGACCCAGTGTGGCCATGGTTGCTGCGACCATCCATGTGGTCCATGTCTTCTTGTTCATCCCTTGCTCGCTTTCGCTTCAATGTTCAGAAATTGAGCTGCTCGCGCTGTCCGCGCTGGAGTCGCTTGCACGACTTGAGGTCCCGGGAGCAGCTCTGGGAGCATCGTAGGAAGCGAGCTCAGTGCGGGGTCTTAAGCTTTGTTAAGGGTGCAGATGCGGTCGGCGTGAGGAATTAACCGGAAAAACGCATTCTTTTCTAAAGTTCAGCGCGCGGCTGCCGATCTCGTCAGGACAATCCTGGCCTGCACCAGTAGTTTCGGAGCGTTGCTGCCATGTCCATCGGTCTGTCCACCGCCTTGTCCGGCATCTCGGCCGCCAACGAGCGCTTGCGCGCGTCGGCCCAGAGCACGGTCAGCAATGCGGCGGCCGATTTCCGGCGACAGCAGCTGCAGGCTCAGCAGGCGGATGCGCAGCAGGCCCAGCAGGGCAATCAGGCGCTGCGCCAGGTGCCGGCCGCCGGCGCCTCGGCGGAGGCCGACCTGATCACGCAGAAATCGGCGACCTACGCCTTTGTTGCCAATCTGCGCGTGTTGCAGACCCAGCTGCATGCCAGCGGCACGATGCTGGACATCCACGCCTGATTCACACCTGGTTCACGCCAGGTTCACGCCTGAATCCAGGCGCCCGTGCCACATGGCTGCACTCAGCGCAGCGGCAGCTTCAGGCTCACCCGGGTGCCGCGGCCAGGCTCGCTGTCGATGCGGATCTGGCCTTGCATCAACTCTTCGACCACGGTGCGCACCACGCTCAAGCCGAGCCCTGCGCCCTCGCTGCCCAGGCGGCCGCTGAAGAACGGGTCAAAGATGCGCGGCAAGGCTTCGGCCGGGATGCCGCAGCCGTTGTCCTCCAGGCTGAGGCTCAGCGCCTCCCCGTCGGCGCCGTCGTCCCGACGCAGCCGCAGCTGAATCTGAGCGGGTGCCGCAGCAGCGCGGCGGTCCTTCAGCCCATGGTCGACGGCGTTGTCCAGCAGCTCCTGCACCACATTGTGCAAAGACTGCATGGGCCCGAACATGGGCATGGCCGCGGGCAGGTCGGCCGCCAGATCAATGCCCGCCGCCTGGCAACGTGCCTGGTTCAGCTCGATCAGGCGATGCATCAGGGCGCTGGCGTCGAAGTCCTGTGCCATCTCCTGCTCGCTGTCCAGTGACAGGGCTTTCAGGCGCTGGATCAGCTGGCTGGCGCTTTCCAGCGATCGGTCTACCAGGGAGGAGCATTGCTGCAGCGAGCTGGCGGTCTCGCTGAGCGCCTGACGGCGCAGCTGGCCCGCCTGCAGCCACTGCTCCAGCTCCTGCGCACGGTCGCGGATCACCGAGGCGCCCATGCGCGCATTGCCCAGCGGCGTGTTCAGCTCATGCGCCATGCCCACCACCATGCGGCCCAGGGCCAGCTGTTTTTCCTGCTGCATGACGGTGCGCAAGGCCTCCTCCAGCGAGGCGGTGCGGGCCAGCACGCGCGCCTCCAGCTCTTCATTGGCCTGCTGCAGGGCGGCTTCGGCCGCACGGCGGATGCTGGCCTCGGCTTGCAGCCGGCTCAGGGTCTGCTGCAGCTCGGCATTGCGTGCGGCCAGCGACTGTTCCAGCTGGCCGCCGTGGCGCGCCAGCTGCTCGTTTTCCAGGCGCACGCGCTGCAGCTGGAACACATCGTCGACCGCACGCGACAGGGTGCCGGCCACGGCTTGCAGACGCAGGCGTTGAAAGCTCAGCAGGCGCTGGCTGCAGCGCAGGGCGGAGCTGCTGTCACCGGCTGCTTCGCCGAAGCGAACGACGGTGCGCAGCAGGTATTCGTGAACAAAGCGCAGCCCATCGCCGGCCTCGGCCAGCTCGGCCTCGAGGTCCAGCAAGGCCTGCCAGCGGGGCGCATCCGGATGCTCGCGCCAGGCCAGCAGGGTCTGGCTCAGCTGCAGGGCCTGGCGCGCTCCGGCGATCTGGCGCCAGACGCTGCCGGCGCCTGTGCGCAGCAGGCGCTCGATATGGGGCCGCGCATCGGCGGTGTCGCCCGCCAGCAGCTCGATGTAGGCCAGATTGAGCGAGGACAGATGAACATCCTCCTGCAGGCCATGCTGCTGGGCCAGTTGCAGTGCATCCAGGTGATGGGCGCGGCAGCGCAGCCAGAGCGGGTGCCCTGGCGGCGCGAGCTGCTCATCGGCCAGCACAAAGCAGGCGGTGGCGCAGTAGTTGAGGATGCGATGCACCGTGCCCGGCCGCATCTGCGCGCGGCGGGCCAGCAGGGCGTCGCTGTTCTTGATCAGCTCCTCATACATGCCCGCCTGGGCCATGATGCGGCCTCGCACCGCCTGCAGCTGATCGCTGAGGTTTTGCGACTGTGCGCGTTGACTCAGCTGCAGGGCGCGTTCCAGGCTCGACAGGGCCGCATGGTGCAAGCGCAGCCGGGTTTGCAGCTCGGCCAGGGGAAAGAGGGCCAGCACTTCGACCAGCGGATCGTCCACAAGCGCGGCGGCCTGCTGGCACAGCTCGTAGGCCTCCTGCAGCAAGAGTGCGTCACCGCGGCTGGCTTCGGATTGCAGATGCAGGCTCAGATGCAGGGCGCGGGCCAGCAGCTGGTCGCCTGGCTCGCTGATCTGGGGCCACAAGGACTCCAGCAGCGGGGCGGCCCGGTCCAGATCCATCTCGCTCATCCAGGTCTGGGCTTGCAGCAGCTGCTCCCGGACCGGGCTTGGTAGCGAACCCTTCGCCGCCGCGGAGGATTCAGAGGTTTCAGGGTCAGGTCTTGACGGCGACGGCGACTTTGACTGCACGAGGGCGAACTCCGGCGGGGACCGGCCTCCCGACCGGGGTCAGCTGAATCCGCTGGTCTGTGCCAGGCTGGAGGCCTCTCGTCCGTCAGGCGGAGACAGGTTGGAGTGGATTGTGGGGCCGCCGCGCGGGCTTTGTCAGCCCCGTAACCGAGTTGTTGTGTTCGCCCTCAAGGTCCGTTCCTTTTGAGGGGCTTCTGGCACCCCAATCCGATTCCTCCCTAGCTGGCTTCGCTTTCGCCATTGCGCTCAATGCTGCTCTTTCGCCGCTGGAAAAAAGATGTCTCGCTCGCCGTCAAAGCGAATCACGTTGATGCAGACCTCGGGGCCCAGGCAGCGGTCGGCATGCAGGTCACCGCCTCGAATCCGCACATAGGCATCCTGGCCGGTCACCTCTGTCTTGCCTTCAGCATCGATATGGGCCCACTTGCCTTGAACAGCAAAGCCCCAGTAGGCCTTGGAATGCGTGTGCGCAGGGATTGCGACTCCGGGCTGCAAGCGGAACGCCCAGACGGCTGTGCCTTCGGACTCTTTGCCCCAGAGCACGGCCATTTCTGCGCCCTTCAGCCCTGCGGGTTGCCATTGCACCTGGTCCAGCTTGAACACATGGCCATCGCCGGCTTGTGCGAGGCTGGAAAGGGCGGCGAAGGCGGTCGTCGAGATGAGTTTCTTGATCATGAGGGTGGCTCTTGCTTGATTGAAGTTGGAACGGGTTGAAATCGGCGCCCGAGCGGGCTGCCTGTTTGGATGTGAACTGGGTATTGGCTGGGCGCCCGTGGCCGGCGTTTGGGCCTGATCGCGACGGGGCGGGCTTTGTGTTTGGAGTGAGGGGGGCAATCGGTCCTTTCTTTTGTATGGGTATCTATCGATAGATAGATTGAATAGGCAAATAAAGGCTGAGCTCCATCGGGCTCAGCCGCGGAAAGGGCTCACACCCATCAAGGCCTTGAGCGCTTCGGCCGCATGGCTCACGCGTTGCGGCTCCTGCTGGCAGCGCGCCAGCAGCAAAGAACCTTCAAGCAAAGCCATGCTGGCCTTGCCCAACTGCAGGGCAGCCGGCGCGCTCAAACCGGGTCTGATCAGCTGGGCCTGCGTGGCCAACCAAGCTTCGACCGCATCAAAGAAGCGCCGCAATTCGGCCTGCAAGTCTTCGCCCAGGGTGGCGTAGTCGCTGGCCAACATGCCCGCCACACACCATTGATCACCGCTGGAAGCGGCGCTGGCGAATACGGAAGCGAACTGCTCCAGCCGCTCCGGCACCGGGAGGTGTTCCAGCGACGCCAGCAAGCTCAGTATCTCCTGCCGGTAGGCGACCACCAGTGCCAGGCCGATGTCCTCTTTCGAGGGAAAGTAGTAGTGAACCGACGAAGACTTCACGCCCACCAGCGTGGCCAGGTCGCGGTGGCTGAAGGCATTGAAGCCTCGTGTGCGCAGCAGCGCCTTGGAGTGCTCCAGGATCTCTGAACGGCGATCGCTTGTTGGCGGGGGCATGATGGTCGAAGATTGTATCTATCACTAGATAGATGTGCAAGCGGGTGTGGATCTGAGCTCGCCTGAGTGAAACCGCGAGCAGGGCTGCTCACAGGCTCGGCGGCTCGCAGGTGACTCATTCCACCAGCTCATACAGAGCCGATCCGTCGGGGCGGGTCTCAATCAGTTTGATGGACGGTGTTTGCGCCAGGTGCGCGATGCCACCGGCACCCGAGACAAAGCGCAGCTTCACCCCCGGCACCGGCCGGATGCGCCAATCGCTGCTGCGGCTGGGCTTGAATTCCGCGGTGCTTGCCAAGTACTGAGCGACGCTCTGGCGGTTCTCGTCCGGTGCGTCGACGACGATGCGGGCGGGTCCAAGGCCAGGGAAATTGCCTCCACCGTTGGCGCGGTAGCTGTTGGTCACCACCAGGAATTCGGTTCGTGCATCCACGGCTTGGTCCTGGTAACGCAGCTGAACGATCCGGTGCCCCTGCGCCGGGGTTCGCCGTCCTTCGGTGGTGTATCGAGCCGGCTGGCTCACATCGATCTCATAGCTCAGGCCCGCGATCATGTCGAAGTTGTGGGCGCGGAAGTCGTCGTCCAGCAACTCCTGCTCGGCCGGGCCAGCCGGGTCGATGCGGCGGAACTGGCCGGCCGACATCTCCAGCCATTCGCGCAGCTCGGCGCCGGTGAGCTTGAGCACCTTGATCTGGTTGGGATAGAGGTAGAGGTCGGCCACATGCTTGGCGGCGAGCGGGCCGGGCGGGATGTCGGTGTAAAAGTTCCAGCCCTGGCGGCCGCCGGCTTTGAAGGGCGCTGCCGCCGAGAGCAGGGGCAGGCCTTCCAGCGCCGTGCCCTGCACCGCACGCTCCAGATAGGCCAGCTGGGCGCGGGCCACCAGGTCCACGGCCAGGCTGGGCTGCACCTGCGAGAAGTAGCTGTGGATGGCGACCTCGCTGTGGGCCACCGGCGCACGCAGGGCCTGCAGCGTGTCGGCATGTTCGCGGGCAATCACATGGGCCACCATGGGATCGGCCTTCACCAGGGCGCGGCGGCTGGCGCGGTCCATGATGGGCCGCAGCTCGGCCCGGCTGTGCCGCACCATCCAGCGGCGGCCCTGGCGTTGCAGTTCCAGGTCCACCACGGCCAGGTGGTCGCCCCAGCGGCCGGGCATGGCGGCCGGCACGCCGTGGATGCGGCCCTGGACCATATCGACGCCGGGGTAGCCAGCGAACTGTGCGCTGGGGAACTCGGCATGGGCATGGCCGAAGAGCAGGGCGTCGATGCCGGGCACGCGCGCCAGCTCGGCCACGGTGTTCTCGGCCAGATGCCCTTGCTCGGTTTTCTCGAAGCCCGAGTGGGCCAGGGCGACCACCAGATCGGCGCCTTGGGCGCGCATGCGCGGCACCAGGGCGCGGGCGGTCTCGACGATGTCGCGCGCCTCGACCCGGCCCTGCAGATGCCTGCGATCCCATTGCATGATCTGCGGCGGCACAAAGCCGATCACGCCGATCTTCAGCGTCTGCATCCGGCCGGCCTCGTCCTTGAACTGGCGCTGCAGCAGCACATAGGGCGTGAAGGCATGTTGCAAACGGCCTTGCGCACTGCGCTCCATGACATTGGCGCTGACGTAGGGGAAGCTGGCGCCGGCCAGGGCCTGGCGCAAGAAGGGCAGGCCGTAGTTGAACTCGTGGTTGCCGACATTGGCGGCGTCCACGCCCAGCAGGTTCAGCACCTTGTAGGCCGGGTGGGTGTCGCCCGCGCGCAGGGGCTGGATGCGGGCCACCAGATCGCCGAGCGGGTTGCCCTGCAGCAGATCGCCGTTGTCAAACAGCAGGTGGTTGGGCGCTTCGGCCCGGGCGCGCTGAATCAGGGTGATGGTCTTGGCCAGGCCGTAGTCGTCGGTCTCGCGGTCCTGGTAGTAGTCATAGTTCAGCAGATTCATGTGCAGATCGCTGGTCTGCAGCAAGCGCAGCTTGAGCGTGGCTGGCTTGGATGGCGTGGCTGGCGCGGCTTGCAGAGGGCCACTCCAGGCCAGGCCGAGGGCAAAGAAGGAGGACAGGGCGAGGGAGGCGATGCGGCGCATGGGCAAGAGGGGGAGGCTGCGGGAGGGCTGGAGGGCAAGACGGCGAGAGGGCAGGGCGCATGCTAGCCCCTCCGGACCGCGATCCAGGGTTAGTTCTAGGGTTAACTGCCCGGGGCCGACCCGGCAATCCGCTACGCTGGAGCCCGGAGCTGCTGCCTGAACGGTGCGGCTCTTGAGAGGAGCTTGAGACCTGCCGCCACCCTTGGCAGGGCCAGAGCGCCTGACCCTGTCGACAACAAAGCCTTGGCGCGTGATCCGCGCAGGAGTGCCGTATGAGTCCTATCCCCCCGCCGGGCCAGCTGGATCCGCTGCCGCCCGCGTCTGACGCAGCAGTTGTTGCTGCGCCAACCCCCGCCTACGAGGGCCTGCGCCTGCATGTGCCCGAGCCCACCGGTCGCCCCGGTTGCCACACCGATTTCTCCTACCTCCACCTCTCGCCGGCCGGCGCCGTGCGCAAGCCCGAGCTCGATGTGGCGGCGGTGGACACGGCAGACTTGGCCTACAGCCTGATCCGCGTGCTCGACGAAGACAGCGTGGCCCGCGGCCCCTGGGCGCCCGAGCTGAGCCCCGAGCAACTGCGGCGCGGCCTGCGCACCATGCTCAAGACCCGGGTGTTCGACAGCCGCATGCTGATCGCCCAGCGCCAGAAAAAACTCAGCTTCTACATGCAAAGCCTGGGCGAAGAGGCCATCGGCAGCGCGCACGCCATGGCGCTGCGTGATGGCGATATGTGCTTCCCCACCTACCGCCAGCAAAGCCTGCTGCTGGGGCGCGACGATGTGCCTATGGTGGAGCTGATCTGCCAGCTCCTGTCCAACGAGCGCGACCCGCTCAAGGGCCGCCAGCTGCCGGTGATGTATTCGATCAAGAAGGCCGGCTTCTTCACCATCAGCGGCAATCTGGCCACGCAGTTCATCCAGGCCGTGGGTTGGGGCATGGCTTCGGCCATCAAGGGCGACACCAAGATCGCCTCGGGCTGGATCGGCGATGGCGCCACGGCCGAGTCTGATTTCCACACCGCGCTGACCTTCGCCCATGTCTACCGCGCGCCGGTGATCCTCAATGTGGTCAACAACCAGTGGGCGATTTCGACCTTCCAGGCCATTGCCGGCGGCGAGGGCACGACCTTTGCCGCGCGCGGCAGCGGTTGCGGCATCGCCTCGCTGCGGGTGGACGGCAATGACTTCCTGGCGGTCTATGCGGTTTCGCAGTGGGCAGCCGAGCGTGCGCGGCGCAATCTGGGCCCGACCCTGATCGAATGGGTCACCTACCGCGCCGGCCCGCACTCGACCTCGGACGACCCGAGCAAATACCGCCCCGCCGACGAATGGCAGCGCTTCCCCCTGGGCGACCCGATCGCGCGCCTGAAGCGCCATCTGGTCGACCGCGGCCTCTGGAGCGAGGCACAGCACGAAGCCTTGCAGAAGGAACTTGAGGCCGAGGTCATTGCCGCGCAGAAAGAGGCCGAGCGTTACGGCACCCTGGCCGATGGCCACATCCCCAGCATCGAGTCCATGTTCACCGATGTCTACAAAGACATGCCCGCGCATTTGAAAGATCAACTGACGCAGGCGCGCCACTACGGAGGTCGGCCATGAGCGGCAAACCGGAAGCACAGATGGAAGCGCAGCTGGCGCTGGCAGCCGAATCCGCCGAGGCCAGCCAGGCCCGCCTGCCCATGACCATGATCCAGGCCCTGCGCTCGGCCATGGACGTGATGCTGGAGCGCGACCCCGATGTGGTCATCTTCGGCCAGGACGTGGGCTATTTTGGCGGCGTGTTCCGCTGCACCGACGGCCTGCAGGCCAAGTACGGCAAGCAGCGAGTCTTTGATGCGCCGATCTCTGAAGGCGGCATCGTCGGCGTGGCGGTGGGCATGGGGGCTTATGGCCTGCGCCCCGTGGCCGAGATCCAGTTCGCCGACTACTTCTACCCGGCCTCGGACCAGATCGTCTCGGAAGCGGCGCGCCTGCGCTACCGCTCGGCTGGTGACTTCACCGCGCCGCTGACCATCCGCATGCCCTGCGGCGGCGGCATCTACGGCGGCCAGACGCACAGCCAGAGCCCCGAGGCGCTGTTCACCCATGTCTGCGGCCTGCGCACCGTCATGCCGTCCAACCCGTATGACGCCAAGGGCTTGCTGATCGCCGCCATCGAGTGCGATGACCCGGTGATCTTTCTGGAGCCCAAGCGCCTCTACAACGGCCCCTTCGATGGCCACCATGATCGGCCCTCGACCCCTTGGTCGGCCCACCCGCTGGGCCTGGTGCCGCAAGGCCACTACAGCCTGCCGCTGGACCAGGCCGCGGTGTTCCGCCCCGGGGCCGACATCACGGTGCTGACCTACGGCACCATGGTCTGGGTGGCCGAAGCGGCGGCGCGCGAGACCGGCATCGATGCCGAGATCATCGACCTGCGCTGCATCTGGCCGCTGGATCTGGACACCATCATCGCCTCGGTCAAGAAGACCGGCCGCTGCGTGGTCCTGCATGAGGCCACACGCACCAGCGGCTTTGGTGCCGAGCTGGTGGCCCTGGTGCAAGAGCATTGCTTCTACCACCTCGAGGTGCCGGTGGAGCGCGTCAGCGGCTGGGACACGCCCTATCCGCATGCCCAGGAATGGGATTACTTTCCGGGCCCGGCCCGCGTCGCTGCGGCCCTGCAGCGCGCCATGGAGAAATGAAGATGAGTAGCGAACATGTGATCAAGATGCCCGATATCGGCGAAGGCATCGTCGAAGTGGAAGTGGTGGCCTGGCGCGTGCAGGCCGGTGATCAGGTCAGCGAAGACCAGATTCTGGCCGACGTGATGACCGACAAAGCCACGGTGGAGATTCCCTCGCCGGTGAAAGGCCGTGTGCTGGCGCTGGGCGGCGAGGTGGGTGAGTTGATGCGTGTGGGCTCGGCCCTGATCCGCATCGAGGTGGAGGGCGAGGCCGGTGTTTCCGCACCTGCGGCTCCTGTTGCTGCACCGGCACCCGTTTCTGTCGCGGCGGCGCCGGCTCCCGTGCCAGCCCCGGCACCCGCGCCAACTCCCGTCGCGCCACCCACCGTGGCCGCCCATGCCCCGCAGGACCTGGGCCTGAGCCTGGCCGACAAGCCCATCGCCTCGCCCTCGCTGCGCCGCCGCGCCTGGGAGCTGGGCGTGGATCTGGCCCAGGTGCGCGGCACCGGTCTCGGTGGCCGCATCATGCAGGCCGACCTGGATGCGTTTGTCGCCAGCCATGGCAGCCAGCTGCGTCCGCCTGCGCCTGCTGTTGTTGCAGCGGTGCCGGCCACCGCATCTCCGGCCAGCGCGCCGCGCCTGCCTCGCTCTGGTTCGCGCGGCGACGGCGTCGAAGCCATCCGCATCGTCGGCCTGCGCCGCAAGATCGCCGAGAAGATGCAGGACGCGAAACGCCGCATCCCGCATTTCAGCTATGTCGAAGAGGTCGATGTCACCGAGCTGGAAGCGCTGCGCCTCAAGCTCAATACCCAGTACGGCGCCAGCCGCGGCAAGCTGACCTTGTTGCCCCTGCTGGCCCGGGCCATCGTGCGCACGCTGCCGGATTTCCCGCAGATCAATGCGCGCCTGGACGACGAGGCGGGCGTGATCAATCGCTTCGACGCGGTGCATCTGGGCGTGGCCGCGCAAACGCCGGCCGGGCTGATGGTGCCGGTGCTGCGCCATGCCGAGAGCCATGATTTGTGGAGCTGTGCCGCCGAGATTCGGCGTTTGGCCGAGGCCGCCCGCAGCGGCCGCGCCACCCGTGACGAGCTCAGCGGCTCCACCATCACCATCTCCAGCCTGGGCGCCCTCGGCGGCATCGTCACCACCCCGGTGATCAACAGCCCCGAGGTCGCCATCGTCGGCGTCAACCGCATCGTCGAGCGTCCCATGATCCGCAACGGCCAGGTGGTGGCGCGGCAGATGATGAACCTGTCCTCCTCCTTCGACCACCGCGTGGTCGACGGTCAGGACGCCGCTGAGTTCATCCAGGCCCTGCGTGGCCTGATGGAATCGCCCGCCTTGCTTTTCATTGACTGAGCGGCAGGAGTAGGTTGGCCAGGTCCGCAGGCAAGTCGGGCTTGGCCACCATCAGGTAGAAGATGATGGGCATGGCCACGAAGGCGGCGTAGCCCAGCCCCTCCCACCAGCGGGCATAACGCCAGTAGCGTGCGGGTAGGGCTTGTTCGCTCTTCAGCGCTGCCTCGGCCATGTCGGACATGCGCAGCTGCAGCCAGACCACCGGCAGCCAGCAGGCACCGGCAAACAGGTAGAGCGCCAGCCCCAGGGTCAGCCAGGGCGTGCCCAGCACCGGCCAGCCGGCCTGTTGCGCCAGCCACAGACCGCTGAGCGGCTGGACGATCACCGCCGGCGTGGTGAACCAAAGGTCGGCCCGCTTGACCAGGCGGCAGACGACCACTTGCGCGGCCAGCGAGCCACTGCGGTTGGCAAAGAAGAGATAGAAGGCCGAGCCAAAGCCGGTGCCTGCCAGCAGCACGCTGGAGACCACATGCACGGTCTTGATGAGCAGATAGGTGTTCATGATGAGCTGCCGCCCTCGCGGGCGTCGAGAAAGAGCAGATAGAGCAGGGCGGCAATGGGCAGGTTTTTGCTCAGCGGGCCCAAGGGGTGGAGCCAGAGCGAGGGCAGCAGCAGGCTGCCCAGCACGGTCATCACCAGCATGGCCAGGCCTGCCGCCAAATAGAGCCGCGGCGCATGCCAGCGCCACAGCGCCGCACCGATCAGCAGGTCCAGGCCGGCGCCGCTGAGGATCAGGGTTTGGGCCAGCGCTGCATCCAGGCCGGCTGCGTGCAGCAGGGCCGCCGATTGGCCATGCAGCTCCCAGAGGCTGACCACGCCGGTCCAGAGCCAGAGGCCGATCAGACTGAGGCGCGCGGCGCGCCGTCCGGCGGGATGGAGTGTGTAGCTCATGCGTGCTCCCAGGTGCTCAAGAACTCGTTCGGTGAGCGTGCGTCTCGATCCAGCAGTTGGCGCAACGGCGCCGGGTCGGCCGTGTTGTCTTGCTGCAGCAGAGCCAGCGTTTCTCGACCCCAGGGTTGGAAGGGCAGCTGGTCGCCGATGCGGGCACTGAGCCGGCTCAGCGCATCGGGCAGGCGTAGCACTCGAGCCGGCGGCCGGCCTTGTTGCAGGCGCAGGCTGGCGATGAAATCGCTGAGGCGCAAGGCTTGGGGCCCCACCACGGCGAGCTGCGGCGGTCCAGTCCGTGGCAGCAGGCGCAGGCAGGCTTCGGCCAGGTCTTGCACGGCCACTGGTTGGACGCGGGTGTTCAGGGCCGCGCCGGGCAGGATCAGCAAGGGCAGCCGCGCCAGATTCAGGAACAACTCGCTGCTGGCGCCGCCCGGGCCGAAGACAATGCTGGGCTGCAAGACTGTGGCGTCCAGGCGCCCGGCTTGCTGCAGCGCCAGCAACTTCGTTTCCGCAGCCTGCTTGCTGCGCGCGTACTGCGTGTCGCTCTCGGCAATGCCCAAGGCCGAGATCTGCAGCACACGGCGCACGCCCGCTGCGGCGCAGGCCTCGAATAAAGCCACCGGGCCCCGGTGATGGATGGCGTCCATGGGCTGCCCTGGTCGGTCGCGCAGGACGCCCACCGCGTTGATCACGGCGTCGACACCTTGCAGCCGTGGAAGCCAGTCCTGGGCCGCGAGCTCGCGGCTGAAATCGGCCTGGATCCATTCCACACCCGGCCTGTCAGAGCGGGGGCGCGCTGTTCGGCTTGTGGCCCGAACCGAGTGACCCTGGCTGAGCAACCGTTCCAACACATGGCGGCCGATGAAGCCTTGGGCGCCGCAGAGCAGGATGTTCATGTTGATGCGCGATGCAGTTGTCGTCAGCTTCTCAGCGCGCGCAGCGCTCGGCTGTGCAGCGCGGCTGGCGGGCGGCGTGTTCGGCGGCGCGCCGCAGGGCGCGGCCGAAGACCAGACCGCTGATCCAGGCCGGCACATGGTGGCGGTGGCGGGCAATCCAGGGATAGAGCGTCTCGGCCAGCGGCCGCAGCACGGGCAAAGACAGGGCGCGGCTGACACCGGGCAGGCCCACCGCCGCGTAAGCCAGGCGGAAGACCTCGACGCTGCGGATCACCTGGCCATCGGCCCGCAGGCCATGCATCAGTCTCAGCAGGTCTTCGCGGCTGCAGCCCGGCGGCGGGCCAGCGAAGTCAGGGGCCGAGACGTCCACAAAGCGCAGCAGGCCTTCGCGATTGCGAAGCATCAGATTGCGCATCTCGCTGTCGCACAAGGGGCAGGCCGATTCGTAGAACAGGGTCAGGGGGAAGGCGCCGGGATGCATGAGGGTGATATTCATGATTAGTCCGATATTTCAGTAATGACAGAAATTAAATGCCAAAAAAAGGCGCCTGACTTTGACGACAGGCGCTGCCTTGCGCTTCAGTCCTTGCCGTCCGAGCCGCGCACAAACTTCTGCACGCTGGCGCCGAGCTTCAAGACCTTCTCCAGGGTGGTAGGCGAGAGCCTGAGCATTTCCTCAGACCAGGCACCGAGGGTGTCCATGAAGCGCAGGGCTTCGCGCACGCGGTCCTGGGTGTCGGCGCTTTCACTGGCAAAGCCAGGGTCAGCGACCAAGGATCCCAGCACGCGAACGGTCGGATCGAATTCCCGCTCCTTGCGCTCGCGCACAATGGTGCGGAACAACTCCCAGACGTCGACCGAGGTCTCGAAGTAATCGCGTCGGTCGCCCAGCACATGGGCCACCCGGATCAGGTTCCAGTTCTGCAACTCTTTCAAGCTGGTGCTGACATTGGAGCGCGCCACCGTCAGGGTGTCGGCAATCTCTTCCGCATGCAGCGGCCGGCCGTGAAAGAAGAGCAGGGCGTGGATCTGGGCCACGGTGCGGTTCACGCCCCAGGCATTGCCCATCTCGCCCCAGTGGACGACAAATTTGCGTGCGACTTCGCTGAGTTCCATGAAGCGGAGTCTAGTTTGTCTGTAATTTCTGTCAAGTCAGAAACTCGTACTGAATGAACGCCCTGCAGTTCGGCGGTCAGGACGCCACAGACTTCTCTCCCCATTGCCTCACGTAGGTGGGTGCCGGCTCCCGGTTGTCCGCCGCTGCCTGGGGCGCCGCTTGCACCAGGCGCAAGGGCAGCACGCCGGTCCACACGGGCAGATGCAAGTCCTCCTCGTCGTCCTGCGGCGGGCCGCTGCGGACCTTGCAGGCGGCTTCATCCAGTGGGATGCGCAGCACGGTGGTGGCGGCGAATTCCTTGTCATTGCCGCGCCGGGCCTCGTGCTCGCGGCCGGGGGCGATCTTGTGCATGAAGTGGTCCAGGCTCGCCCGCTTCTGGGCCTCATCGCGAACCGCTTCGAACTGACCGTAGATCATGCAGGCGCGGTAGTTCATCGAATGGTTGAAGGCCGAGCGGGCCAGCACCAGGCCATCCAGCAGGGTGAGGGTGACGCAGGCTTGCGTCTCGGGGCGCAGCAGGGTCCTGACCATGCGGCCGCCGTTGGAGCCGTGGATGTAGAGGTGATCGTCCTCGCGCCAGCAGGCCATAGGGATGCAATGGCTGCCGCGTTCATCGGCGAAGGCGATGTGACAGAGGTAAGCGGCGTCAACGATGGCGTGCACAGTCTCGCGCTCGTAGCGGGCGTTCTCGGCCACGCGGCGCACGCGCGTGCGCTCGCTGGGGGCGGTGGCGGGGCTGGCAGGAATGGGGTTCATGGATGCTTCAAGAAATGAGGTTTTAAGGATGAGGGAAAGCCGGCGCGCGCAGAAATTTCAGTGCGCAATGTAGTGATGCAGTGGTTCCAGGAGAAGATCCACAAGTTATCAATTCTTTGGAACCACAGATCTGCCATGGATCACGCGCTCCTGATCAACCGCTTTGCGGCCGAGCAAGGCCAGCCCGGCTGGTCGCGCCAGCGCCTGCTGCACGAGGCCTTGCGCCACGCAATTCGCAGCGGCAGCCTGCCGCCCGGCAGCCGCTTGCTGGCCAGCCGCGCCTTGGCGGCCGAGCTCGGCTGGGCGCGCAACACGGTGATTTATGCCTACGAGCAACTGGCCAGCGAGGGTTGGATCAGCGCCGGCCGGCGCGGCACGGTGGTGAATGCGCGGCCGGCTTCGGTGCTGGCGGGGGTGAGCAGGGCCGCGGGGTCTGGGGCGATGGCCGCGCGAGAAATTTCTCCGTCGGTGCCTGAGCGCGCTGCTTTGTCCCGGCGCAGCGCGGGCCTGGCTTGCTTGCCTGTCGCTGCGGACCTGGCCGCGGCCTTTGCACCTGGTGTGCCGGCGCTGGATGCGTTTCCGCTTGATCTGTGGCGGCGCCTGATGATGCGGGCTTGGCGTTCGCTGGCCGGCAGCCAGCTCAACTACGGACCGCCGGCCGGCGAACTGGCCTTGCGCGAAGCGATTGCCGCGCATCTGCGTGCCTCGCGGGCGGTGCGTTGCAGCGCCGAACAGGTCTTCATCACCGATGGCACGCAGGCCAGCCTGGACCTGTGTGCGCGCGCCTTTGCCGATGCCGGCGACAAGGTATGGATCGAAAGTCCTGGCTATGGCGGCGCGCTCACCGCGTTCCGCGCCGCCCAGCTGCACGCCATCGGCATCGGGGTCGATGCCCAAGGGTTGGCGCCCCGACCTCAGGATTGGCGGCAGCATCGCCCCAAGCTCATTTATGTCACGCCCTCGCACCAATACCCTTGCGGTGCGGTGATGAGCCTGGAGCGGCGTCTGGCCTTGCTGGATCAAGCGCGTCGATGCGGTGCCCTCATCATCGAAGATGACTACGACAGTGAGTTCCGCTATGACGGCCCGCCTTTGGCGGCCCTGCAGGGATTGAGTCCTGAGGTCGGCGCCCCGGAGGTTTCACTCAGCGATGCGCCCGTGCTTTACCTCGGTACCTTCAGCAAGACTTTGTTTCCGGGCTTGCGCATCGGCTTCATGGTGGTGCCCTCGGCCCTGGTCAGGTCGCTGCATGAGCTCCTGGCCCGTTCGGCGCCGCGCGGTCGGGCTGCCGAGCAATTGGCCCTGGCCGAGTTTCTGCGCGAAGGCCACTTCGGCCTGCATCTGCGGCGCATGCGCCGCCTCTACCAGCAGCGGCGCGACGCTCTGATTGCTGTCTTGCAGCATCAGCTCTCAGACCTGGCGACCGTGCAGGGTGCTTCGGCCGGCATGCATCTGGCGCTGTGTTTCGATCCCGCTTTGGCCCTGGACGACCAGGCCATCAGCGCGGCGGCACTGCGCGCCGGCATCGTCGCGCCGGCTTTGAGTCAGCACCTGTGCGGCCGGCGCAGCAGTGCCTGGTCCGGCTTGATGCTCGGTTATGCCCAGGTGCCAGCGGAGCAGATGGTCGGCAAGGCGGCGCGTCTCGCCGCCGTGATTCGCACTGAACTGCGCTGAACTGCGCAGAGCGAGCTCAAGGCGGAAGCGGCGTGCTGGTGGCCAGCGGGCGTGGCGCTTGTTGATCGAGCGTTTGTATGGCGTCGACGAGGTCCAGGCCTTGCATCTGGCTCAGCCATTGCTCAAACCATGGCTTGTGCGAGGCGCCGACGATGCTCAGCACTCTGGCGCCGGGCCGCTCGCGAAAGGTCTCGCGGATGTTGGCGACCATGCGCAGATTGCGTACTTCCCAGCCCCCCACCCACATCTGTGGATAGCGTCGCGGTGAAGCGGCAGTCATGGGGCCGACGATATTCGCGCGCGCCAGTGCGCGCAGGTACTCGGGGCGGTTGATGAAACGGTAGAGCGGCAACAGGTCGTTGCCGCGTTTGAGTGGCGCCAGGCTGCGCTCCTCCTCGCGCTTCAAAAGGTCGCCCTCTGATTTCCAGGCGGCTTCCAGCTCGGTCACAAAGGCTTTCGTGTCGTCGAGCTTGAGCCTGTCGCCGGTGTGATCGTCGGTGGGGTGGACGCGCTGCAGGCCCAGGCGTGCCGCCAGCCGCGCGGCGATCTGTATCGACTCATTGGGCCGCTGGACGAGGCGCTGCAATTGCCCGACCAGGGCTTCGTTCAAGCCCTCTCCTGCATGCTGTTGCGCTTGTGGCAGCTGCAGCCATTGGGCCGCGGCCGAAGCGCTTTCTTTCGCGGCCAGGAACAAAGCGGCGAGGCGGCGTCGCTGCGCGGCGCTGGGCGTGGCGGGCCAGTTCTTGAGTGTGCGTTCGACTTCGGCCAGTGCGGCCGGAATGTCCAGGCCGGTGGCCGCCTGCGCTTCGGCCGGGCGCTTGCAGTAGTCCTCGCCGTACTTGGCCGGGTGGCGCAAAGCCAGATCGCACGCTTCGCCCGACTCGTCCTCGACGGTGATGATCTCGGGCTTGAACTCGGCCAGACGTTCCAGCAGGCTGTCGAGCGAGCCGGGTTTGAAGTCCTGGCCCATCTCCTGCAGATGGACGGTGCCCAGCACCAGAACCTGCGATCGCGGCCCTGCCATGCCTTGATCCAGATCCTTGAGCAAGGCAAGCGGGGTACCAGCCTGCAGCGGCGGGCTGACGCTGAGCATGGTGCTTAGGAGGATCGTCGAGAGTCCCGAGGTCCAGGCAGAAAGGGTGGGGGGTCGCATGGGCAGATTGCAGCAAGGCAGGCAGTGAACGTGGAGCCATTCTTTGGACTCGTCCTCTGGCATGCCAGCACCATCCGACGGAGTGCGCGAGCGGTGGTCCCAACGGCACCGCAACATGAAAAAAGGCCCGCCGAAGCGGGCCTTTCATGGCAGGGCTGTGCCCTGGCTTAGGCGCAGCTGGTGCTGCTGACGGCCTTGGCTGCGTCTGCGTACTCCTCGATCTGGTCGAAGTTCATGTACTTGTAGATCGAGGCGCCGTCCTTGTTCACCACGCCCATGGCTTCGTGGTACTCGGCCACCGTCGGGATCTTGCCCAGCTTGGAGGCAATCGCCGCCAGCTCGGCCGAGGCCAGGAACACATTGGTGTTCTTGCCCAGGCGGTTGGGGAAGTTGCGGGTCGAGGTGGAGACCACGGTCGCGCCTTCACGCACCTGCGCCTGGTTGCCCATGCACAGCGAGCAGCCCGGCATCTCGGTGCGCGCACCGGCGGTGCCGAAGGCCGCGTAATGGCCTTCCTTGATCAACTCGCTCTGGTCCATCTTGGTCGGCGGTGCGACCCACAGCTTGACCGGGATGTCGCGCTGGCCGCCCAGCAGCTTGGCCGCAGCGCGGAAGTGGCCGATATTGGTCATGCAGGAGCCGATGAAGGCTTCATCGATCTTGGTGCCGGCCACGTCGGACAGGGTCTTGGCATCGTCCGGATCGTTGGGGCAGCAGAGGATGGGTTCCTTGATGTCGGCCAGATCGATCTCGATGACGGCCGCATATTCGGCGTCCTTGTCGGCTTCCAGCAGGTTGGGGTTGGCCAGCCAGGCTTCGACCTTCTCGATGCGGCGCTGCAGGGTGCGGGCGTCGGCATAGCCATCGTTGATCATGTTCTTCATCAGCACGATATTGCTGGTGAGGTATTCCTTGATCGGCTCGGGGTTCAGCTTGACCGTGCAACCGGCGGCGCTGCGCTCGGCCGAGGCGTCGCTCAGCTCAAAGGCTTGTTCGACCTTCAGATCGGGCAGGCCTTCGATTTCCAGGATGCGGCCCGAGAACACGTTCTTCTTGCCGGCCTTGGCCACGGTCAGCAGACCGGCCTTGATGGCGTACAGCGGGATGGCGTGCACCAGATCGCGCAGGGTGATGCCGGGTTGCATCTGGCCCTTGAAGCGCACCAGCACCGATTCGGGCATGTCCAGCGGCATCACGCCGGTGGCGGCGCCGAAGGCCACCAGGCCCGAGCCGGCCGGGAAGGAGATGCCGATGGGGAAGCGGGTGTGCGAGTCGCCGCCGGTGCCGACGGTGTCGGGCAGCAGCAGGCGGTTCAGCCAGCTGTGGATCACGCCGTCACCCGGACGCAGGGCCACGCCGCCGCGGTTGGAGATGAAGGCGGGCAGCTCGCGGTGGGTCTTCACGTCCACCGGCTTCGGATAGGCCGCGGTGTGGCAGAACGATTGCATCACCAGGTCGGCGCTGAAGCCCAGGCAGGCCAGGTCCTTCAGCTCGTCACGAGTCATCGGGCCGGTGGTGTCTTGCGAACCGACGGTGGTCATCTTGGGCTCGCAGTAGGTACCGGGGCGCACGCCCTGGCCTTCAGGCAGGCCGACCGCGCGGCCCACCATCTTCTGCGCCAGGGTGAAGCCGGCGTTCGTGGCAGCCGGTGCGGCCGGCAGGCGGAACAGGGTGGCGGCGGGCAGGCCCAGGAACTCACGCGCCTTGGCGGTCAGCGAGCGGCCGATGATCAGGTTGATGCGGCCGCCGGCGCGCACTTCGTCGAACAGCACATCGCTCTTGAGCTTGAACTCGGCGACGGTGGCGCCGTCCTTCACGATCTTGCCTTCGTACGGGAGGATGTCGATGACATCGCCCATCTCCAGCTTGGACACGTCCACTTCAATCGGCAGGGAGCCCGAGTCTTCCTGGGTGTTGAAGAAGATGGGGGCGATCTTGCCGCCCAGGGTCACGCCGCCGAAGCGCTTGTTCGGCACGAAGGGGATGTCCTGGCCGGTGGCCCAGATCACGCTGTTGGTGGCGGACTTGCGGCTGGAACCGGTGCCGACCACATCGCCCACGTAGGCGACCAGATGGCCCTTCTTCTTCAGGTCCTCGATGAATTGCATCGGGCCGCGCTTGCCGTCTTCCTCGGGCTTGAAGGCCGCATCGGGGCGGGTGTTCTTCAGCATGGCCAGGTAGTGCAGCGGGATGTCCGGGCGACTCCAGGCGTCGGGGGCGGGCGACAGGTCGTCGGTGTTGGTCTCGCCGGGCACCTTGAAGACGGTGACGGTGATCTTCTTCTCGACTTCGGGGCGGCTGGTGAACCACTCGCCCTCGGCCCAGCTCTGGATCACGTCTTTGGCCTGGGCATTGCCGGCCTTGGCCTTTTCGGCCACGTCGTGGAAGAAGTCGAACATCAAAAGCGTCTTCTTCAGCGCGGCGGCGGCGGTGGCGGCCACGCTGGCGTCGTCCAGCAGGTCGATCAGGGGCTTGACGTTGTAGCCGCCGACCATGGTGCCCAGCAGCTCGGTGGCCTTGGTCTTGGAGATCAGGTCGACTGCCAGGTCACCGTGCGCCACGGCGGCCAGGAAGCTGGCCTTGACCTTGGCGGCATCGTCCACGCCCGGGGGCACGCGGTGGGTCAGCAGGTCCAGCAGGAACTCGCCTTCGCCGGCGGGTGGGTTCTTGATCAGCTCGATCAGCTCGGCCGTCTGCTTGGCATCCAGGGGCAGGGGCGGGATGCCCAGCGCGGCGCGCTCGGC
The DNA here is from genome assembly GCF_058794035.1 of Roseateles sp. GW835-FHT13E02. Classification (NCBI taxonomy): domain Bacteria; kingdom Pseudomonadati; phylum Pseudomonadota; class Betaproteobacteria; order Burkholderiales; family Sphaerotilaceae; genus Roseateles; species Roseateles sp. GW835-FHT13E02. The sequence continues at coordinate 121,969 of NZ_JBXAGJ010000013.1, forward strand.
GGTGTGTTGGCGATAGGCTTGCAGCATGATGAGCTCTCCAGGTGTTGCGAGGGGTGTGAGGGTGCGACCGCGTCAGGTGGCCTTGGGCGTGATGACCTTGAGGCCTTTGAAGTAGTCACGGAAGAAGGTCTCGTCGTGGGTGATCAAGGCATTGCATTGCAGCAAGGCATGAGCGCCCACGATGAAATCGGGAACGGTGCGTTGGCGCAGGCCGCCGCGGCTGCGGTAGCGGCGCTGCATCTCGCCGGCGCGGATGGCGGCTTTTTGCTCGACGGCATGGAAGCTGATGCCCATGTCTTCCAGGGCCTGCATGGCCTGGTCGCCGTCTTGCAGCGAGGAGCAGATTTCCGACACCACCACATCGCAGACCACCACCGGGCCCAGGGACAGGGCGTCGCGCAGCGCAGCCTCGGCCAGGTCGGCGCGCTCGCTGTCGCTGAGCAGGTCGACGAGGACGGAGGAGTCGATTGCGATCATGGGGTGCTGGCGCTTGGCTGGGCGGCGGGAAGATCGCGGGGCTTATTGATCGAGCGGGTCGCCGGGGGCGCGGCCGCGCACGGCGCGCATGGCTTCGTCGACCGAAGCAAAACCGTCGAGCTTGAACTTGCCGCGGGCGCGTGAGATGGCGTCGTCGACGTTTTTGCGCAGGATGATGCGGCCGCCTTCAAGCTCAACCTTGAGGATGGTGCCCTTGGTCAGGCCCAGTGCATCACGCACAGCCTTGGGCAGGGTGATCTGCCCGCGCTCAGCGACGGTGGCTTCCATGGGCTGCTCCGCAGTATGCGTTTGAAAGTATGTATCGATTATACGTACTTGCTGAGCCGGCCGGCAAGCAAAGCGCCGGCCGCGACGGCATGGAGTATGGCAAGAAATCAAGGCCATACCCGCACATGATGCGGTCCGGCAGGGGCGAAAAAAAGGCAGCCGAAGCTGCCTTTCCTCTTGCGCGGTGAACCTTGAATCAGACTGGCTTGACCAGCTTGGAGCGGGCCCAGGCGTCGGCCGCGCGGCCCGGGGTCGTGCCCTCGGCCTTGACGCGTTCCAGCAGCTCGGCGACGCGCTCGCCGATGCGGCTGACTTCGGCCATCACGGCGGACTCTTCGCCTTCATTGCGGTACTCGCGCGCCACGCTGATGATGCCGCCGGCATTGACCAGGTAGTCGGGCAGGTAGCAGATGCCGCGCTGTTGCAGGGTGTCGCCGTCTTCCACGGTGGCCAGCTGGTTGTTGGCGGCGCCGGCGATCAGCTGGGCGCGGATGGTGGGGATGCTGCTGGCGTTCAGCGATGCGCCCAGGGCGCAAGGCGCCAGCACGTCGACATCGGCCGACAGGATCTCATGGATGCCCACGGCGGTGGCGCCCAGCTGTTCTTGCGCGCGGGCCACCTTGGCGGCGTCCACATCGGCCACCACCAGCTTGGCGCCGGCCTTGTGCAGGAACTCGGCCAGGTGCCAGCCCACAGCGCCCAGGCCTTGCAGGGCCACGCGCACGCCGTCCAGCGAGCTGCGCTTCAGGTGCAGGCGCACGCCGGCTTCGATCGAGACGAACACGCCCCAGGCGGTCTTGGGGCTCGGGTCGCCACCGAAGGCACCGGCGCGCGGGATGCCGCTGACGAATTGCGTGTGGGCCTGCATGCCAAGCATGTCAGCCGTGGTGGTGCCCACGTCTTCGGCGGTGATGTAGGCGCCTTGCAGCGATTGCACGGCGCGGCCGAAGGCAGCGAACAGGGCGGGGCGGTCGAAATCGCCGGCCGGCTTGATGATCACGGCCTTACCGCCGCCGAAGGGCAGGTCGGCCAGGGCGTTCTTCAGGCTCATGCCTTGCGAGAGGCGCAGCGCGTCGTTCAGCGCGGCCAGCTCGTTGTCATAGGTCCAGAAACGGCAGCCACCGAAGGCCGGGCCGCGGGCGGTGCTGTGCACGGCCAGGATGGCCTTCAGGCCGGTTTCGGCGTCTGCGGCCAGCAGCACGCGCTCATGCGGCTTTTGATCGGGCAGGCCGAACAGCGAAGAGGGGATGGATGCGGCCGGAGCAGCGGCAATCGCGCGGGCGAGATCGTTCATGGTGGTAGGCACTCGTGATGCAGACAAAGTTCGCAGGGCCCACCGGACAAGCAGGCCCCAAAAAGAAGCGCTCGCTTGTGGCGAACGCAGCCGCACAGTGTACGTGCTGCTGCGATTCTGCCCCTCGCCGATCCCGAGGTGCAGTGCTCAGACTTCGCGCTTTGTCGAGAGAGTGTTCTGGCCGGCCAGACTCAAGCGGAAGCTTGGAAGCCCTCGCGGCGCAAGGTCAGCACCAAGGTGTCACGGTGGCCATGATCGGCCGTGGGCTGGATGGGCGTGGTTTCGTGGATCACGCGTTCGTCGTCCAGCAGCAGCAGGGTCCAGGGCTCGTTCATGGTGAAACGCTGGCCTTGCGGGCCATGGGCTTCAAACACGCGCGACTCGCCGCCCTTGATGCCTTGCCGGTCGATCAGGAATACGGCCACGAAATCGACACCGTCGCGGTGCGCGCCCTCGGGCGTGGGGCGGCCGATGCCGTCGGTGGTGTCGATGCGGAACTGGTGCGCTTCGATGTACCAGGTCTGCTCACCCTTGAGCCGCGATGCGATGCCGGCCAGGCCCAGCAGCAGCTGGCGCCAGGCGGGCAGGGCCACAGCTGCCTCGGCCATGGGCTCGAACCAGCGTTCGATGCCGCCATGCAAGGCGTTGTAGTCCAGCGGCTGCCAATGCGCGCGGTGCGGCGCCTGGCTCAGCCGATCACCCTCCGCGACGAAGCAGCCGTGGCGGCGGTAGCGGTAGCGGCCGCCGTCGCGCAGGTAGGCGTCGGGCGGCAGGTCGTTCCAGAAGGGGCTGAGCGCGGCCAGGTCCTGGGCCGAGAGCTGCAGGCAGTCCGGCAGACTGGCGGGGGCGAGCACGGCTGCCCCCTGGCTGCGCAGCTGCGCTTCGAAGTCAGCGGCGGGAACGTAGGGGGGCGTGAACATCGCGGCGGGGTCTCAATCGATGCGGGAGTTGGACTTCAAGCTTGCTTGTCGGCTTCGGAGGTGAAGGAGTCGGCGTAAAACTCTTCAGCGGGTAGGCCTGCCTTGGCCGTGAAATCGGCGCGTGCCGAGTCCACCATGATGGGCGCTCCGCAGGCGTACACCTGATGGCCGGACAGATCGGGCAGGTCGGCCAGCACCGCCTGGTGGACGAAGCCGCAGCGGCCGGTCCATCCGTCTTCGGCCTTGGGCTCGGACAGCACGGGCACATAAGTCAGGTTGGGCATCTGGGCCGCGGCCTGCAGCGCCCAATCGTGCAGATAGAGATCGGCCTTGCTGCGGCAGCCCCAGTACAAGACGGCCGGGCGGGTGCTGCCCAGGTGCTGCATGCGCTCGATGATGGCCTTGATGGGCGCAAAGCCGGTGCCGCTGGCCAGCAGCACGATGGGTTTGTCGCTGTCCTCGCGCAGGAAGAAGCTGCCGAAGGGGCCTTCCATACGCAGGATGTCTTTTTCCTTCATCTCGCTGAAGACATGGTCGGTGAACTTGCCGCCGGGCATGTGGCGGATGTGCAGTTCCACCGCGGCCGGCGTGCCCAGGTTGTGAGGCGCGTTGGCCATGGAGTAGCTGCGGCGCGCGCCGTCGCGCAGGATGAACTCGACATACTGGCCGGCGTGGAACTGGAAGTTCTGCGTGGCCGGCAGCTGCAGGCGGATCACGGCCACATAGCTGCTGGGCTTGCTCAGGCTCATCACGCGGCTGGGCAGCTTGAGCACGGGGAACTGGCCGGCGCCCGGCACGGCGCGTGCTTCCAGCGTGCAGTCGGTTTGCGGCGTGGCGCAGCAGGTCAGCACCATGCCCGCGGCTTCTTCCTCGGGCGTCAGGGTCTTGGGCTGGTGGGCGCCGTGGATCACGCGGCCTTCCAGTAGCTTGCTCTTGCACGAGCCGCAAGCGCCATCCTTGCAGCCATAGGGCAGGCCGACACCGGCACGGATGGCGGCGCTGAGCATGGTTTCATCGCGTTCCACGGAAAAGACGCGGCCGCTGGGCTGGACGATGACCTGGAAGTTCATGTTGGATGCTGAAGGCGAGGGCAGAAGGATCAATCGAGAGTGGCCGGCGCGGCCAGAAAGCGAATTCGGCCCGGGAATGCCGGGCCGTACACTGTGCCGCCATTTTGCCTGAGCCGGATTCCATGCCCTTCAGCCCCGCTTCATGTCCCTCTGCTCAGTCTGCTTGCTCTGATCGCCCTGCGCGCCCTGCTCGCCGCCTGGGCCGGCCGCGGCTCTTGATCGTGGGCTGTGGCGATGTCGGCATGCGGGTGCTGGGCCTGCTGGCCGGGCGTTGGCAGGTGCGGGCCTTGAGTTCCAGCCCGGGCCGCTTTGCCGAGCTGCGTGCGGCCGGCGCCCAGCCGGTGCTGGGCAATCTGGATGATGTGGCTTCGCTGGCCGGCCTGGCCGGCTGGGCCGATGCCGTGCTGCATCTGGCGCCGCCGCCGGGTCAGGGTGAGCGGGATCTGCGCACGCTGAACCTCTTGCGCGCGCTGGCGCGTCGTTCCACGCCAGCTCATCTGGTCTATGCCAGCACGACCGGGGTGTACGGCGATTGCGGCGGGGCGCGTTTCGATGAGTCGCGCCCGGTGGCGCCGCGCAGCGATCGGGCGCGTCGGCGGGTCGATGCCGAGCGCCTGCTGCGCGGCTTCGGCCCGACCTTTGGCTGCCGGGTGACGATTCTGCGGGTGCCGGGCATCTATGCCGGCAACCGGGTCGGCGGCCATCCGCGCGAACGGCTGCAGCGGGGCTCGCCGGTGCTGCGCCGCGAGGACGATGTCTACACCAACCACATCCATGCCGACGATCTGGCACGTGCCTGCCTGCGCGCGCTCTGGCGTGGTGCGCCGCAGCGGGTGCTTCATGTCTGCGACGACAGCGAGCTCTTGATGGGCGACTACTTCGACCTGGCCGCCGATCTCTGCGGCCTGAGCCGGCCGCCGCGCATCAGCCGCGAGGAGGCGCAAAACCAGATGTCGCTCATGCAGCTGAGCTTCATGAGCGAATCGCGGCGCTTGAGCAACCGCCGCCTGAAAACCGAGCTGGGCTTGAAGCTGCGCTATCCGCGGCCCGAAGAAGGCCTGCTGGCCTGAAGCTGATTCAGTCAGCGACGGCGCGCCGTGCGCCAGTAGCGGATCAGGAGGTAGGCGCCCAGCATGCCGCCGAGGTGGGCGAAGTGGGCCACGCCGCTGTTGTTGTTCAGGCCCAGGATCAGCTCCAGTGTGCCGAAGATGGCGACGAAGTACTTGGCCTTCATCGGAATCGGCGGGAACAGGGGCACGATGATGCGGTCCGGGAACAGCATGCCGAAGGACAGCAGCAGGCCGAACAGCGCGCCCGAGGCGCCCACGGTCGGCGCGAAGGAGCCGAGCAAGAAGGTGACGATCAGCTGCACCGCAGCGGCGCTGATGGTGCTGGCCACCAGGATCTGGGTGTAGCGCTTGGTGCCCCAGACGCGCTCCAGCTCGGAGCCGAACATCCACAGACCCAGCATATTGAAGAACAGGTGGAACTCGCCGCCGTGCAAAAAGGCGTAGGTCAGCGGTTGCCAGGGCAGGAAGTTGCCCGTCATCAGGGGCCAGAGCTCGAAAGGTTCCTTGAGGCCGGGAACCAGATAGAACAGGCAGTACAGGCCCACGCAGGCCAGCATGAAGGCTTTGGTCACCGGAGGAATCGGGGGCATGAGTTCGCGAAGTTGGTGGGTGGGCGCGCAGGGCTGTTCACCGCCCCTGCCTTTCGGCTCAGTGTAAGCGCTGCCGATGACTGCAGCGGGCCACTGGAGTCGGGGATCTCGGCGTTACGTTCATCGGCCTGTGCAAGTGGGGTGGAAGTGCGCAGGAGTTCGCACCACGCTGGCTGGCCGTCACGTCGATGTGAAGAGCCTTGATGAAGGGCCTAGACGCAAAAAGCCACCTCGAGGGTGGCTTGATGCAGGCTGGCACGGAGTGCCTTTTGTTTTTTCAGCGGCTGCACCTTGCGGGGCATGGAGGATCACCTTGAATGGTGCCCAGGGCCGGACTCGAACCGGCACACCTTGCGGCGGGGGATTTTGAGTCCCCTGCGTCTACCGATTTCGCCACCTGGGCATGCATCGCACGGTAGTGTCGCTGCTGAAGCCCGTCATTATGCCATGAAAATTTCGGCCTCCGAAACGTCCTTCAACTTTGGCTGCGAGAATGTTCGATATGAGCAGCCCCAACCGCAAACATTACGCCAGCCTTGAAGAGCTGATCGGCAACACGCCCCTGGTCCGTCTGCAGCGCCTGCTGGCGCCGGAGCTGGCCGCGCGCGGCAACGTCATCCTCGGCAAGCTGGAGGGCAACAACCCGGCCGGCTCGGTCAAGGATCGGCCCGCCATCAGCATGATCCGGCGCGCCGAAGAGCGCGGCGAGGTCAAGCCCGGCGACACCTTGATCGAGGCCACCTCGGGCAACACCGGCATTGCCCTGGCCATGGCTGCGGCCATTCGCGGCTATCGCATGGTGCTGATCATGCCGGAGGACCTGTCCATCGAGCGGGCCCAGACCATGAAGGCTTTTGGTGCCGAGCTGATTCTGACGCCGCGTTCCGGCGGCATGGAATACGCCCGTGATCTGGCCGAGCAGATGCAGCGCGATGGCAAGGGCCGGGTGCTCGACCAGTTCGCCAACGGCGACAACCCGCGCGTGCACTACGAAACCACGGGCCCGGAGATCTGGCGCGACACCGAAGGCCAGATCACCCATTTCGTCAGCGCCATGGGCACGACCGGCACCATCACCGGCACCTCGCGCTACCTGAAAGAGCAGAACCCGGCGGTGCGCATCATCGGCGCCCAGCCCTCCGAGGGCTCGCGCATCCCCGGCATCCGCAAATGGCCCGAGGCCTACCTGCCCAAGATCTACCGCCCCGAGGCGGTGGACGAGCTGATGCTGGTCAGCCAGGCCGATGCCGAGGACATGGCGCGCCGCCTGGCCAGCCAGGAAGGCCTGTTCGCCGGCATCTCGGCGGCCGGCGCCTGCTGGGTGGCGCTGCAGCTGGCGCGCACGGTGGAGAACGCCACCATCGTTTTCATCGTCTGCGATCGCGGCGACCGCTATCTCTCCACGGGCGTGTTCCCGGCATGAGCCAGGATGCTGCGCAGACCTTTCGCTTCTGCCCGCTGTGTGCGGCCGGGCTGGAGATGCGCAGCGAGCCGGAAGACAGCGGCCCGACCACGCGCTTGCGCTGCAGTGCCTGCAGCTTCACGCACTGGAACAACCCGACGCCGGTGCTGGCTGCGGTGGTCGAATGTGTGGACCGCGAGGGTCAGGTCTTGCTGGCCCGCAATGCCGCCTGGACCGAGCGCTTTTTCGGCCTGATCACCGGCTTTATGGAAGCGGGCGAATCACCCGAGGCCGGTGTCAGCCGCGAGGTGCTGGAGGAAACCGGCCTGCAGGTCGAGGGCCTGAACCTGCTGGGCGTTTGGGACTTCCAGCGCAAGAACCAGCTGCTCGTGGCTTACCACGTGCGGGCTCGCGGCGAGATCCGGCTCTCGCCCGAGCTGGCCGAATACAAGCTGATCGCGCCCGAGCGCCTGCGCTGCTGGCACGGCGGTACCGGTCAGGCCCTGGCGACCTGGCTGCGCAGCAAGGGGCTGGAGCCACAGTGGATGGATTGAACCTGCGGCAACAGGGGGCAAGCCCGGGTGCTGATCGGGCCCTGCGCGGGGCACTCGCCACCTAAAATGCAGCGCAAACGAGGATCTCCATGGACGCCCACAAAGAAATCGACACCCGCGGCCTGAACTGCCCCCTGCCCATCCTCAAGGCCAAGAAAGCCCTGGCCGAGATGGAGAGCGGCCAGCTGCTCAAGGTGGTGGCCACCGACCCCGGTTCCATGCGCGACTTCCAGGCCTTTGCTCGGCAGACCGGCAACGAATTGGTGCAGCAAAGCAGCCAGGGCGAGGAATACATCCACGTGCTCAAGCGCCGCTGATCAAGCGCCGTTGATTCAGCGCTCGACCTTGCCCTGCGGCGCGCTGCCTGCCGCGTTTTCGTACACCCAGTGCTGAAACAAAGGCGCCAGGTCGCGTCGGCTTTGAGCCTGCATGGCCTGCTGGAAATCGGCCGCTCGCACGCTGCGACCCGCATGGACTTGTGTGTAGTGGCGCAGACCAGCCCAGAATTCCTGCTCTCCCATGTGTTCGAGCAGCGCGACCATGAAGAGCGCACCTTTGCTGTAGTGGATGGCGCGTTTGAGGCTCAGGCTGGGGTAGTCACCCGGCCAGCTCAGAGGTCTGTCGAAGCCGGCGTCGCGCGCGCGTTGCACGCCTCTGTGCATCAGGCCCAGTTCGCGCTGGTAGGCAGCCTCACCCCAGCGGTGTCGCTTCCAGGCGGCGGTCATGAAGGTGGTGATGCCTTCGTTGAGCCAGAAATCACGCCACTCCGCGCAACTGAGCAGATTGCCCCACCACTGGTGGGCCATCTCGTGCGCAATCACCCAGTCTTCTTGCGGTGTTTCCAGAATCGGGTCCAGCATGCGACGCCCAATCAAGGCATAGCTGCTGGCTTCCTGTGCCACGCCGCCCGGCAGCAAGAGCTGGCTGTACACCGGCTGGGGCAGGGCGACGCCCGCTTTCTCGCTGAAGAAGGCCAGCATGGCGGCGCTCGGTGCGAACTTGGCTCGCAAGGTCTCTGTGTCATCGCTGACACCCAGAAAGGCCAGCTCGGGTTGCCCCGTGACACCTGAGTCCATTTGCACGCGGCTGAACCGGCCAGCGGCAAAACCCAGGGTGTAGAGCGGGTAGGGCAGGTCTTGCTGCCAACGCTGCGCGTGCCCCAAGCTGGGCATGCGGCGGCCACTGGCCAGGCTGTCGTAGCCCCCGGGCAGCTCGAGGTTGATCTGGATACTCGCGCGGCTGAGGTCTGTCCCGGCACAAGGCAGCCACTGGCAGCTGTGGAAGGCGGTGTAGACATGCTCCGGGCCGAACACCAGCCCCTCGCCGGCTTGGGCGCGGTAGCGGATGCTCAAGCTCAGCTGCGACTGCTTGGCCGCATGGGCGGGCAGGTCGATCTGCCACCCGTCTTCCGGCCCATCCAGTCGCCTCAAGCGCAAGACCTGACCCGCGAGGCGTGCGGCCGTGATGTCCAGTCGGGGCGAGCGCAGCTGCACGCTGTTCTGCGCCTGGGCTGGGCTTTGCTGCGTCAGCTCGATTTGCGCCTCGCCCTCCAGGGTTTGACGCGCGAAATCAGGTCGCAAGCTCAGGGCGTAGTGCTGGCCCAGCCAGTCCGCATGCCCGGCGCTTGCAAGCAGGGCAAGCAGGCAAGCCATCCCGCACCGGCGCCATATGCGGCCCTGCTCAGTTGCGCGCATGCGTGACCCGGTATTCGCTGACACCGGGAATCTCCATCACATGGTTGGCGAAGCGGGTCAGGGTCTCGCCGCGGAAATTGCGGCGCGCCGTGCAGACGAAGCGCCATTCCTCTCGCCCGCTGCTGGATTCGATGCTCAGCGAACCCGGCGCGAAGCGAAAGCCCAGCTGGTCGGCAAAGGCCGCCAACTCGTCCTGGCGGAACAGCCGCCCCGGCTCACCGCGCAACATCACGGCAATCGCCGGATGCGAGGGCAGGGTGTTTTCCAGCTTGGCGCCCCACATCATCAGGCTGGCGCAGAGCAGGGTCAGCATGATGGCAGCGAAATAGAAGCCCATGCCCACCAGGATGCCGATCGAGGAAGCCGCCCACAGCGATGCGGCCGTGGTCAGGCCGCTGATGTTCATGCCTTCCTTCATGATCACGCCGGCGCACAGGAAGCCGATGCCGGTGACCACGCCCTGGATCACGCGCGTCGGGTCGGCCGAGGGCGGCAGCACGCCGCCGGCCTGCAAGCCGCCGAACCACTGCTGCGGATAGGCCAGCAGGATGATGACGGCGGCCGAGGCCATGCAGACCAGGGCATAGGTGCGCATGCCGGCGGCGCGGCCGTGGTAGGCCCGCTCATAGCCCAACACCAGGCCCAGAATCATGGCGCCCAGCAGGTGCAGCAGCATCAGCACATTGGCCTGCCACTGGGTGGCGGTCCAATAGCGCAGCAGGTGGTCGAGGTCGAGCAAGCTCATCAGCAATCTCCGCGATTTGTCTCTGAAAAGGCCAGGCTCCCTGGCGCGATGCTAGCCCCGCGCGTGCGGGCCTCAGCCAAGAAAAAAGGTCCCGAAGGACCTTTTTCCATGCGCCGTGGTGCGGCTCAGACAGCCAGCAATTCCACCTGGAACAGCAGGGTGGCATTGGGCGGGATCACGCCGCCGGCGCCGCGGGCGCCATAGCCCAGCTCGGCCGGGATCACCAGCATGCGGGTGCCGCCGATCTTCATGCCTTGCACGCCTTCGTCCCAGCCGCGGATCACTTCGCCGCCGGCCAGGTGGAAGCGGAACGGGTCGCCGCGGTCCTTGCTGGAGTCGAACTTCTTGCCCTTGTTGCCGTTCTTGTACAGCCAGCCGGTGTAATGCACGGTGACGCGCTGGCCGGCCTTGGCTTCGGCGCCGTCGCCGACCACGGTGTCTTCGAATTGCAGACCGCTGGGCAGGGCGGTCAGGTTGAGCGAGATCGCCTCTTCACCGCCGGCCAGGGCCAGCAGCTCGACCTCGAACATCAGGGTGGCATTGGGCGGGATCACGCCGCCGGCGCCGCGCGCGCCGTAGCCCAGCTCGGGTGGGATCACCAGCACGCGGGTGCCGCCGATCTTCATGCCTTGCACGCCTTCGTCCCAGCCGCGGATCACCATGCCGCCGTCGAGCTCGAACTTGAAGGGATCGCGGCGGTCCTTGCTGGAGTCGAACTTGGCGCCCTTGACCCAGTTGCCGTCGGCGTCCTTGCTGTAGAGCCAGCCGGTGTAGTGGACGGTGACATCGTGGCCGGACTTGGCCACGGCGCCTTCGCCGACCACGGTGTCTTCAAACTGCAGGCCGCTGGGGGTGGTGTTCATGAATGGGTCCTTCAAAAAGCGGATTCGTCGCCCGGCTGCGCAAGCGGGAGTGCCGGTGCAAGAGGGGATGGCGACGAAGAGGCGGGCATCATGCCATCAAAAGCGCGCCAGCCCTGCACGGCGCTGGCCAGGAACTCGCTGACCGAAGCGCCGGCCAGCTCGGCCGGCAGGCCCAGGGCCGCGCCGGCTTGACGCAAAGCCCGCAATGCATCAGCCGGCGTGTCCAGCACCAGGGCGGCCGCGCCATTCTGTTTGGACAGCTTTTCGCCATGGGCGCCCAGCACCAGGGGCGTGTGCAGATAGCGCGGCGTGGGCAGGCCGAGCAGCTGCTGCAGGCGGATCTGGCGCGGTGTGTTGTCGGCCAGGTCTTCGCCGCGCACCACATCGCTGATGCCTTGCTCGGCATCGTCCACCACCACGGCCAGCTGGTAGGCCCAGAGCCCATCGGCGCGGCGCAGCACGAAGTCGCCCACGGCCAGGGTCAGGTCTTGCGTCTGTGCGCCCAGGCGGCGGTCCTGCCAGTCGATCTGCAGCGAGGCCTCGTTCTGCAGGCCGGTCGTGCTGCGCAGGCGCCAGGCGCGTGGGGGGCGGCCCTGGGTGCCGGCGCGGCAGCTGCCGGGGTAGACCAGCTCGCCGTGGCGCTCAAGCGTGGCGCCGCGGGCCAGCTGGGCCGCGGCAATCTCCTTGCGTGAGCAGGCGCAGCCGTAAGCCCAGCCTTGGGCCTGCAGGCGCGAGAGCGCCGCCTGGTAGAGCGCGCTGCGCTGCGATTGCCACACGGGCGGCTCGTCGGGGTGCAGGCCGCAACGGGCCAGCTGATCGAGGATGAAGCGGTCGGCGCCAGGCGGGCAGCGCGGGCCGTCCACATCTTCGATGCGCAGCAGCCAGCGGCCGCCCTGGGCCCGGGCATCGAGCCAGCTGGCCAGGGCCGCGACCAGGGAGCCGGCATGCAGCGGGCCGGTGGGTGAGGGGGCGAAGCGGCCGACATAGCCGCCGGATACCTTGGTGCTCGGCATCAGAGCAACAGCCCCTCATGCTGCTCCAGCAGGGCGCGGCGGGTGGCGCTGCTTTGCAGCTGGCTCAGCCACCAGGCCAGGGCGCGGGCCGGCGGCTGGCCGTTGTCACGCCAGGCGTAGTGCATGGGCACGACGCGCGGCTCCTGATCGCTTGGTTTGTGCACCAGGCGGCCGGCCTCGATCTGACGGCGCACCATGGGCGTGGGCAGTGAGCCGCAGCCGAGGCCGCGCATCAGCGCCTCCAGCTTGGCCGCCATCGAGGGCATGGTCAGCACCTCCTGGCCCGGCAGCACGCCCACGGTGCGCGGGGCCAGGCTGCGGGCCGTGTCGGCCACGGCGATGATGCGGTGCTGGGCGATCTGCGCGGCGCTCAGCGGCGTCGGCGCGCTGGCCAGCGCGTGGTGCGGTGCGACGCAGAGGATCATCTCCATATCGCCGAGCAGCTCGCATTTGAAGCCGGCGCTGGGCGGCTGGGTCGAGGTGCCGATGGCCAGATCGGCCTGGCCCGACATCAGCGCCTCCCAGGTGCCCACCATCACCTCCACGCGCAGCTTGAGCCGGGTTGGCGGGGCCTGGCCGGCTTCGTCGCGCAGCTGGTAGAAGGCCTCCATCAGGTCAAAGATGGCGCGGCGGGCGATGGCGTCGTCGATGGCAATCGTCAGCTCGCTTTCCCAGCCGGTGGCGATGCGGCGCACGCGGTTGGCCACGGCGTCCATCTCCTGCAGGAGGCGCCGGCCTTCGAACAGCAGCTCCTGGCCGGCGGCGGTCAACTCGGCCTGGCGGCTGCGGCGGTCGAAGAGCAGCACATCGAGTGCTTCTTCGAGCTGGCGCACGCTGTAGGTCAGGGCCGAGGGCACACGCCCCATCTCTCGGGCTGCGGCGGCAAAGCTGCCGGTGCGGGCGATGGTGTCCATCATGGCCAGGGCTTCGGGGGTCAGGGCGCGGCGTTTGTCGAGGGGGTTGGGCATGCCTTCATCTTATTTGAATGATGGCTTCAAGTGCCCAGCGCCCAGCGCAGGAGCAAGGCTTCTACAGTGTGTCCATGCCGCGCCGATGGCGCGCCCCAACAGGAGAAAGACATGCTTGAACTGATCAAATCGTCTGAACGCGGCTTTGCCGACCATGGCTGGCTGAAGTCGTTTCACAGCTTTTCTTTCGCCGATTACTACGACCCCAGCCGCATGGGTTTTGGCGATCTGCGCGTGATCAACGAAGACCGCATCGCCGCCGGCACCGGCTTCGGCACCCATGGCCATCGCGACATGGAAATCATCAGTTATGTGCTCTCGGGCGAGCTGGCCCACCAGGACAGCATGGGCAATGGCGCCCCTGGTGGTAGCGGCCACGACGGCGTGATCCGCCCCGGCGATGTGCAGCGCATGAGCGCCGGCAGCGGCGTGCGCCACAGCGAGTTCAACCATGCCGAGGGCCAGAGCACGCATTTTCTGCAGATCTGGATCGAGCCCAACCAGCGCGGTGTGGCGCCCAGCTACGAGCAGCGGCATTTCGCGACCGAGGAGAAGCGCGGCCGCCTGCGCCTGGTGGCCTCGGGCGAGGCCGGTGCGGATGCGGTTTTCATCCACGCCAATGCCCAACTCTATGCCGGCTTGTTTGATGGGCCTGAGCAGGCCGAGCTGCCGCTGCAGCCGGGGCGCATCGCCTATGTGCACCTAATCCGCGGCAGCTTGAACGTCAATGGCCAGAGCCTGCAGGGCGGTGATGCGCTGCAGCTGCGCGGTGAAGATGCCGTGCGCCTGGCGCAAGGGCAGGACGCCGAGGTGCTGGTCTTCGATCTGGCGCCCTGACCTAGCGTTGGCGGCGCGCGTGCTCATGCGTTTTTTTGGCGATGCGCGCCCGCCAATGCCTCTACAGTCGAGGCCATGAAGACCTTGTTTTCCGCCCTGTCCCTGCTGCCGCTGATCGATTGGTTGGCGCTGTTCGTGTTCTTTGCCGGCTGGATCGGCTATGCCGTGTTTGCCAAGCGCCAGTCGCAGTTCCATGGCTCGCTGCTGGCCGCCACCAACCGCGAGCGCACGCGCTGGATGATGCAGGTCACCTACCGCGAGGTGCGGGTGATCGACGGGGTGGTGGTGCAGAACCTGTCCACCAGCCCGTCCTTCTTTGCCTCGACCACCATCCTGATCATCGGCGGCCTGCTGGCCGTGCTGGGTGCGGGCGACAAGGCCACCGAGCTGGTGCGCGAGCTGCCGTTTGCGGCCCGCACCTCGGACCTGGTGTTCGAGATGAAGCTGGTGCTGCTGACGGCCATCTTCGTCTACGCCTTTTTCCGCTTCACCTGGAGCATGCGCCAGTACACCTTTGGCGCCCTGCTGGTGGGTGCGGCGCCCGAGGCCGAGCAGTTCGAAAAAGGTGGGCTGTCGCGCGAGGCCTTCGCCCAGCGCGCCGGACGGGTCATGGGCCTGGCGGCCGAGACCTTCAACGACGGCCTGCGCGCCTACTACCTGAGCTTCGCGGCCATCGCCTGGTTCTTCTCACCTCTGGCCCTGATGGGCGCGACGGTGGGCGTGATCTATGTGCTCTACCAGCGCGAGTTCCACTCGGACGTGCTGGAGGTGCTGCGCGATGAAGCCTCGGGCGCCTGAGCGCCCCGGGCTGTCTTACTTCAAACCGCCGCTGAGGAACTGCTGCAGGCGTTGGCTGTTGGGCTTGCTCAGCACCTCGCGCGGCTTGCCTTCTTCCTCGACCTTGCCCTGGTGCAGGAACAAGGTGTAGTTGGACACCTCGCGCGCAAAACCCATCTCGTGAGTGACCACGATCATGGTGCGGCCTTCGGCGGCCAGATCGCGCATGACCTTGAGCACCTCGCCGACCAGCTCGGGGTCGAGGGCCGAGGTCGGCTCGTCGAACAGCATCACCTCGGGCTCGACCGCCAGGGCGCGGGCGATGGCCACGCGTTGTTGCTCGCCGCCCGAGAGCTGGGCCGGGTAGACATCCTTGCGGTGCGAGACGCCCACGCGGGCCAGCAAGGCCTCGGCCTTGGCGATGGCCTCGGCCTTGGGCACGCCCAACACATGGACCGGCGCTTCGATCACGTTCTCCAGCACCGTGCGATGGGCCCAGAGGTTGAAGTTCTGGAACACCATGGCCAGGCGCGCGCGCCAGAGCTGCAGCTGCTTGGCATCGGCCGCCTTGAGGCTGCCGTCGCGGTCGCGCACCAGTTTGAGCTCTTCGCCGCGCAGGGACAGGCGGCCCTCGTAGGGCTGCTCCAGCAGGTTCAGGCAGCGCAGAAAGGTGCTCTTGCCGGAACCGGAGGAGCCGATCAGGGTGATCACATCGCCCTTTTTGGCGGACAGGGACACGCCTTTCAGCACCTCACGTTCGCCGTAGCGCTTGTGCAGGTTGTCGACGATGAGGCTGGCGGTCTGGGTATCGGGCACGGTGGACATCTCGGGGAGTTTCTTGGTTCTCAGGCGCCCAGCAGCTTGCCGGTGCGCAGGGCCTGCAGGCCGGCCACCTTGGCCACGCGCATGCCGGCAGGCGCGAAGCGCACGAAATCGCGTGCGAAGAACAGGCCGTCCACCGGGCTCTTGAGCTCGGTCACGGCATTGCTGATCGGGTCGATCACATGGGCCAGCACATCTCCAGCGGCCACGGTTTCGCCAGGCTCGCGCATAAAGGTCAGGACGCCCGCCACCGGGGCCTTGATCGGCATGCTGCCGGCCAGCGGGCGGGCGTCGCCCACGGCCTCGGGCAGGGCGGGCTTATCGCCGCTGATCAGGCCGCGGTAGATCAGGAAATCGATGATGTTCTGCGCATCGGCCTCGGCCAGGGCGTGCTCGACGTCGGCCGCGCCACGCAGCTCGACGGTGACCGACAGGCAGGCTTGCTTGATCGGGAATTGGCCCTCGAAGCGCTTCGCCCATTTCCACCAGGTCTGCGAGCAGGCCTCGTCGAAGGGTGAATCGCCGCTCTCCTGGGCCAGCAGGGTCACGCGCGAGCGTATGAAACGGGCCAGCACCTCGCACTCGGGCCAGCAAGGCGTCTCGGTGTAGAGGTGCATCACGGCCTGGGCGTCGCAGTGCAGGTCGAGCACGATGTCGGCGTCGCAGCTCAGGCTCATCAGGGTGCGGCGCAGGGACTGCAACTCGGTGTCCACCGGCGCGGCGGCCACGGCTTTTTTCAGTTCGCGGCGCAGCACGCGGGTGTTGTGGTCGGCGTCCTGGCTCAGCTGGCTTTCCGCCGCCTGGGCCGTGGCTTCGATCTGGTCGGGGTAGTGGCGGTTGAAGTTCTCGCCCGTGGTGGTCTCGAAGCGACCCATGTGCATGTACAGCATCTGCTGCGACAGGCCGATGGGGTTGGCCATGGGCACCAGGATCACCTCGCCGGTGATGCGGCCGGCGGCCTGCAGCACATCGAGCTTCTTGCGCAGGTGGTGGGCGACCAGCATGCCGGGCAGCTCATCGGCATGGAGCGAGGCCTGGATGTAGGCCTTCTGGCCGATGCGCTCGCCGGCCGGCTGGCCGTAGTGGATGGAGATCAGCTCGCGCTGCGTGCCCGGGGCCGGGGAAATCAGGGGATGGGTCTGGATCTGCATGGGAAGGCGTCGTCGGGTTCGGGGGTCAGCGCGGCATCAAGGGCTTGAGCCAGCGCGCCTCGGCCTTGTGGAACAAGGCCACCAGGCTCAGGGTCATCAGGAAGTAGAAGACCGCGGCGGTGATGAAAGCCTCGAAAGGGATGTAGTAGGTCGAGTTGACCTGGCGCGCCGCGCCGGTCAGGTCCATGATGGTGACGATGCTGGCCAGCGAGGTGCCGTGCAGCATGAAGATCGCCTCATTGCTGTAGGCCGGCAGTGAGCGGCGCAGGGCCGAGGGCAGGACGATGCGGCGGAACATCACCCAGCGGCTCATGCCCAGCGACTTGGCTGCTTCGATCTCACCGGCGGGCAGGGCACGGATGCTGCCGGCGATGATCTCGGTGGTGTAGGCGCCGGTGTTGAGCACAAAGCTCAGGCAGGCGCAGAACCAGGCCGAGCTCAGCCAGGGCCAGGCAAAGCTCTCGCGCACCGCCTCGAACTGGGCCAGGCCGTAATAGATCAAAAACAGCTGCACCAGCATGGGCGTGCCGCGGAACACATAGGTGTAGAGCCAGATCACGCGCGAGATCCAGCTGTTCTGCAAGCTGCGCAGCACACCCAGGGGCACGGCGATCAGCAGGCCCAGCAGCAGTGAAATCACCAGCAGCTCGAAGGTGGCCAGGGCTCCGCTGAAGTAGAGCGGCAGGTTTTCTTGAATCGCTTCCAGGTTCACAGCGTCCCCTTGCGCACACCGATGGAGAAGCGCTTTTCCAGCCAGTTGAAGATCAGCTCCGACACGCTGGTGAAACTCAGGTAGATCAGGGCCACGGCCAGGTAAAAGACAAAGGGCTCGCGGGTCGAGCCGGCCGCTTGCTGGCCGCGCGTCATCAGGTCGGACAGGCCGATCACCGAGACGATGGCAGTGCTCTTGATCAGCACCAGCCAGTTGTTGGACAGGCCGGGCAGGGCATGGCGAAACATCTGCGGCAGGGTGATGCGCCAGGCGATCTGCCAGCCGCTCAGGCCGTAGGCCAGGCCGGCCTCGCGCTGCCCCGGCGGCACGGCCAGGAAGGCGCCGCGGAAGGCCTCGGTCAGGTAGGCGCCGAAGATGAAGCCGATGGTCAGCACCCCGGCGACATAGGGGTTGATGTCGATGTACTCCTCATGGCCCAGCCTGAGGGCGATCTCGTTCACGGCCACCTGGCCGCCATAGAAGATCAGCAGCATCAGCACCAGATCGGGAACGCCGCGGATCAGCGTGGTGTAGAGGTAGGCCAGACCGCGTGCGAAGCGGAATTTGGAGAGCTTGGCGATGGCGCCCAGCAAACCCAGGGCCATGGCCATCGCCAAAGAGGCCAGGGCCACGCTCAGCGTGACCCCGGCTCCCTCCAGCAGGCTGTTCAGAAAGCCATGCAGGAACATCGAAAACGTCGCCTTTTACTTCGGGCTTACTTCTTGGGGGCGATGTCGTACGAGAAGTACTTGTCGTTGAGCTTCTTGAAGGTGCCGTTGGCGGCCACGGCGGCAATCGCGTCGTTGAACTTCTTGCCCAGGGTGGCGGCATCGGCCTTGCGCATGCCCACGCCCGAGCCCACGCCGAAGTACTTTACATCGTCATAGCTGGGGCCAACGAAGGCGAAACCCTTGCCTTCGGGCTTGGCCAGGAAACCTTGGTCGATGGCGACCAGGTCGGCCAGGGTCAGGTCGATGCGGCCCGACTTCAGGTCCAGGAAGGCCTGGTCTTGCGAGGCGTAGCGCACGATCTGGCTTTGCTTGAAGGTGGCGTCCACGAACTTTTCATGGATGGTGGCGCGCTGCACACCGATCTTCTTGCCCTTGAGGCCGGCGGGCGAGACGTCCAGCTTGGCGTCGGCCTTGGCGGCGAAGCGGGCCGGGGTGTTGTAGTAGGCGTTGGAGAAGGCAATGGTCTTCTTGCGCTCGTCGGTGATGGAGACCGAGGCGATGATGGCGTCGACCTTGCGCGCTTGCAGGGCCGGGATCAGGCCGTCGAAGTCTTGCTGCACCAGGGTGCACTCGGCCTTGATTTCGGCGCAGTAGGCCAGGGCCAGGTCGATCTCGAAGCCTTTGAGCTTGCCGTCGGCACCCACTTCAGAGAAGGGGGGGTAGGCGCCTTCCACACCGATGCGGATCTTTTTCCAGTCCGGGGCTTGGGCTTGGGCGGCGAACGAGCCACAAGCCAGGGCGATGAAGGTGCTCAGGGCAATCAGTTGGCGTTTTTGCATGGCCTCTCCTAGAGGGTTCAAAAAGGGAAGGGTTGATCTTGCATTGCTTCGCATCGCTTGCTACCTAGGGTTTGAGCGTATGCAAGAACTCGAGCACCGGCTTTAGCGAGGCGGCGGGGTCTTCTTCCTGGGGCACATGGCCCAGGCCCGGCAGCAGCACCAGGCGGCTGCCGGCGATGTCGCGGGCGAAGGCTTGGCCGTCGCTGGGGGGCAGCAGGCGGTCGCGTTCGCCCCACAGAATCAAGGTGGGCAGGCGCAGCTTCGGGATCAGGCCGGCTTGCTCGCCACCGCCCCACTGGGCCAGGCGCTGGCGCAGGGCGGTGCGATTGCCGGCCCGCAGCGTCAGCTCAAAGTAACGGTCCACCAGCGGAGCGTTGACCCGCTCGGGCTGGCCGTAGACCTGGCGCAGGCTGAACTCGACCAGCTTGCGCGGCAGCAGGTGGTCGCTCAGCGGCCCGATCAGGGGCAGGGCGCTGACCCGCCAGGCCAGCGGCACATCGCGCGGTGCCAAGGGGTAGCCGGCGGCATCCACCAGGATCAGGGCAGCCACCCGTTGCGGCTGTGCGGCCGCGAACTGCCAGGCGATCTGCCCGCCCAGGGAATTGCCGCCGAGGATGACGCGCTCGAGCTTCAGGTGGTCGAGCAGGGCCGCGAGGAACTTCTGATAGGCCGCGTCGCGGTAGTCGCCGCTGGGGCTGGGGCCGCTGAGGCCGAAGCCAGGCAGGTCCACGCTGATGACGCGGCGCTCGCGGCTGAGCGCCTTCACCCAGCCCTCCCAGGTGTGCAGGCTGCTGCTGGTGCCATGCAGCAGCAGGATGGGTGTCGGGTCGGCGGCCGGGCCCTGGTCGCGGAGGTGGATGGGCTGGCCGCCCAGCTCGATGAAATCCGAGGGTGGTGGCGCCCATTGCGGCACCAGGCTTTCCAGGCTGCGGTCAGGCGCCTTGCTGGCGCCAAAGAGCAGGGCGGCGATGAACAGCAGGGCGCCGAACACGCGCAGGCCCCAGGCCGCCAGGCGCTGTGCAGCGCTTGGGGTCGGTGCCAGCTCGGCCGGGCCAGGTGTTCGCAGGCTCATGCCTTTTCAGCGGCTGGCCGGTGCGCGGTGGGCCTCGCTGGCCGGGCGCTGGATCTCGGTGGCCGGCTCCAGCGCGGCGCCCAGGGCCTCGCGCTGGTCGAAGACAAAGCAGCTGCCCTGGTAATGCGGGCCGCCGGTTTCCTCAAAGTACTTGAGGATGCCGCCTTCGAGCTGATAGACCGGGCCGTCCAGGTCTTGCTGCTGCAGATAGATGGCGGCCTTCTCGCAGCGGATGCCGCCGGTGCAAAAGCTGACCACGGTCTTGCCCATCAGCTCCTCGCGGTGCGCCTGCACGGCCTCGGGGAACTCGCTGAACTTGCTGATGCGCCAGTCGATCGCGCCCTCGAAGGTGCCGTAATCCACCTCGAAAGCATTGCGCGTGTCCAGGGGCACCACCGGCCGGCCTTCGTCGTCATGGCCCTGGTCCAGCCAGCGGGCCAGGGTGGCGGCGGGCAGGGCCGGCGCACGCGCTTGCTGATCCGGGCGGATAGTCGGGTGGTTCATGCGGATGATCTCCGGCTTCACCTTGACCAGCAGCTTCTTGAAGGGCACCGCTTCGCTCCAGCTTTCCTTGGGGGCCAGGTCGGCAAAGCGCGCGTCCTGGCGCAGGGCATTCACCCAGGCGTGAACGGCTTCGCCCGGGCCGGCCAGAAAGAGATTGATGCCTTCTTCCGCCAGCAGCACCGTGCCCTTGAGGGCCAGGTCTTGCGCATGGGCCAGCAGTTGCTCGCGCAGCTCGGCGCAGTCCGGCAGGGGCACGAACTTGTAGGCCGAGATGTTGAGGATGGGCGGGTGGCTGGAGATCGACATGGTCGTGAGATTGTAGGCAGGGGTCGAAGCGGCCTCAGAGTCGAGGTGTCGGTGTTCCAATCACGGCATGGACACCTCTTTGCAGAATTTCGAGAACCGCCTGGTCGATCTGGAGATCAAGGCTTCGTTCACCGAAGACCTGGTCGAGCAACTCAACCAGGTGATCGTGCGGCAGCAACAGCAGATCGACGCGCTGACCCGCGAAGTGCTGGCCTTGCGCGAGCGCCCGGCGGCCGATGCCGGCGGGCCGGCCTTTCGCAGCTTGCGCGACGAGCTGCCGCCACATTACTGAGGCTGCGCGCGGCCCGGTCGGGCTCAGTGCAGGGGCTCGCCGTCCGGCGCGCCGGCCATGCCGACGCTGAACACCGCCTCGCCCAGGCTGCCGGCCTCGATTTCCTCGGCCGTGGCCTCGCGCACATCGCGCACCTTGATGTACATGCGCAGGCCCACGCCGGCCAGCGGGTGGTTGCCGTCCAGCACCACATGCTCGGGGTAGGTTTCGGTCACGGTGAAGATCAGGCCGTCGGGCATGTCTTCGGTGACGGCACCTTCGGGCAGGCCTTCGATCTGCATGCCTGCTTCCACGCCATCGGGGAAGAGGCTGCGGGATTCAAAGCAGACCAGATTGGAGTCGTAATCGCCGAAGGCGTGCTCGGGCTCCAGGGCCACGGCCGCTTCAAAGCCGGTTTCCTGACCGGCCAGGGCTTCTTCGACCTTGGCGAACAGATCGCTGCCGCCGTAGAAAAACTCCAGCGGCTCGGCCAGTTCGTCGATCAGCTGACCTTGGGCGTCTTCGAGTCTCCAGCTCAGGGAGACCACACAGGGGGCGGAAATTTGCATGGCCGAATTGTCCCACAAGGGTTTGCCCGGCCTCAGCCCTGGGGCCGGGCGAAGCGCAGCAGGGCCTGGCAGCCCGGTCCATCGCTGCGCGGAAGCAGTTGCAAGCTGCCCTGGTGGCATTCGGCAATCTGGCGGGCCAGCACCAGGCCGATGCCGCTGCCCTGGGGTTTGGTCGTGTAGTAGGGCACAAAGAGATTGGCCGGGTTGGCCAGGCCGCAGCCGCGGTCCAGCAGGCTGATCTGCAGCGGCTCGGCCTGCAGGCGCGCCTTCAGGCGCAACAGCAGCGGCGCGCCGCCGGCTTCGATGCCGTTTTTCAGCAGATTGATGAAGAGCTGCTCCAGCAGCCCCGGGTCGCCGTAGAAGTCCAGCGCGGCGTCGGGCGAGATGCCGTCGAATTCCAGCGTCAGCTGGGCCTGGGGCAGCAAGGCCGGCAGGCGGCGCAGCAGGGCCAGCAGGTCAAAGCGCTGCATGCGCGGCTCCAGCGGTCGCGCCAGCTGGGCGTGACGGCGCACGAAATCGGCCAGGTGGCGGGCGCGCTCCTCGATCAGGCTCAGGGCTTCGGCCTGCTCGGCCCGCCAGTCGTCCGGGTGCAGGTGCGCGCCCGGGCTCAGGGCGTCCAGGCGCCGCCGCAAGGTGTCGCTGAGGCTGGCAATCGGCGCCAGCGAGTTGTTGACCTCGTGGCTGAGCACACGCAACAAGCGCTGCCAGGCCTGCAGCTCCTCGCTGCGCAAAACCTGTTTCAGATCGCTGACGAAGAGCAGGCGGCGCGCCTGACCCTCGACCTCGTAGCGATGCTGGCGCAGCCGCCACAGGCCGGCGGCGCCGGGAAAAACCTGCTCGCGCAAGGCCTCGGGGTCGGCGCGCAAGAGCTCGTCCAGGCCCAACTCGGCGGCGCTGCGGCCCAGGGCATGTTCGCGCGCGCGCCGCAGCAGGCCCAGGGCACTGGGGTTGGCCAGTTGCAGGCGCTCCTGGGCATCGAAGGCAAACACCGCCACATCCAGGGTCTGCAGCACGTTCTCGGCCAGGCGCTCGGCGGCCAGGGATTGCAGGCGCTGCTGGTGCAGGCTGTCGACCAGGGCATTGAGCTGGGTGGCCAGCGCGTCGGGCTCCGCCGATCCGCCCTGCAGGCGCAGGCGCTGGCTGTAGTCGCCGCTGGCCATGGCCTCGATCACATGGCCGAGCAGACGCCGCTGGTGCTCGGCCCGCGCATGCAGCCAGGCGGCGGTGCCGAGCCAGCCCAGGCTGCACAGGGTGATGCAGAGCAGCTTGGGATAGATCAGCCAGGGTTGCTGCCAGACCAGCAGGCAGGCCAGAGCCCAGGCCGGTGCGCCGCCCAGCAGGGCCGCGCGGCGCAACCGGCCGGCAAAGCCGCGGTCGACCGCCAGGGCCAGCCCAGGCTTGGCGGGCTCGTTCGCAGCGCTCACAGCTGGTACTTTTCCAGGCGGCGGTAGAAGGCCGAGCGGCTCAGGCCCAGGGCCTGCGCGGCGTGCAGGGCATTGCCGCCGTGGCGACGCAGGGCGGTGCGGATCAGCAGCTTTTCAGCCTCCTCCAGCGTCAGCTCGGCCGGCAGCGCGGTGTGCGCCGGAACCGTCGCGGCGGCGGCGCTCAAGCCCAGGTCGCCCGGCGTGATCTGCTCGGCCGGCGCCAGCAGGCTGACGCGCTCCATGCAATGGGCCAGCTCGCGCACATTGCCCGGCCAGGCATGCGCCAGCAAGGCGGCCTGTGCCGCATCGCCCAAGCGTTTGGCCGGCCGCTGGTAGCGCCGGGCGCAGTCGGCCAGGTAGTGAGTGGCCAAATCGAGGATGTCCGCCCCGCGCTCGCGCAGCGGCGGCAGGGTCAGCTGCACGCTGTTGATCCGGTAGAGCAGGTCGCGGCGGAACAGGCCCTGCTCGACCATGGCGTCCAGATCGGCATTGCTGGCGGCGATCAGGCGCACGTTGGCGCGGCGCGGGCGGGCCGAACCCAGGCGCTCGAACTGCCCGCCCTCCAGCACCTGCAGCAGCTTGGCCTGCTGGGCCAGCGGGATGTTGCCGATCTCGTCCAGGAACAAGGTGCCGCCGTCGGCCAGCTCGAAGCGGCCGATGCGGGCCTGGCGCGCGTCGGTGAAAGCGCCTTTCTCGTGGCCGAACATCTCGCTCTCAAACAAGCTCTCGGGGATGGCGCCCATATTGACGCTGATGAAGGGCCCGGCCGCGCGCGCCGATTGGCGGTGGATGGCCTGGGCCAGCTGGCTCTTGCCGCTGCCGTTCTCGCCCCGGATCAGCAGGTTCACATCGGCCGGAGCCACGGCCGCCACCTGGGCCATCAAGGCCTGCATGGGCGCCGAGCGGCCGATCCAGGGGCGCTCGCCACCCTGGGCCTGCAAGAGCGCGTTCTCGGCCGCCAGGCGTTGGGCGCGGCGCTGGCTCTCGCCCAGGGCCAGCTGGGTGCGGACGATGCCGGCCAGGCGGGTGTTGTCCCAGGGCTTCTCGATGAAATCGTTGGCGCCGCCCTGCAAGGCCTGCACCACCAGGGGCACGCTGCCCCAGGCCGTCATGGCGACGATGGGCAGCTGGGCATCGAGGGCACGCGCCCGTGCGATCAGGTCCAGGCCTTCCTGGCCCGAGGTGGTGTCGCGGGCGTAGTTGAGGTCGGCCAGCAGCAGGCCGTACTCGGCCGACCCCAGCAACGCCAGGGCCTGCTCGGGCGACTCGGCCAGCTCGCAGCGCCAGCCTTCGCTCTTGAGGAGCAGCCGCAGCGCGCTGCGCACGGCCGCATCGTCGTCGACGACCAAGAGCGGCAGGCTGAAATCGGGCAAGGCACTCATCGGGGCGGCGGAGTCATGGCCGCGGCATTCTCGCCCAGGCTCATGGGCTGTTCAGGGCGGCGGTGGGCGACTGTCGCAAGGCCCGGCGCGCCGGCAGCCAGGTCGAGAACATCACCAGGCTCGAGATCAGCGTGCCCACGAGCAGCACGCCCAAGCCCAGCGGCAGGCTGCTGCCCAGCTCGCCGCTCAGGGCCAGGGCGCCGCCGGTCAGGCCCAGGGGCAGGGCCAGGGCCAGCAGACTCAGGGCCTGGCCCAGCAGCATGCGCATCAGCTGTCCGTCGCTGGCGCCCACGGCCCGGCGCACGCCGATCTCCTGGCCGCGCAGCTGCACCGCGCGGCTGGTCACGCCGTAGATGCCGCTGCTGGCCAGGCCCAGGGTCAGCAGACCGAGGATCAGGTACATGGCGGCCGCCACGTCCTCGCCGCCGTGGGCGATGCGCTGGCGTTCCTCGGCGCTGACCACCTGCTCCAGCGCCAGGGCCGGGTCGGCCTGGGACACGGCACGGGCCAGCAGCTCGCGGCTGGCGGCGTTGTCCGGCACGCCGACCAGGGCGATGCCCATGTCTGCAGGCGCGCCGGGCGTCGCCTGGCTGATCGGCAGGTAGAAATTGGCCGCGCGCAGGCCGCGTTCACGGCCGATGCCTTGCAGTACATGCGGGATCACGCCGACCACGGTGATCCAGGGACCGATGCGCTTCTGGGTCTGGCCCTCGACGATGGCAAAGCGCTTGCCCAGCGGGTCCTGGCCAGGCCAGTGCTGCTGGGCAAAGTTCTGGTTGATCACCGCCACCTTGAGGCTGTCGGCGCGGTCCTGCGGGCCGAATTCGCGCCCGGCCAGCCGTTTCACTTCCATGGCATCGAAGAAGCCCGCATTGATGCGGTAGTTGCCGCCCTCGGGGTACTGGCCGTCTTGCACCGTCATGCCTTCGGGCAGGATTTCGTCCGTGTCGATCATGCCGCCGCCGGGCAGGCTGGTGGACAGCGCCACACGGGCCTGGGCGCTGCCAGCGGCTTCGTCCAAGCGGGCTTGCAGGCGGTTCCACAGGGCCGCGCGTGCCGCTTGCACCGCCTCGCCACTGCCCTGGTATTCGGCCGTGCGCAGGGTCAGGCGGGCGGTCAGCACGCCTTCCATGCGGGCGCCGGTGCCGGCGTTCAGGCGCTGGTGCACCGTGTAGGTCTGCAGGCCGGAGGCCAGCAGCAGCAGGCTGGACAGGGCGATCTGCACCCAGACCAGGCCGCGGGCAAAGCGGCTGCTGGCGCGGCCCTGGCTGCCGCGGCCGTCACGCAGCACGCTGTTCAGGTCCACGGCCGAGGCGCGCCAGGCTGGCAGCAGGCTGGTGGCCAGGGCCGTCAGCAGGCTCACGCCCAAGCCGACCAGCACGGCTTGCGGCCGCATGGTGAAGTGGATCCAGAAGGGCAGTCGGCCGTCGGCCGTGGCCATCACGGCCTGCTGGGTGGCCTCCAGGGCCCAGGCGCTGAAGAACAGGCCCAGGCCGGCGGCGGTCAGGCAGAGCAGCCAGGTCTCGGTCAGCATCTGCATCACCAGGCGGCCACGCGGCGCACCCAGGGCGGCGCGCACGGCCAGCTCCTGCCGGCGCTCGTTGGCGCGGGCCAGCAGCAGATTGGCGGTGTTGATGCAGACCAGGGCCAACAGCAGCGCGGCGGCGCCGACCAGGCCGAGGACAATCATGTCGCCATCGGGAAGGCCCCAGGCGGCATAGGGCAGGGCGAGGGCGCCGACGCGGCGGTTGTTGGCGGGGAACTGTGCCGCCAGGCTTTGGGCCACCTGCTGCAGCTCGGCGCCGGCCTGCTCGCGGCTGGCGCCTGGGCGCAGCCGGCCCAGGGCCATCACATGCTGGGGCGTGCCCATGGAGTAGCCCTCGCCGCGGCTGAGGGTGCCGGCCGGGGGCTGGAAGGGCAGCCAGAGCTCCTGGGTCATGGGGAAGCGCAGGCGGCCGGGCAGCACGCCGACGATTTCCGTGTCCACGCCGTTGATCTTGACCCGGCTGCCGACGATGGCTGGGTCGGCGCCGAGAAAGCGCCGCCAGAGATCGGCGCCGATCACAGCCACCGGCGCAGCGCCGGGCTCACTGTCGCCGGGCAGCAGGCCACGTCCGAGCTCGGGCCGGGCGGCTTCGCCGAGCCAGGGCCAGATACCGGCCGACACGCGCGCGGCCGCAAAATTGGCTGGGTACTGGCGCTGGCCACCGAGGGTGACGGTGTCGGTCTGCAGGGGCAGCAAGGCCTCCAGGCTGGGCGTCTGGCGCTGGTACTCGAGCAGGTCGAGGTAATGCACGCTCTTGGCCTGGCTGCGCTCGCCGTCACGGCTGGCCTCCACAGCGACCAGGCGCTCGGGTTCGGGGAAGGGCAGGTCTCCGGCCGTGAAACTGAAATAGATGCCGGCGGCAAAGATCGCGAAGCCCAGGCCGCAGCTCAGGGTCAGCAGGCTCAGCAAGGCATGGCCGGGATGGCGCAGCAGGGCTTGCACGCTGTGGTGAAGATCGTCCCGCATCACAGGGCCTCCGCCAGGGCGGGCTGGCCGCCTGCCGCTCGCGCCTGGCCGGAGTGCAGGGCCGCGGTGGGCAGGTCGGCCACCACGCGGCCGTCGAACAAGGCCACGGTGCGCTGGGCCAGGGCGGCGTAGCGCGGGTCGTGGGTGACCATGCACAGCGTGGCGCCGCCGGCGTGCACCTTCTGCAGCAGCGCCATCACCAGCTCGGCATTGCGCGAGTCGAGGTTGCCGGTGGGCTCGTCCGCCAGGATCAGGCGGGGCTGGCCGACCAGAGCGCGGGCGATGGCCACGCGCTGCTGCTGGCCGCCGGAGAGCTGGGCCGGGTGGTGGCGGGCGCGGTGCGCCATGTCCACCTGGGCCAGGGCCTCGGCGACCCGGGCCCGGCGTTCGGCACGGCTCATCTCGCTGCGATAGCTCAGCGGCAGGGCGACGTTGTCCTCCACGCTCAAGTCGCCGATCAGATTGAAGGCCTGAAAGACAAAACCAATCTGGCGGTTGCGCAGCAGGGCGCGGGCGCGCGGGTCCAGCTGATCGACCCGCTGGCCGCTCAGCTCGTAGCTGCCGCTGCTGGGGCTGTCGAGCAGGCCCAGGATGGACAGCAGGCTGGACTTGCCGCAGCCCGAGGGGCCGCTGACGGCGAGGAACTCGCCGCCGCGCACCACCAGGCTGACCTCGTCGAGGGCGCGGGTTTCCAGCTCGTCACTGAGAAAGCTCTTCTGAACGCCCTGCAGGCGGATCAAGGGTGACGCCTCGGCGGCGGCGTGCGGGGAGCGGTTCGTGCTCATGGGTTGGTTCCTCTCTGCCTCGTGGCGTTGAATATAGGGCTGAAAAAATGGGCGGCGCTTCAGCGAAGGCGCACGCGCTCGCTCAGGCGCCAGCTGCTGGTGTCGGAGACGACGATGCGGTCGCCGGGCTGCAGGCCGCTCTGGATGACGATGCGGCCGACCGAGGCCGGGCCGTACTGCACATGCACCCGCTCGGCCAGGTCTTCCCTGATCAGGCGGTAGACCTGGGCCTGGCTCATGGCCTGGCTGAACACGGGTCGCTGCACCTGCACGGCGTCGCTGAGGCGGCTCAGGGCGATGCTGCCGTCGATGCTGAGGTCGGGGCGGGCGCCGCGCGGCAGGGGATCGAGCAGGCGCAGGTCCACCTTGAGCAGGCTGTTGCTGACCTTGGGCGCCACCCGGCTGACCACGGCGTGCAGCAGGCCCTCGCGCCCGCCGCTGCGCAGATCGATCTGGGCGCTTTGGCCCACGGCGATGTCGCGCGCCTGGGCTTCCTGCACCTGAATTTCCGCGTACAGGGCGTCGGCCCGGGCCAGCTTGGCCAGCAAGGCACCGGCTACCACGCTTTGGCCGGCTTGCAGTGTCAGCTCCTGCACCACGCCGTCAGCGGGCGCACGCACCTGCAGGGCCTCGACCAGCTCCAGATCGCGCTGCCAGGCCTTGTGCAGGCGCGCCAGCGCCGCGCGCTTGGCCTCCAGCTGGGCCTGCATGGCCGCGCGCTGCCGCTGCAGCAGTTCGCGCTCCAGCTGCAGGGTCTGGCCGGCTTGTTCGACGCTGAAGCGGCTGCGCTGGAATGCCAGCTTGGAGACCATGCCGTCCTTGAGCAGCTCTTGATCCGCCTGCCATTGCAGCTCGGCATTGCGGGCGCCGAACTCGGCACGCTGCACCGCCGCTTGGGCGTTCATGACCTGGCTGTCCAGGCTGGCCTGCAAGGCCTTGAGTTCGGCCTCGGCCTGCTCCAGCTGCCAGCGGCTTTCCTGGGCGCGCTGCTGCAGCTGCGGGTTGCTGAGCAGCATCAGCAGCTCGCCCTGGCGCAGGCTGCTGCCGGCCTGCGCGTGCAGGCGCTCGACACGCGCCTCGCTTTGCGCGGTGATCCAGCGTGGATCGCTGGACACCAGCACGCCGCTGCCGCGCACATCCAGGGCCAGGGGGCCGCGTTCGACCGCGGCGAACTGCAGGCCGCGGGCCGAGGCGGTCAGCTCGATCGGCGCGGCGCGCAGGCGCAGGGCCAGCAGGCCGCCGGCCAGGCCCATCAGCACCAGCAGGGCCAGGCCCAGAAAGGCCGGCCGGCTGGCGCGACGCCGCCATCGCTGGGCGGAGGTGAGGGTTCTTTGCAAGTCCATGCACCGAGTGATCGCAGGAGCCGTGCCAGCTCTTGCGGCCACCTCGCTCGGAGCCAGAAAGCCCTGTTCATGGGCTTTGTCGGCCTGCCATCCGGTCTTGATCCATATTCAGCCATGGCGAAATTGGGACGAGGACTGCGTCCCGCGTCCCGTTTCCGGGACGCGTGGGTTGCGGCCACAGGCGACAATGCGGGCATGAACATCCAAGCCAAACTTCCGCTGCTGGGCGGCCTCAGCCCCGAACAATTCATGCGTCGCCACTGGCAGAAGAAGCCGCTGCTGGTCCGCCAGGCGCTGCCGGGCATCCGCCCGCCGGCCTCGCGCAGCGAGCTGGCCGCGCTGGCCGCCAGCGAGGATGTGGAGTCGCGCCTGGTCTCTCAGTTCAATGGCAAGTGGGCGCTCAAGCAAGGACCGGTGGCCAAGCTGCCGCCCTTCAGCAAGCCGGGCTGGACCCTGCTGGTCCAGGGCCTGGATCTTCATGTGCAGGCGGCGCATGAGCTGCTGGCCCAATTCCGCTTTGTGCCCGAGGCGCGTCTCGACGATTTGATGATTTCCTACGCCAGCGACGGCGGCGGTGTCGGCCCGCATTTCGATTCCTACGATGTCTTTTTGATCCAGGTTCATGGTCACCGTCGCTGGCGCATCGGCCGTCAGGGCGTGGCGACCACCGGTGCGCTGTGCGAAGGCGTGCCGGTCAAGCTGCTGGCAGACTTTGAGCCAGAAGAAGAGTTCGTACTGGAAGCCGGTGACATGCTCTACCTGCCGCCCGGCTGGGCCCACGACGGCATTGCCATCGGCGAGTGCATGACCTGCTCGGTGGGTTTCCGCACGCCCTGGCGTGCCGAGCTGGCGCGCGAGTTGCTGCAGCGCTTGATGGACGATGACTCCAAGAGTTATGCCAACCGCATGTACGCCGATCCCAAGCAGCCGGCCACCGAGGCGCCGGGCTTGGTGCCGCAGCAGCTGCTGGATTTCTCCCGCGACGCCGTGGAGCGCGCGCTGCGCGAACCCCTGGCTCTGGAGCGTGCCTTGGGCGAGGCGCTGACCGAACCCAAGCCGCGCGTCTGGTTCGAGCCGGGCGAGCCGCTGCCCGCGGGCGCCGGCGCGCGCCTGGACCGGCGCAGCCGCATGATGTACGACGCGGCCCATGTCTTCATCAACGGCGAGTCCTTCCGTGCAGGTGGCCGTGATGCCCGCTTGATGCGTGCCTTCGCCGACCAGCGCGAGCTCAGCGCCAAGCAGCTGGGCCAGCTTTCGGCCGATGCGCGCGAGCTGCTGGATCTGTGGGCCGAAGATGGCTGGGTGCGGGCCGCGAATTCAGGTGACCATGCGGAGGCTTGATTGGCAACGCCGCCCGCACCCGAACTGCAAGCCGGTGAATTCACCGGCCGGGCCGAGTTTCAGCAGGCCTTGCGGCTCGCAATCGAGCAAGCCTGTGCGCAGGGCTGCACCGAGCTCGGCGCCTTCGATCCGGATTTCAGCGTTTGGCCCTGGTCAGAGGCTGGGCTGCTGGACCTGCTGAGCGACTGGGTTCGGGCCGCACCCGCCAGCCGCCGCCTGCATTTGCTGGCGCCTCAGTTCGACGGTGTGCGGCGTGCCCATCCGCGATTTGTCGCTTGGCGTGGGCGTTATGGCCATGCGGTGCAGGCTCGGGCCTTCGAGCCGGAGGCCATGGCGGCGGTCGGGCCGGGTGGGCCGGCGGCGCTGTTCTGGGCCCGTTCACCCACGACTCAGATCACGCTGCGCTTGATGAGTACGCGCAACTGGCGCGGCAGTGTGTCTTTCGAGGCTCCGGAATTTGTGCGATGGAAGGATTGGTTTGACGTGATCGCACAACATTCTTACGAAAGCTTTGCATCGACCACCCTGGGCCTGTAAAAGATGCCAAAAGCAATGGCTATAATTAAGGGCTAGGTGAAGAAAGCGCTCGAGGTTTTCCTCGCCTTGTCATGCCGAAGTTTCCGATGCCGCGGCGCTGAAAAGCGAAGGCGACATTGAGTGGCTTCAAAAAATTACCGGTAATTGCATCTTCGTTTAACGAATTTTGAGGACAAGTATGAACAAGTCGATCCTGTTGGCTGCTGTGCTGGCTGCTGTTGCTCTGACCGCTTGCGGCAAGAAGGAAGAAGCCGCTCCCGTGGCCGCTCCCGCTGTGGAAGCTTCGGCTCCTGCTTCGGCTCCCGCTGTGGAAGCTTCGGCTCCCGCTGCTGACGCATCGGCTCCTGCCGCTGCTGACGCCGCTTCGGCTGCTGCCAGCAAGTAATCGGTCTCCGAGTACTTGAAAGAACCGCCCGGCCGCAAGGCCCGGCGGTTTTTTTACGTCTGTCGTTTTCGAAAAAGGCGGTCTCCTAGACCGTGATCCAGTCCAGGCCCTCGGCTTGTGAGGCCACGGGCACGTCTTCGGGGCGGCAGTCGCGTACCGCCGCCACCGCGGCGGCAGCCAGGTCGGGGCGGTTGTTGCGCTCGCTCAGATGGGCGGCGGCGACCGGGCCGAGCTTTGGGTGCAGCAGTGCATTCAGCAACTCGGCACTGGCCTCGTTGGAGAGGTGGCCGTGGGTGCCGAGGATGCGGCGTTTGAGGCTGGCCGGGTAGTTGGAGGCGCGCAGCAGCGCCTCGTCGTGGTTGCATTCGAGCAGCAGGGCGTCCAGGCCTTGCAGCGCCTTGATCACGCTGGCGCAGACATTGCCGAGGTCGGTGAGCACACCCAGATGCTTCAAACCGTCGTTGCAGCGCAATTGCAGCGGCTCCTCGGCATCGTGTGGCACGGCAAAGGGCTGCAGCTGCAGGTCGCCCAGTTCCAGGGTGTCGCCGCTGCGCGTGAAATGCAGCAGCTTGCGGTCAAAGCCCGTCAGATCGGCGGCACGCCGCTCGATCGCGCTCCAGGTGCCGCGGCTGGTCCAGATCGGGATGCGGTGCGCCTGCGCCAGCTTGATCACGCAGCCGGCATGATCGCCGTGCTCGTGGGTGATGAAGACGGCGCTCAGGGCCTCGGGGTCGCTGCCGGCGCGCAGCAGGCGCCGGCTCAGCTCGCGCAGGCTGAAGCCGCAGTCCACTAGGATTTGCGTCTGGGTGATGCCCTGGCTGGCTTCGATCAGCGTGGCATTGCCGCCGCTGCCGCTGCCCAGGCTGCAAAAACGCATGCCTTGATCACTCCGTGTTTGGCTAGAAAGCTCTCGGCTCAGAAAAAACGCCGCCCACCCGATGGGGTGGCGGCGCTCATGCCGAGGAGCCGGGTGGCTCGGATCAGCGCAGATCGTCCATCAGCAGATTGAGGATGCGCTTGGCGATCTCGTTGGTCTGCTGCTGGCCCTTGTCGTCCAGCACGGTGACGGTTGACTTCTCGCCTTCCGACTTGACCGACACGCGGTAGCGGGTGGCTGTGGTGGCCTTGTCGCCGCTGAACAGGCGCTCGAAGAAGTTGGGCTCTTCCTTGCCGGCCTGGTTCGGGTCGGCATAACGCAGGAAGAACAGGCCCAGCTTGCGGTCGCGGTCTTCCACGGTGAAGCCATGGCGATCCAGAGACTGGCCCACGCGGCGCCAGGCGCGCTCGAAGCCCTCGTTGACGGCGATGGCGTCCGGCACTTCCGACAGCGGGCGACCCGCGGCGATGACGGCGGTCGGCGCAGTGCTCTTGCCCTGCGCGGCGGCCGGCACATCGGCCACAACGGCCTTGGCCAACTCTTCCTTGGCGCCCAGCTTGAGCATCAGGCGGGACAGCAATTCGGCTTCCAGCTGTGGGTCGCTGGGGCGAGGTTGCCAGGCGGTGTTGTCTTTTTGCGGGCCGGTGTAGACCTCGACCATGCCGCGGTGGCTGATGAAGATCTCGGTGCCCTTGCCGTCGGCCGTGCGCTCGATGCGGGTGCGGAACATATCGCGTTCACCGGTCGAGTACAGGCCGTCGAAGACCTTGCCGATGGTGGAGCGGATGATGTCCTGCGGCAGCTTGGCGCGGTTTTCGTTCCAGTTGGTTTCCATGACGCCGACTTCGGCGGCGTCCTTGGTCAGCTCGAAGCCGCGTTGTTGCCAGAACTCGCGCAGCTGGGGCCAGAGTTGCTCGGGCGTCAGCGAGCTGCGCAGCCAGCGGGTGTCGGCGTTGCGCTCGAGGCGCAAATCACCGATCGCGTTCAGAGCCACGGTGTTGGCCGGGCTCAGGCCGCTGGTGCTGACCTTGGGGGCGGCATTGGCTTGCTGCAAGGCATTGGCGCTGACCGAGCCGCTGGCGTTGCCGCTGCGGCTGTCACGGGCCAGCTGGGTCAGGTCCGGCGGCACGTCCAGGCCGGCAGTCTGGCGGGCGTTGGCGCGGTAATCGACCTTGTCCGAGGAAAATATGCCGTCCGTCGTGCTGCAGGCGGCCAGCGAACCCAGCATGAGCAGGCAGGCCAGGCGCACCGGAGTGGCCGAGGAAGAAACAAAAGAGGAGGAACGAGTCACGCTAGACATCTCCGGGGGACAAGGGAGCGATGGTTGAACCCTGCGAGCCGGCCCCGAGGGGCGGATGGCGTGCAAAGCTGGTGCGGATTAGAGCAGACTGGAAACGGTGATCAAGGCAAATCGCGCGCCGCGTCGGTTCAGAACAGGCCGGCTTCGCGCATGGCGGCGCCAACCTGGGCCTGACCGGCTTCGGTCAGCGGCACGATGGGCAGGCGCAGCTGGTTCTTGATTCGGCCCAGCTGCGACAGCGCCCATTTGGCGGCTGAGGGGCTGGGTTCGCAGAACAAATGCTTGTGCAGGCTCAGCAGCTGGAAGTGAATGCGGCGGGCCTCCGCGATATTGCCGGCCAGAGCCGCCTTGCACAGCTCGTGCATGGCGCGCGGCGCCACATTGGCGGTCACGCTGACATTGCCGCTGCCGCCCAGCAGCATCAGGGCGATGGCCGTGCCGTCGTCGCCCGAGTAGATGTGGAAACCCGTGGGGGCGGCCTTGATCAGCTGGGCTGCGCGCTCGATATTGCCGGTCGCTTCCTTGACGCCGAAGACTCCCGGCAGGCCGGCGCAGCGCAAGGTCGTTTCGGGGGCCATATCGGCCACGGTGCGACCGGGCACGTTGTACAACATCATGGGGATGTCGACGGCCTCGGCGATGGCCTTGTAATGCTGGTAGATGCCTTCTTGCGAGGGCTTGTTGTAGTAGGGCACGACCGACAGGGTGCAGTCGGCGCCGACTTCCTTGGCGAAACGGCTCAGCTCGATCGCTTCCGAGGTGCTGTTGGCGCCGGTGCCGGCCATGATGGGCACGCGGCCACGAGCATGCTCGACGGCCGCCTGGATGATCTGGCGGTTCTCTTCCATGCTGACCGTGGGGGACTCGCCGGTCGTGCCGACGACACAGATGCAGTCGGTGCCTTCGGCGATGTGCCAGTCGATCAGGCCGCGCAGGGCCGGGTAGTCAACGCTGCCGTCTTCTTGCATCGGCGTCACGAGCGCAACGATGCTGCCAACAATCGGGTTCATGGAGGAATGTCCTATGTGATGCGGTGGATTCTACTCAGCGGCGCGTGTGCGCTCGGGGCCGGGCGACTCAATCGAGTGCATAGGCCTGAAAAACAGTGCCCGCAGTGGCGCTCGGCGCTTCGCAAACAGCGGCAACGCGCTGGACATAGCGCGGGTTGACGCCCTCGCGGCCTTTTTCAAAGCCATCTTCAAACGCGACGATGCGCAAGCCCTGGCACAGGCTCAGCAGTTCACCGGGCTGAAGCAGAAAATCCGGCCGCGCCGGGCGGCCGATGGTGTGCTGGCCGAGGGCAAAGGTTTCGTAGATCAGCCAACCGCCGGGCGCCACGGCCGCACGGATCTGTGGGAACAGCGGCCGCCACAGGTAGTTGCTGACCAGCACCAGGTCGAACTGCCGGCCGCTCAGCGGCCAGGGGCCGTTCTCGATGTCGGCGCAGATCAGCTCCGCTGCCAAGCCTTCAGAGGCGGCGAGTGCCGCTGCATCCCGGTCGACGCCGCAGACCTTCATGCCTTGGGCGGCCAGATAGTGCAGGTGGCGGCCGGAGCCGCAGGCCAGATCCAGGGCCGTGGCACCAGCGATTTGAGCCTGCGTCCAGCGGCGCAGCCAGGGCGACACCTCAGCCCCCATGTTCAGAAGCAGGCCCAGAGTTGCTCGGACAGCTGCACCATCAGCGCCGGCTGCAGGTAGGCCAGAAACACCAGGCCCAGCACCAGCAGGATCAGCGCCCAGCGAAGCGCCGGCTTGATCTTGGTGGAAAGCTGGGTCGGATTCATGCGGTTTGAGGGCGCGGCTCGCCGCGCAAGATCGGGCCTTCACGCACCGGCAGGTTCACCAGAGCCGCCGCCACGCCCAGGGCCACGGCCAGCCACCAGACCATGTCGTAGCTGCCCGTGCTGTCGTAGAGCTTGCCGCCCAGCCAGACGCCCAGGAAGCTGCCCACCTGGTGGCTCAGGAACACGAAACCGCTGAGCATGGACATGTGCTGCACGCCGAAGATCTGCGCCAGCACCGCATTGGTCGGCGGCACGGTCGACAGCCACAGCACGCCCATCACCGCCGAGAAGATGTAGACCGACATCGGCGTCAGCGGCGTCAGTAGGAAGGTGACGATGGCCACCGAGCGCAGGCCGTAGATGGCCGAGAGCAGGTAGCGCTTGGGATAGCGCTGGCCCAGCACGCCGGCCCCGTAGGTGCCAAATACATTGAAGAGGCCGATCAGGGCCAGGGCATAAGTGGCCACCTGGGGCGACAGGCCCTGGTCCTTGAGGTAGCTGGGCATGTGCACGCCGATGAACACGACCTGGAAACCGCAGACGAAGTAGCCGGCCATCAGCAGCTGGAAGCTGCGGTAGCCGAAGGCTTCGCGCAAGGCCTGAACGATGCTCTGCGAATGGCTGTGCACCGGCTTGGCGACCTGCGGCTCGCGCAGGCCCAGGGCCAGTGGCAGGATGATCAGGGCGGCACAGGCGAGGATGAACAGCGCGTTCTGCCAGCCGGTCGAGGCAATCAGCCAGTTCTCCACCGGCACCATCAGGAATTGGCCGAAGGAGCCCGCAGCCGCTGCCACACCCATGGCCCAGGAGCGCTTCTCGGCCGGCACATTGCGGCCGATCACGCCGTAGATCACCGCGTAAGTGGTGCCCGATTGGGCAATGCCGATCAAAAGCCCCGCGCTGCCGGTGAAGGCCAGACCCGAAGTCGACAGTGCCATCAGCACCAAACCCAGGGCGTAAAGCAGGCCACCCACGGCCAGCACGCGGAACGGGCCGAAGCGGTCGGCCAACATGCCGGCAAAGGGCCCGGCCACGCCCCAGGCGATGTTCTGCACGGCCAGAGCGAAAGCAAAGGTCTCGCGCGTCCAGCCCCGGTCCATGGTGATGGGTTGCAGCCACAGGCCGAAGCCGTGGCGTATGCCCATGGACAGGGTCACGATCATGGCGCCGCAGAGCAGCACCTGGAACATGGACAGGCGCGGCGCGGCCGGTGGCGTGATGCTGGCGTTCATCCGTGGACTTTAACCAAAGCAGCCCACCCTGCGGGGCCTGGGGTCAGCCTGCGCCCAGCACTCGGCCCTGTCGCACCCGCATCTGGATCTTGCTCAGCGCGTCCAGATCCTGAATCGGATTGGCGGGCAGCAGCAGGAAGCTGGCTTCGCAGCCCGGTTCGAAGCAACCCAGGCGGCGCTTGGGAAAGAGCACATGGGGCGTGGTGATGGTGGCCATCTTGAGCAGCTGCGGGCGGCCGATCACGCCCAGGCGGTCCAGGTTGCGCAGCTCGCCCAGCACGGAGCCATGGAACAGATCCGAGCCGATCAGCAAAGGCACGCCGGCCGCCTGCAGGGTGCGCAGATTGTCGGCCTGCTGGGCGCGCACCTTGGTCAGCTGCTCAGGCGACATGCGGAACAGCTCGCTGGCCGCGGTGGCGGTGATGACGGCGACCTTGCGGCGGGCGGCCTCGGCGGCCATCTCGGGGCTGATGCGGTAGGTCTCGGCGCCCGTGCCTTCAAAGAAGTAGAGGCCGGGCAGGCGGGCGATCCAGTGCGCGCCGGCCTGCACGGCGATGTTGAAGTCCGCCGCCGTGTCGGCCTGGGCAATCACCAGCAGGCGGTCTTGCAAGGCTTTTTTGGCGATGGCGGCTGGCAGCTCAGGCTTCAGGCCCAGGCGGCCGAACTGCTTGGGGTCGGCATGGAGCTCAGGGCTTTCCGAGCGGCTGAGCATGAGCTTGAGCGCCTCGCTCTTGCGCGCCTGCACCAGGGGCCATTTCTTTTCGACCTGTTCCAGGCTGTCCATGACCAGCACGGTTTTGTCGATGTGGTCCTCGGGCTTGGGTTTGAGCCCCGGAGAATTCGGGTCTTCAGCCAGCAGTTGGGCCAGGGGCTGGCCGTCAGACGAGGTGATGCAGGCGGTCACGAACACCAGCTCCGGCCCGGCCGCCTGGGCGCCCGCGGCGGCCAGGGGGCGCACGGCCCCGGCGCCCTTGGGCTCGGCGCATTGCATCAGGGCGTAGAACACGCCGTCGCGCAGATAGCCCTGGCCGTAGCGGCCCCAGGCCCAGGCGTTTTGCAGATTGTGGTTGTGGGCGTCGGCCAGGGGCGGGATCAGGAACTGACCCTTGAGGTTCATGCGCCGCTGGGCTTTTTTGATCTTCTGGCTGGTGAATTTGCCGTCTTTGACGTAGAGCGTGCCGCTGCGGAAGCCCTGGCCGTCGAACCACTCGGCGTTTTTCAGCTCCATGGTCACCGAAGCGCCGGGGCGCAGCTCGTCGGCGATGGGCGGCTGGGCCGAGCTGGGTGCGGCGAAGAGTGCGAGAGCCAGGGCGGCCGCGCCGGCGCCGGCCGGGCGAGGCAGGGGGCGGGGAGAAGTGAAGAACAAGGCGAGGGCAAATGCGGGCATAGGCCGGGCATGGTAGCGAGTTTGAGAGTGCACACCTCAAGCCCGTTTTGCCGGGCGCCTCCCAGGCAAACCCTAGAATCCGCCCCCATGGCCACCAAAGCTTCCTCCTCCTCCACTCCCAATTCCCCCTCCGCCACGCCCGGCAGCTATGGCGAGGGCTCGATCCGCGTGCTCAAAGGCCTGGAGCCGGTCAAGCAGCGCCCGGGCATGTACACCCGGACCGACAACCCCCTGCACACCATCCAGGAGGTCATTGACAACGCGGCCGACGAGGCCCTGGCCGGTTTCGGCAAGCGCATCGACCTGATCCAGCACAGCGACGGCTCCATCTCCATCGCCGACGACGGCCGCGGCATCCCCTTCGGCCTGCACCCCGAAGAGGGTGTGCCCGTGGTCGAGATCGTCTTCACCCGCCTGCATGCCGGCGGCAAGTTCGACAAGGGCTCGGGCGGCGCCTACAGCTTCTCGGGCGGCCTGCACGGCGTCGGCGTCAGCGTCACCAATGCCCTGGCCAAGCGCCTGGAGGTGACGGTCTGGCGCGGCGGCGAAGTGGCCAGCCTCGCGTTCGAGAACGGCGATGTGGTCGAGCCGGTCACGGCCCGCAAAGCCGAGCGCGGCGACCGCAAGCAGGGCACGACCGTGCGCGTCTGGCCCGATGCGAAGTATTTCGAAAGCGCCGAGCTGCCCAAGAACGAGCTGGTCCATCTGCTGCGCAGCAAGGCCGTGCTGATGCCGGGCGTCATCGTCACGCTGACGAATGAGAAAACCGGCGATGTGCAGACCTGGTCCTACAAGGGCGGCTTGCGCGACTACCTGCAGCAGACCCTGACGGCCGATCCGCTGATCCCGCTGTTCGAAGGCGAGCAGTACGCCGGCCGCAGCGAGACCGAGAACTTCGCCGAAGGCGAGGGCGCTGCGTGGTGCGTGGCCTTCACCGAAGAAGGCCAGACCATGCGCGAGAGCTATGTCAACCTGATTCCCACGGTGGCCGGCGGCACGCACGAGTCAGGCCTGAAAGACGGCCTGTTCGGCGCCATCAAGAGCTTCATCGAGCTGCACAGCCTGCTGCCCAAGGGCGTCAAGCTGATGCCGGACGATGTGTTCTCGCGTGCCTCCTTCGTGCTCTCGGCCAAGGTGCTGGACCCGCAGTTCCAGGGCCAGACCAAGGAGCGCCTGAACAGCCGCGATGCGCTGCGCCTGGTGTCGACCTATGTGAAGCCGGGCCTGGAGCTGTGGCTGAACCAGCATGTGGAGTTCGGCAAGAAGCTGGCCGAGCTGGTCATCAAGCAGGCCCAAACCCGCCAGCGCGCCTCGCAAAAGGTCGAGAAGCGCAAGGGCTCGGGTGTGGCCGTGCTGCCGGGCAAGCTGACCGATTGCGAAAGCCGCGATCTGCTGCACAACGAAGTCTTTCTGGTCGAGGGTGATTCGGCTGGCGGCAGCGCCAAGATGGGCCGCAACAAGGAAACCCAAGCCGTGCTGCCGCTGCGCGGCAAGGTCTTGAACACCTGGGAGGTCGAGCGCGACCGCCTGTTCGCCAACAACGAGATCCATGACATCTCGGTGGCCCTGGGCGTGGACCCGCATGGCAAGAACGACGAGCCTGATCTGAGCGGCCTGCGCTACGGCAAGATCTGCATCCTGTCCGATGCGGACGTGGACGGCTCGCACATCCAGGTGCTGCTGCTGACCCTGTTCTTCCGCCACTTCCCCAAGCTGATCGAGACCGGCCACATCTTTGTGGCGCGCCCGCCGCTCTACCGCGTCGACGCGCCGGCGCGCGGCAAAAAGCCGGCCGCCAAGATCTACGCGCTGGATGAGGGTGAGCTCAGCGCCACCCTGGACAAGCTGCGCAAGGAAGGCGCCCGCGAAGGCAGCTGGAGCATCAGCCGCTTCAAGGGCCTGGGCGAGATGAGTGCCGAGCAGCTCTGGGACACCACGCTCAACCCTGAGACCCGCCGACTGAGCCCGGTCACCTACGGCGCGCTCGATCTGGGCGAGACCGAGGTGGCCATCAACAAGCTGATGGGCAAGGGCGAGGCCTCCTCGCGCCGCGAGCTGATGGAAATCCACGGCGACTCCGTCGAAGTGGACGTTTGAACCCGCCGAGACCGCCCAAGTCATGAAAACCGTCTACAACGCCCGCCATGCGGCGCATGCGGCCACGCACGAGTTCTTCCGCGGCCGCCTGGTGCCGGCCTTCGAGGTGCCGGCCCGGGCTGACTATGTGCTGGCCGCGGTGAAGGCCGCCCAGCTCGGTGAGATCGTGGCGCCGGTGGACCATGGTCTGGCGCCGCTGGAGCGCGTCCATGCGCCGGCCTATCTGCGCTTTGTGCAAGGTGCCTGGGCCGAGTGGCAGGCCTTGGGCGGCGAGGGCGATGCCTTCCCGGCCGTCTGGCCAGTGCGCAGCCTGCGCAGCGATGTCGCACCGCGCAGCTTTGCCGCCCGCATGGGCCTCTACTCCATGGACAGCGGCACGCCGCTGACCGCCGGCAGCTGGGAGGCCGCCTACTGGGGCGCGCAAGCCAGCCTGACCGGCCTGGACCAGGTGCTGGGCGGCGAGCGCAGCGCCTATGTGCTGACCCGCCCGCCGGGCCACCACGCCGGGGCGGACTTCTTCGGCGGCTACTGCTTCGTCAACAACGCGGCGGTGGCGGCCCAGGCGGCGCTCGATGCCGGCCTGCAGCGCGTGGCCATCCTTGATGTGGATTACCACCACGGCAATGGCACGCAGGCCATTTTTTACGACCGTGCAGACGTGTTCTACGCCAGCCTGCATGGCGACCCGCAGACGGAGTTTCCCTTCTTCCTTGGCCATGCCGACGAGGCCGGCGCCGGCGCCGGCCTGGGCTTCAATGCCAACTTCCCGCTGCCGGCCGGTGCCAGCAACGAGGCCTGGTTCGCGGCGCTGGAGGCAGCGCTGGAACGGCTGCAAGCTTACGAGCCCGAGCTGCTGATTGTTTCCCTGGGCGTAGACACCTACGGCGGCGACCCGATCTCGCATTTCAAGCTGGACCGACCCGAGTTCAGCCGTCTGGGCCAGCGCCTGGCGGCCTTCGGTGCCCGCACCCTGTTCCTGCAGGAAGGCGGTTATGCCACCGAGGCCATCGGTCACAACGTCGTGGCCGTGCTTCAAGGATTCGAGCCCCGGCCATGAGCACCACGGCGCCGCGCGTGCACCTGCGTCCGACCATGTTGTCGGACCTGGACTATGTCGTCTCCATCGAGCAGGACGGCGCCAACCGCCCCTTCATCACGCCCTGGGAACGGGTGCAGCACGAGGGCGCGCTGCGCTTTCCTGATTCGCGCCACTTCATCATCGAAGCGGGGCCCGAGGCCACGCGCGCCGGTTTTGTCATCCTGCAGGGCTGCCGCAACCCGCATGGCTCGGTCGAGCTCAAGCGCATCGTGCTGGGCCCCAAGGGCGCGGGCCTGGGCCGGCGCGCGGTGCGCCTGCTCAAGGCCCTGGCCTTCACCCAGCTCAAGGCGCACCGCTTCTGGCTGGACGTCAAGGCGCTGAACACGCGCGCGCTCAAGCTCTACGCCAGCGAGGGCTTTGTTGAAGAGGGCCGCCTGCGCGAGAGCGTGCGCGTCACCACCGAGGGCGCCGATGGCTATGACAGCCTGGTGGTGATGTCCTTGCTGGACCGCGAGTACCAGGCCCGCGTGGCCCTGGGCGAGGAGGGCGTTTGAGCCGCTCGCTCTGGATCATGGGGGCGTTGCTGATGGCCTTGGCCGCCCCGGCGCGCGCCGAGCTCTGGGGCTATATCGATGGCCAGGGCATGGCGCATCTGGCCGGCCATCAGGTCGACAGCCGCTACAGCCTGGTGCTCGGCAGTGCCCAGACGCAGCGCGAGGCGGCGGCGCAGACCCAGGTGCCGGGCAAGAGCGATGGCGGCCAGGGCCTGCTCACCTGGCTGGAGTTTGCGCCCGAGGTCAAGGCGGTGCAGCCCTATTTGCGCGAGGCCGCGGCCCGGCATGGTGTGGACATGGAGCTGCTCAAGGCCGTGATCGCGGTCGAATCGGGCTACAAGCATGACGCTGAATCCAAGCGGGGCGCGCTCGGCCTGATGCAGCTCATGCCCGATGCGGCGCGGCGCTATGGGCCAGCCAGCAAGAATGCCGCGAGCAAGAAGCAGCTGCTCGACCCGCGCACCAATGTCCTGACCGGCGCCAAGATGCTGGCCGATCTGATCAAACGCTTCGGCCGCATCGATGCGGCCCTGGCCGCCTGGAATGCCGGCGAGGGCGCGGTGCGCCGCCACAGCGGGCGCATGCCGCCTTTCGCCGAAACCCAGGCCCATGTCCACCTGGTGCTGGAGCTGTACTGGGCCCTGCTGCAACACAGCATGCCGGCCCAAGCCCAGCACCTCAAGATTCACAAGAACGAACCCTGACGACGATTCCGCATGAGCCAGCAGACTTCCATTTTTGACAACCCGCCGCCGAACTCGGGCGGCGGCGGCAGCGGCGGCGCGGGCGACGGTGAAAACCTGACCCTGGGCCACTACGCCGAGCGTGCTTACCTCGAATATGCGCTGAGCGTGGTCAAGGGCCGGGCCTTGCCCGATGTCTGCGACGGCCAGAAGCCGGTGCAGCGCCGCATCCTCTACACCATGGAGCGCATGGGCCTGTCCTACAGCGGCAACACCGGCGCCAAGCCGGTCAAGGGCGCGCGCGTGGTCGGCGATGTGATGGGTAAATTGCACCCGCACGGCGACCAATCGGTCTATGACGCCCTGGTGCGCATGGCCCAGGATTTCTCGCTGCGCTATCCGCTGATCGATGGCCAGGGCAATTTCGGCAGCCGCGACGGCGACGGCGCCGCCGCCATGCGTTACACCGAAGCGCGGCTGTCGCCGATTGCTCGCCTGCTGCTCGACGAGATCGACGAAGGCACGGTGGACTTCACACCCAATTACGACGGCTCCACCCAGGAGCCGCGCCAGCTGCCGGCCCGCCTGCCTTTCGTGCTGCTCAACGGCGCCAGCGGCATTGCCGTGGGCATGGCCACTGAGGTGCCCAGCCACAATCTGCGCGAGGTTGCTGCGGCCTCGGTGGCTCTGCTGAAGAACGAGAACCTCAGTGATGAGGAACTCTTCACCCTGCTGCCCGGCCCGGACTACCCCGGCGGCGGCCAGCTGATCAGCTCGGCCGACGACATCCGCTCGGCCTACCTCAGCGGCCGCGGCAGCATGAAGCTGCGCGCGCGCTGGAAGATCGAAGACCTGGCCCGCGGCCAGTGGCAGCTGGTCGTGACCGAGCTGCCGCACGGCACCAGTGCCCAGCGCGTGCTGGAAGAGATCGAGGAGCTGTCCAACCCCAAGGTCAAGGCCGGCAAGAAGGCACTCAGCCAGGAACAGCTGCAGCTCAAGGCCAGCCTGCTGGCGGTGCTGGACGGCGTGCGCGATGAATCGAGCAAGGACGCCGCTGTGCGTCTGGTCTTTGAGCCCAAGAGCCGCACGGTCGAGCAGCAAGACCTGATCACCACCTTGCTGGCCCACACCAGCCTGGAGACCTCGGCCTCGCTGAACCTGACCATGGTCGGCTCTGACGGCCGCCCGACGCAAAAAGGCCTGCGCCAGATCCTCAGCGAGTGGCTGGGCTTCCGCCAGACCACGGTGCAGCGCCGCACCCAGTTCCGCCTGGACAAGGTGCGCGACCGCATCCATGTGCTGGAAGGCCGGCAGCTGGTGCTGCTGAACATCGACGAGGTGATCCGCATCATCCGCAACGCCGATGAGCCCAAGCCGGCCCTGATCGAGCGCTTCCGCCTGTCCGAGCGCCAGGCCGAGGACATTCTGGAGATCCGCCTGCGCCAGCTGGCGCGCCTGGAGGCGATCAAGATCGAGCAGGAACTCAAGAGCCTGCGCGAGGACGAGGCCAAGCTGGCCGACATCCTGGCCAACCCGAGCGTGCTCAAGCGCACCGTGATCAAGG
Organism: Roseateles sp. GW835-FHT13E02; assembly: GCF_058794035.1. Classification (NCBI taxonomy): domain Bacteria; kingdom Pseudomonadati; phylum Pseudomonadota; class Betaproteobacteria; order Burkholderiales; family Sphaerotilaceae; genus Roseateles; species Roseateles sp. GW835-FHT13E02. The sequence goes on from NZ_JBXAGJ010000013.1 coordinate 165,674, forward strand.
AAATCGAGGCCGACGCCAAGCAGTACGGCGACGAGCGCCGCACCCTGATCCAGGAAGAAAAGCGCGCCACCGCTGAAGTCAAGGTGGTGGACGAGCCGGTCACCGTGGTGGTCAGCATGAAGGGCTGGGTGCGTGCACTCAAGGGCCATGAGGTCGAGCCTGCAGCCCTGGCCTTCAAGTCGGGCGACCAGCTCTACGGCACCTTCCCCTGCCGCAGCGTGGACCCGCTGATCGTCTTCGGCAACAACGGCCGGGTCTACTCGGTGCCGGTGGCCATGCTGCCGGGCGGTCGCGGCGATGGCCAGCCCATCACCACCTTGATCGAGCTGGAAAGTGGCAGCCAGATTGCGCATTACTTCGCCGGCAATGCCCAGCAGCGCCTGGTGCTGGCCGGCACCGGCGGCTTTGGTCTGATCGCCCAGGTGGGCGATCTGGTCGGCCGGCAAAAAGCGGGCAAGACCTTCCTCAGCCTGGAGGGCACAGAGCAGCCGCTGCCGCCAGCCGTGGTGCCGGCCGGCGAGGTGCTGGGCGTGCAGCTGGCCTGCCTGAGCCTGAACGGCCGCCTGCTGACCTACGGCCTGGACGAGCTCAAGCACCAACCCAAGGGCGGCCGCGGCCTGACCCTGGTGGATTTGGAGGACAAGGATGCGCTGCTCAGCGTGGCCGCCTTCACGCAAAGCCTGCAAGTGATCGGCACCGGCCGCGGCGCCAAGCCCAAGGAGGAAACTCTCAAGGGCGTGGGCCTGGCCAGTTATGCCGGCAAGCGCGCCCGCAAGGGCAAGCCGGTCGAGGCCTTCCAGAAGGTCATGCGCGTGCTGGCGCCCTGATGCGCCGCTCGTTTCTGAAGCGTGGCCTGGCCGGTGGCTCGTTGCTGCTGGGCCTGCCTGCGGGGCTGCGCGCGGCGCCGGCCTTGCAGCCGCTGGACTTTGATGCAGCCTGTCAGGCCCTTGAGGCCCGGCTCGGTGGCCAGATCGGCGTTTTCGCGCTCGACACCGGCAGCCAGGCGCGCCTGGCCTACCGGGCCGATCAGCGCTTTGCCATGTGCTCGACCTTCAAGCTGCTGCTGGCGGCCGCGGTGCTGGCACGCATCGATGCCGGCCAGCTGCGGCCTGATCAACGCCTGCGTTACGGCCCGCGCGATCTGGTGCCGCATGCACCGGTGACAGGCGCCTTGCTGGAAGGCGGCTCGCAATCGGCCTCGCTGACGGTGGCCGCGCTCTGCGAGGCCATCCTGGTGCACAGCGACAACCCGGCGGCCAATTTGTTGCTGCCCCTGGTCGGCGGCCCGCCGGGCCTGACCCGTTTTGCGCGCGAGCAGGGCGATGTGATCACCCGGCTGGACCGCATCGAACCCGCACTCAACAGCAATGAGCCCGGTGACCCGCGCGACAGCAGCACGCCCGAGGCCTTTGTCGGCCTGCTGGACCGCATCCTGGGCAGCGTCTTGTCGGACGAGCTGCGTCAGCAACTGCTGGTCTGGATGAATGCCTCCGAGACCGGCTTGCGCCGCCTGCGCGCCGGTGCGCCGAAAGACTGGCCGGCGGCCGACAAAACCGGCACCGGTGCGCGCGGCGCGGTCAACGATGTGGCGGTGTTTTTCCCGCCCGACCGTGCGCCCCTCTTGATGGCCGTGTTCATGAGTGGCTCCAGCCAGCCGCTGGCTGAGCTGGAAGCCGCCCATGCCGAGCTGGCCACGCGGGCCCTGGCCCAGCTGAGCGCGCCGCCGTCGTCGTCGGCGGCGGCTCGCTGAAGGCGCCGCGGATCCGCGCTGGCGCGCGAACTCACTTGGGCGCGCTGTACGTCAAGCTGTAGGCGCCGCCGCCCGCATAGGACTTGATCTGGAAATAGTAGAAGCCAGCCGCGCCCGTGTAGCTCAAGGCTTCGCTGGAGGCCGGACCCTCAGACTTGGCCACCACGGCCCAACTGCTGCCGTTCCAGCGGTACAGGTAGAGATCGAAATCGCTGCCCGCGGGGCCGCTGAGCTGGGCATTGAAAAGACCGCGGGCTGTCGTTCGCAGATAGCCGGGGCTGCCGCCTGGCACGGTGGCGCTGGCGCCTGCGCCGCTGAGTGAGCCGGTCACGGTGGTGCCGCCCCCAGCGGCGCTGACACTGAGTGTGGCGCCGGCGCTGGTGACCGAACCAGCCGCATTGCCGACCACCACGCTGTACACGGCGCCATGGTCGGCCAGGCTCAGCACCGGGGTGGTGTAGCTGGAGCCGGTGGCGCCGCTCAGGGCTGTGCCGTTGCGTCGCCACTGGTAGCTCAGCGGGCCGCTGCCGCTGGCTTGCACCGAGAAGCTGGCGGTGGAGCCTGCGACGGCATTGACGGCCTGGGGTTGGCTGTTGATCACCGGTGCTGTGCTGGCAGCGCTGACGGTGACGGTGGCTTGTGCGGTCTTGCTGGCATCGGCCACGCTGCTGGCCTGAATGCGGTAGCTTCCAGCCGTCTGAGGTGCGGTGTAGCGTCCGCTGCTGCTGATGCTGCCGCCGCCGGTATCGAGCACGCGCCAAGTGACGGCGGTGTTGCTGCTGCCGCTGACCGTGGCGCTGAACTGCTGGCTGCCGCCGGGACTGAGCGTGACCGAGGCCGGCGTGATGCTGATGCGGATTTCGCTGCCCGGGTTGACAGTCAAGGAGGCGGCATTGCTGCTGGTCGAGCCCAGCGAGTTGCTGACCAGCACGCTGTAGCTGCCGGCATCGCTGGCTTGCACCGCGTTGATGATGTAGCTGGCGGAGCTGCTGTTGCTGCCCAGGTTGACGCCGTTCTTGCGCCACTGGTAACTCAGGCCCGAGCCACTGGCCTGAACGCTGAAGCTGACCGTCTGGCCGACGTTGGCCACCACATTCTGGGGTTGGCTGTTGATGACGGGTGCTCCGGCGGCGCCCATGCAGGCGCTGTCGATGGTCTTGGGCAGGGTGTAGCCGGTGAAGTCTTCCAGAATGGCCAGATTCTCCGCAGCATAGACACGCGCAATCAGGCGCGGCACCTTGGCGCTGCCCAGCTTGGCCGCCCAGCGATCCGATTGCTTCATGTGGTAGGCATTGCGCAGAAACTGCACCAAGACCCATTTGCGCAGCGTCGGGTCGCTCTTGAGCTTGTTGTAGTAAGCGCTGTGCTTGGACTTGGCCACGCGAAGGTACAGCTGCAGATAGCTGGTGTTGGTCAACGCCAGGTCACGTGAGTTGCTGGCACCGATGCCGTCGATGAATTCACCGACTGCCGCCGCCGCCGGCAGGCCCATCAAGCTGGCATTGAGCTCGGCCGTGACGCCCTGCAGGTGGTACTCGCCTTGCTGGGCGTTCTTGAGATAGACCTCGTCGGTCTCGGACGAAGCGTCATCGGTGATCAGGCTCAAGATCTCCTTGCGCGCAAAGCCACCGTCGCTGTCGTAGAGATTGAACTTGAGGAACTGCGTCTGCTCGTCAATCCAGGACGAGCTGTAGTTGTTCCATTGCGTTCGTTCGGCCGCCAGATCCCACATATGGGTTTCTTCGTGGATGGCCACCATCAGGGACTCGGCCAGTTTGTTGAAGCTGCTGGTGTCGACAAAGCCCTTGAAGTACTGATCATTGGCTTGAGCGGTGGCCAGGGCCTTGCCGCTGGGCCAGCGGCGGCCGTAGACGCTGGTGATGGTTTGCAGCCAGTTGTTGGACTGGTAGGCTGATTTCAGATCACTGACATCGGCGCTGAAATTGATGGGCTCGCTATAGCAGAAGCTGCCCTTGTCGATGTCGTCCAGCACGATGCCTTGCTTGGGGGCGGCCGACGCGCCCGCGGTGGCAGCCGTGGCTTTGGCACGGGGCATGTCGCTCGCTTGGGGGCTGATGGCGTTTTCGCTTGGGCGGTCTTGAAGGCTGCCGCCGCCACAGGCGCTCAGCGCCAGGGCGGCCAGCAAGGACAGCGTCCATTGCCGGAAGGTCTTTTTCATGTGGGTTTCCTCTTTCTGCTTGAGAACAAGCCAGTGACGAAGGTGGGCGCCTCGCACGCGGGGCGCATGCGCTGCTGCCTGCGCCGGGCTGATTCGCCGGAGCTTCAGCACGGGCGAGGCAGGGCCGGCCTCGCTGCGGCCGGGAACGAACGCAGCGGGCGGGCAAAGGGACGTGGTGTGGTGAGCTAATGCATTACTTCGGCAGGGTGTAACTCAGCGTGAACGCACCGCTGCCTGCGTAAGAGCTGAGCTGCAGGTAGTAATAGCCGGCTGTCCCGGTGTAGCTGAAGGCCTCGTTGGCGTCCGGCCCCTCCGACTTGGCGACCACGGCCCAGCTGCTGCCGTTCCACTTGTACAGGTAGAGGTCGAAGTCGGCCCCGGCCGGGCCCTTGAGCGTGGCACTGAACTTGCCCCCGGCGCTGCTTAGGTGGTAGCCCGGGCTGCCGCTGGGGTAGGTCAAGCTGGCACCCGCCGCCAGCGTGCCGTTCACGGTGCTGCCGCCGCTGTTGTCCGAGGTGACGGTCAAGGTGGCGTTGGCGCTGGTGACGCTGCCGGCACTGTTGCTGATGGTGACGCTGAACTGCGCGCCGTTGTCGGCGTTGGCGGCTGCGGCGATCGAGTAGCTGGCCGCTGTGGCGCCAGCGATGGCACTGCCGTTCTTGCGCCACTGGTAGCTCAGCGGCCCGGTGCCGGCCGCGGTCACCGAGAAGCTGGCTGGGCTGCCCGCTCTGACACTGACATTGCTCGGCTGCGTGCTGATGCTGGGCGGTACGGCATCGCTGTTCCTGACCGTCAGCGTGGCGGCCGCGCTGCTCACGCTGCCGGCGCTGTTGCTGACCAGCACGCTGAACTGCGCGCCGTTGTCGCTGAGGCTGGTGGGCCCCGTGCTGTAGCTGGCGGCCGTGGCGCCGGCGATGGCCGTGCCGTTCTTGCGCCATTGATAGCTCAAACCGTTGCCGCTGGCGCTGACGCTGAAGCTGGCGCTCTGGCCGGCATTGACCGTCACGCTGCGCGGCGGGCTGCTGATCACGGGCAGGGCGTCGCCACCGCCGCCGGTGTAGCTGTCGAACACCGCTTTGGCTCGCGCTTCATTGACGGCATGCCAGGGGTTGGACAGGGCGCGCATGCGCGAGGTTTCGGTCGGCCGGTACTTGCCGCTGGGGCAATAGTCGGCACCCTGGAACACCCCCACCGTGCCATTGCTGACCGAGCCCGGGTTGGTCGGTACCGGCGTGGTGGCGGCGATCAGCTGCGCCCATTTGACCCCGTTGCGCGTGGCCACACGGGTGACGTTGGCGGCGCGGGGCTCGCTGCTGGTGTCGCAGGTGCCGTTGTCGTACTCGTCGGCCAACTGGAAGGCCGCATGGCCGATCTCATGCAGGGCGATCTCGATGGATTGGGGGTGCAAGGAGAAGCCGCCGATATTGCCGCTGGCCGCGCCGGCATAGGTGGGGCTGTTGACCAGCACGATGATCACATCGCGGCCATTGGCCGGCGCCACGGCCGAAACGGCCGCCAGCACCTTGGCTTCGTCGGTGCACACCAGGCGCGCGATGTTGAAACATCCCAGTTGGCTGCCCAGCGCCGAGTTGCGCACCACGCCGCCTTCGGTCACGCCCGACTGGGCGCTCTCGATGTCAACGCGGCGGATGTTCAGCGCACCCTTGAAACGGGCGAACAGCGGGTCGGCCATGATGCCGTCCGACACCCGTTGGGCCGCGGTTTGCCAGGCCGGCATTTCAGCGCGGGTGAAACCGTCGCCGATGATGACGATGTCCATGCGCTGAGCGCTGCTGCCGCTTTCCCACAGCAGGGTGCTGCCGGTGGGCACGGCGGTCGCTGCCAAGGTGTTCTGCTGGGCGCTGCGTTGAACCAAGGCATCCAACTCCTTGCGGCTGAGGCGTCGGCCCGGCGTTGCGCTCAGGCCCGCTTGGCTGCGGTACTCGCTCAGCTCAAGGCTGGCGAGTTGGGCGGGCTCCGGCACGCTCAGCTCAATCGCGCCCCGTGCGGCCAAGGGCCGAGACAGCTCAATCTGACCGGTCGTTTCATTGAAGACCTCGGCCGTCTTGCGGCTGGGGTTGGCCACGGCGCGGCGAAACAACTCCTGCCCCTGGGCATTGCGCCCGATCACGAGCAGTTCACCCTCGCGCGGTTTCTGCCGGGCGCCGGGCTGGGCAAAGCTGCCACGCTGAGCGTGGCTGATGTCGAGGCTGGTGGTGCCGAGGCTGGCATCGGCAGACAGGCGCAGCAGAAGATCTTGGGCCTGCGCGGTGACGGCAAACAGCGCCAGAGCGGCGCCAGGGATGGACAGGGTGAGTGGGTTCCAATGCTTCATGGGCATGCTCCATCGGTTGCGGTCGGGCGGGTGGCCCAACCAGGGGATGACGGAGCGCCATGGTCGTGAAACTCAGCGCAGGCGGCTTGTACGGAATGCGCGCAAAACGAAAGAATGGATGCAAACGTGGTTTCGCTGCATCTCGGGACTAACCCGATGAATCGGCGTAGCCGGCCTGGCGGGGTTCACCAGCGGCAGAAGGGCAGATTGCTGAGCGCCGAGTTGAAATAGCGAGGGTCCTGGCTGACCTCTTGGCCCAGCCAGTCGGGGCGTTCGAAGGCCTGGTCGGCCTCGCTGAGCTCGATCTCGGCCACAACCAGGCCGGCGTTGTCGCCGAGGAACTCGTCCACCTCCCAGAGCATGCCGGCGTGGCGGATCTCGCGGCGGATCTTCTCGACCCGCGGGCCTTCGCACAGGGCCAGCAGCTCGCGCGCGTCCGCCACTGGCACCGGGTACTCAAACTCGGCCCGGGCCACGCCTTCGCAGCGGCCCTTGATGGTCAGCCAGGCCTGTTCGCCCTTGATGCGCACGCGCACCGTGCGTGCCGGGTCGCGGTTCAAATAGCCCTGGCTGATGAATTCGCCCGGGCCGCTGGCTTTCCAGGCCTCGCCGAGGACCAGGAATTTGCGTTCGATTTCAACCGCCATGAGACGTGGCCGATCAGACTCGGGCCATGGCGCGAGCGCAGTCGCGCACCAGGGCCGGGCCTTGATAGATCAGGCCGGTGTAGATCTGCACCAGGTCGGCGCCGGCTTGCAGCTTGGCGCGGGCGTCTTCGCCGCTCATCACGCCACCCACGCCGATGATGGGGTAGTTGCCCCCCAGGGCCGAGCGCAGCAGGCGGATCACGCGGTTGCTGGCCTCGAACACCGGCCGGCCTGAGAGACCACCGGTTTCCTCGGCATGCGCCAGGCCCTTGACCGCCTCGCGCGAGATGGTGGTGTTGGTGGCGATCACGCCGTCGATGCCGTTCTTCTGCAGGGTTTGGGCGATCACGGCGACCTGCTCCTCGTCCAGATCGGGCGCGATCTTGACGAACATGGGCACCTGGCGCTTGGCGCTCGCTTCCAGCTGCAGCTTGCGTTCCTGCAGGCGGCCGAGCAGGGCGTCCAGGGCCTCGTCGCTTTGCAGGGCGCGCAGATTCTTGGTGTTGGGGCTGGAGATGTTGACGGTGATGTAGTCGGCATGCGGGAACACACCGTCCAGGCCCAGCAGGTAGTCGCTGGCGGCCTCTTCGATGGGGGTGACGGCGTTCTTGCCAATGTTCAGGCCCAGCAGGCCGCCGGCCGCGCGGAAGCTGTGCGCGCGCTGCACATTGGCCAGGAAACTGGCCAGGCCTTCGTTGTTGAAGCCCAGGCGGTTGATCAAGGCGCCGGCCTCGGGCAGCCGGAACATGCGCGGCTTGTCATTGCCGGGCTGGCCCTTGGGCGTGACCGTGCCCACCTCGATGAAACCGAAGCCCATGGCGCCCAGGCCGTCGATGCAGCGGCCGTTCTTGTCCAGGCCGGCGGCCAGCCCGATGCGGTTGGGGAACTTCAGCCCGGCCAGCTCGATCGGATCGGCGATGCGCGGCTGCGACCACAGGCATTGCGCCGGTGTGTTCTGCAGCCGGGCGATGGCGCCCAGCGTCAGCTCATGGGCATGTTCGGGGTCCAGGCCGAACAGAAAAGGGCGGGTGAGGGCGTAGGGGATCATAGGCATAGCGGGGAATTGTCGCAGAGGGGCGGGGCAGGACCGAGCCGGCTTTTGGGCATGCCCTTCCAGACCACAAGCCGCTCTGCGGTTCACATGGGTCGATTGGCTTCGCCGGCGGCCCAGCAGCAATGCCGCAGCCTGCACAGTCAATGGCCCCCATGTTTCTTGTAGCTTGATCCATGCAGTCTTTCGACAACCCCGCTCAGGACCGTGAAGTGGATCAATCGTCAGGCGATGAATTGTGTGAAGAATTTAAGATGAGTTTGCTTGAGTCGCTTTGAACGTCAATATATTATTGGAATGCGTCATGATTGCGAAACATGGTGTGCTATTGTTTGTTACTTTCGCGCTAGCTTGCGCATCTAGTTTTAGTTGCGAGGAGGGCGAAAATGTGGTCTTCCAATGTCAAGCCGGGAAAAAGATTGTGTCCCTTTGCTTGAGTGAAAAAGTGGGGGGCAACAAGGGTGCGCTTAGTTATGTATTCGGATTCCCTGGTCAAATTCCTGAATTGATCTATTCAAATAAGGAGAAGGCTCTTTCGGAAGTCTTCACGTTTGACTATGAGCCATGGGCAAAGGGCTCGCGTTCAATTGTGACATTTACGAGGGGCAGCTATATGTACTTCGTGCATGTATCTACATCTTCGTTTCCATATGCAGAGACTCCAGATGAGGCTGGTGTTCGTGTATTTCGCAATGGCACTGAAATAGGGCAGGTCAATTGTGATATGGAGACTGTTCGCAATAATATGTATCAGTTTTTGCATGTAAAGAATTTGCCTCGCTATTCCGAGTCTAAGAAACCCTCTAGATAAACTTGTTGATTGGATTAGGGAATGTCGCCAAAGATGCTCCTGACTAGCAATGAAGCTCAGCTTGAATTGAGTTTGGGCGGTCGCAGAGAAGTTCTGCCGCGCGTTCGCTCCAATAAGGGGCTCGATTTCGGCGTATTGCCCAGTGCCGCTTGCCAAGGATTTGCTGAATTTCACTGTTAGTCAGCTCAATGTTTGGCAAACAACTGCTGCGCCGAGGTCCGTCAACCCACTCGAAGGCGCGGCAGAGGCAGCCCTGCAGAGTGGTCTCGGTCTGGGCCCAAGTGAACTCAACTTGGTCGTCCCTGAAGATCTATGCAAGCCGCATGATCATCGAGGCCTCAAGGCGGCTGCCGATGCCCTTCACACCCAGGAAGTTGTTCGATCAAGCCCTGGCTGGATCGCGCCGAGAAGTTACCCACGAGCCAAGAGCAAAGGCTTGGCTTGAATTGGCTTCAGGTGGTCAAGCCCACCATGGGCATGCAGGCGAGCAGGTTGGGTCAGGCGACCATCGCGTGAGGCGGATCGAGTCAGAACTGATAATGCCAGCAATGTTTCTTGGAGTTTGAGTCATGCAGTCTCTCGACAACCCCGCAAAGGACCGCGAAATCGGCCGCCGCAGCGATGCTGGTGATGCCAGCACGCAGGACAGCACCCGCACCGACGACACCCGCATCGGCGCCGTTCGCCCCTTGATTTCGCCGGCCCTGCTGCTGGATGAGTTGCCGCCGCCGGACAGCTCGCTGCAGTTGGTCGAGCAGGCGCGCCGCGACATCAGCGATGTGCTGCACGGCCGTGATGACCGCCTGCTGGTGGTGGTGGGCCCATGCTCCATCCATGACCACGACCAGGCCATGGACTACGCCCGCCTGCTCAAGGACTTGCGCGCCGAGCTGAGTAAAGACCTGCTGATCGTCATGCGCGTATATTTCGAGAAGCCGCGCACCACGGTCGGCTGGAAAGGCTACATCAACGACCCGCGCCTGGACGGCAGCTTCCACATGAACGAAGGCTTGCGCCTGGCGCGCAAGCTGCTGCTGGATGTGACGGCCCTGGGCCTGCCGGCCGGTACCGAGTTCCTTGACCTGCTGTCGCCGCAGTACATCAGCGATCTGGTGTCCTGGGGCGCCATCGGCGCGCGCACGACCGAGAGCCAGAGTCACCGCCAGCTGGCCTCTGGCCTGTCCTGCCCGGTGGGCTTCAAGAATGGCACCGACGGTGGCATCAAGGTCGCCAGCGATGCGGTGCTGGCCGCGCGCGCCAGCCATGCCTTCATGGGCATGACCAAGATGGGCGCGGCCGCCATTTTCGAGACCCGCGGCAACGACGATTGCCACATCATCCTGCGCGGCGGCAAGACGCCCAATTACGACGCAGCCTCGGTGGCTGCCGCCTGCGAGGCCATGCGCAGCGCCGGCCTGCGCGAGCAGGTGATGGTGGACTTCTCGCACGCCAACTCGAGCAAGAAGTTCGAGCGCCAGATCGATGTCGGCCGCGATGTGGCGGCGCAGATCGCGGGTGGCGAGCAGCGCATCACCGGTGTGATGATCGAGTCGCATCTGCAGCCGGGTCGGCAGGACCTGGCCGAGGGCCAGACCAAGCAGGATCTGCTGCCCGGTGTCTCCATCACCGACGCCTGCCTGGGCTGGTCGCAGACCGAGCCCCTGCTGCGCGAGCTGGCGGCCGCGGTGCGCGCGCGGCGCGGCTGAGCGGGCAGGCCCCCGGGCCGAAACGCATCCGAACTGGATCGAGGGCGACCGCTGGCGGCCGCCCTTTTTTTTGTTCACCTGGCTTGGCCTCAGCGGGCCTTTCCTTTCGCGCCTGCCGGCTGCGGTTGGCGCCGCGGGGCTTCACTTGGTCGCAAGGGGCTGGGACGCCAGCGCGGGGCTTTCTAGAGTCCAGTCATCGCCACTGACTGAACCCGAAAAGGACCTGCCATGATGAAAAAGATGTCGTTCCATCGCCCGGCCGCTGCGGCGCGCCGACTGATCGGCCTGGCTGCGGCCGGCCTGGTGCTCAGCGGCAGTTGCAGCCTGTCGGCCCTGGCCGCGGATGCACCGGTCAGCGCAGTTGCCGCGCCGGCTGCTGCGGTCGACATGGAGCTGGAACTCAGCGGCATCGCCAGCAGCGAGGGCCAGATCCTGGTCAGCGTGTTCGCCTCGCCCGAGGATTGGCTCAAAAAGCCGGTGGCCGTGGCCAGCGCCCCGGCCAGCGCCCAAAAAGATGGGCGTATGGTGATCAAGCTCAGTGCCTTGCCACCCGGCCGCCTGGCTCTGAATGTGGCGCACGACCTCAACGGCAATGGCCGCCTGGACATGAACGCCATGCGCATGCCGACCGAGCCCTTTGCCTTCTCCAACAACGCCACCGGCATGTTCGGCCCGCCCAAGTTCGAGGCGGCGCAGTTCGAGGTGGTGGCCGGTGCACGCCTGAGCGTGTCCTTGAAGTGATGTGAATTGGCGCAGCGCGCAAGGAGTGGACGCGATGACGATGACCCTGCAAAGACGTGATTGGCTCAAGTTCGGTGCCGCCACTGGCCTCGCTTGGACGGGGCTGCAAGAAGCCATGGCCCAGGGACTGGGTGTGGCGGCATTCGCCAGCGGGGCGCCGGAGTTGCTGCCACTGCAGGGCTTGCGCGGCCAGGATCTGGACGCCCGCGATCTGCAGATCGAAGGCCGCCTGCCCGACGGTTTGCGCGGCACCTACTACCGCAACGGCCCGGGCCTGATGGCCCGCGGTGAGGAGCGCTACCGCCATTGGTTCGATGGCGATGGCCTGGTGCAGGCCTGGACCTTCGGCGGCAGCGCGGGCCGCGGCCAGGTGGCGCACAAGGCCCGCTTTGTGCAGACGCGCAAGTTCAAGGCCGAGGCTGAAGCCGGGCGTTTCCTGCTGCCGGCTTTCGGCACGGCCATCCCGCCGCGCATGGCCATCCAGAACTCCGACAGCCTGAATGTCGCCAACACCAGCGTGATGTTGCTGAATGGCCGGCTCCATGCGCTGTGGGAGGGCGGCAGCGCCTACGAGCTGGACCCGCAGACCCTGGCGACGCGTGGCCCAAGGGTCTGGTCGCCCGAGCTGGCCGGCATGCCGTTCTCGGCCCACCCCAAGGTGGAGCCGGATGGCACGGTCTGGAACTTCGGCACGGCCGGCGACCGCATGGTGGTCTACCAGATCTCGGCCCGGGGTCAGGTCTTGCGCAGCGAGGTCTTCGAGTCACCGGTGCCCGTGCCCATGGTCCACGATTTCGCCATGTCTCAGCGCTTTCTGGTCTTTCTGCTGCCGCCGATCCAGCTGGACATGGCGGCCGTGCGTGGCGGCCAGAGCATGCTGGATTCCATGCGCTGGCAGGCGCAGGACGCGACCCGGGTGCTGGTGATCGACAAGGCTGATTTCAGCCGCCGGCGTGTCTTCGAGATGCCAGCCAGCCTGGTGTTTCACTTCGGCAATGCCTGGGACGAGGGCGCGGCCGGTGCCGAGACCTTGTACCTGGACTATGTCGAGTCGCGCCCGCTGCCGCAGGCCAATGCGGAGTTGCAGCAGGTCATGCGCGGCGAACGGCCGGCGCCGCAGAGCTCGCAGCCGCGTTTCATGCGCTTGCAGGTGGGGGCCGCGGCGCCCGGTGCGGCGGGCGTTCAGCCCTCAGCGCCTGGCCGCATCAGCGTGCAGTCGCGCAGCGAATCGGTTGAGTTTCCGGTCGTCGACCCGCGTGTGGTCGGGCAGCGCCACCGCCATGTCTACTACCCGACGGCCGTGGACCTGGGGCCACGCTGGGGCTACAACGGCTTGATGCACCTGGATCTGGAGACCGGGCGCCGCGAGCGCTTTGCCTTCGGCCCCGAGGTGGTGCTGGAGGAGCATGTGCTGGTGCCCAAGCCGGGCACGCCGCAAGGCGCGTCCGGTGAGGGCCAGGGCTGGCTGCTGGGCCTGGGTTATGACTGCCGCCGCCAGCGAAGTTTTGCCAGCGTCTTTGACGCCCAGGCGCTCAGCGCTGGCCCCTTGGCACGTGTGTGGCTGCCGTACTGGGTCACCTACGGCTTCCACGGCAAGTTCTACGCCGCCTGAGGCGTCAACAGCGCCGCCGAAGGTCCTCGAGCTTGCGCCGCTGCACAGCGTCGCCTCAGTTCAGCGCGGCATGCCGAGCCCGGCAGAGCTCGGGCTGGACTTCGAGCCCGGCTTCTGCCGGCTTCAGCGCTGGCTGCTGCTCAGTTCGGCGACCACGGCATCGTTGGTCATGCCGCTGTGCAGATGAATGGCGCTGCGCTCGCTGTGGCTGTCTTCGGCCTCAAAAGCGCCACCGCTCAGGCCCACCAGGGTCAGCACGGCGATGGCCGTGATCCAGGACTGCGGGTCGCGTAGCGCACGCAGGGCGGTCGAGACACCGAAACGCTCCTGGCCGGCGTGGCCATGCCCGCGCCGGATCGCTGGTTTGCGGCCCGATTCCAGGCTGGTGCGAGCGACCCAGCCGGGCAGGGTGGAGGCCCCGCCTGCGCTTTGCGCTGGAACAGCGACGCGGGCGGCGCTCGAAGGCTGGGTGGTGTGGGCGGCGGTGGGGCGGCTCAGGTTCATCGTCAGGGCTCCAGGGGGCTTGCTTGGGCTTGGCTGCTGATGCGGACATCGCGTGTTCCGTCGCAGCGTTGCGGCAACTGTATAAACAAACAGCTGTATGTGCAAACAGTATTTTTCCCGGGAGGGGTTTGCGTTCCAAGGCTCGACCCTGGCCAGGCTCTGGGGCCGTGCTCTGCTGCCGGGCCAGGGTGGCCCGCGAGCGTGATCGATAATGCGGGCTTTGCAGCGCAACCCTCGCAGCGCTGCTTCTCCTTCCTTTTTTGACCCCTCGACGCACCATGACCCAAGACGAACTCAAGACCCTGGTTGGCCAAGCCGCTTTGCAGTACGTGGAGCCCGGCAGCATCGTCGGCGTGGGCACCGGCTCGACGGTCGACAAGTTCATCGATGCCCTGGCCGCCAGCGGCATCCAGGTGGCGGGCGCCGTGTCCAGCTCGGTGCGTTCGACCGAACGCATGAAGGCCCTGGGCATTGCCGTGCTCGACGCGGCCGAGGTGCAGGGCCTGGGCGTCTACATCGACGGCGCCGATGAGATCGATCACGGCGGCCACATGATCAAGGGCGGTGGCGCGGCGCTGACGCGCGAAAAGATCGTCGCCGATCTGGCGCAGAAGTTCGTCTGCATCGCCGACGAATCCAAGCTGGTCCAGACCTTGGGCAAGTTCCCGCTGCCGGTCGAGGTCATCCCCATGGCTGCTGCCCAGCTGGCCCGCCGCTTTGCGGCCCTGGGCGGCGTGGCGACGCTGCGCGCCGGTGTGGTCACCGACAACGGCTGCCACATCCTCGATGTCACAGGCCTGAAAATCAGCGACCCGGTCGCATTTGAGGCCGATGTGAACCAATGGCCCGGTGTGGTCACCGTGGGCGTGTTTGCCCGCAACCGCGCCCAGGTCTGCCTGCTGGGCACCTCGGAAGGCGTGAAGACCTTGAGCTTCTGATTCGCCGATTCGGGCTCGCACGAGAACAAAAAAGCCGGCGCATCGCGACCGGCTTTTTTTGTGCCTGGGCCTCGCTCGGGCCCAGGTTCCTGACTCGGCCTCAGTGGCGCCGTGCAGCGCCGCTGCGTTCCAGGCGGAACACACCGATGGCCTCCGCCAGGCGCGAGGACTGATCGCGCAGGCTCTCGGCTGCGGCGGCCGATTCCTCCACCAGGGCCGCGTTCTGCTGGGTCATCTGATCGAGCTGGGTGACGGCGGCATTGATCTGGTGGATGCCATCGCTTTGCTCGCGCGCCGAGGCGCTGATCTCGCCAATGATGTGGGACACGCGCTGCACGCTGGCGACGATCTCGCCCATGGTGCTGCCGGCGTCCTGCACCAGGCGGGTGCCCGATTCGACCCGCTCGACGCTGGCGCCGATCAGGCTCTTGATCTCGCGTGCGGCCTCGGCCGAGCGTTGGGCCAGGGAGCGGACCTCGCTGGCCACCACGGCAAAGCCGCGGCCTTGCTCACCGGCTCGGGCGGCTTCCACGGCCGCATTCAGCGCCAGGATGTTGGTCTGGAAGGCGATGCCATCGATGGTGCCGATGATGTCGCCGATGCGGCGCGAGCTGTTGCTGATCTCTTCCATGGTGCTGACCACCTGGCCCACCACGGTGCCGCCGCGCTGCGCCACCTCGGCCGCGCTGCCGGCCAGCTGGTCGGCGGTGCTGGCCGATTCGGCCGTCTGCTTGACCGTGCCGGTCAGCTGCATCATCGAGGCCGCGGCCTGCTGCAGATTGGAGGCGGTCTGCTCGGTGCGGGCCGAGAGGTCGTGGTTGCCGGTGGCGATCTCGGCGCTGGCGGTGCTGATGCTGTCGGTGGAGCTGCGCACCTCGCCGATCAGCTTGAGCAGCGAGGCCTGCATCAGGCGCAGCGAGTTCAGCAGCTGGCCGGTTTCGTCGGCGCCGCCGGCCGGGATCGGGTGGCTGAGGTCAAAGTTGGCAATGGCCTCGGCCGCGCCCACGGCTTGCTGCAGGGGCGCGGTGATGGAGCGGGTCAGCCACAGGGCCAGGCCGACGCCTGCGGCGGCTGCGCACAGGGCGAAGACGATCAAGCCGGTGCGGGCCGTGCTGTTGTTCGACTCGATGCGGTGCGCCGCTGCGTCGAGCTGCTCCCGCTGCAACTGCACGATGGCTTTGATCTGCTCCTGGAAGTGCGCCGCGGCGGGTTGGAACTTGCTGTCGAAGAGCTGGCGCGCGCCGTCTGAATCCCCACCTTTCTTGGCGGCGGTGACCGCGTCCCGGGCGCTCAGATAGGCCTTGCGGGCTTCTGACAGCGATTCGAACAGGGCACGTTCCTTGGGCGAGGTCAGCAGGGTTTCCAGGCGCTTTTGCAGCTCGCCCGATTGCTTGGTGGATTCGGCGGCGCCTGCGGCAAAGAAGTCGGCCAGGCTGGCGTCGGCACTGACGGCGATGGCGCTGGTGCGGTTCACGCCATTGGTGATGTTGCGATACCAGTCCGTGGCGGCGCGCTCGGCCACCAGGGCTTCCTTGTGGATCACCTCGGACTCGACCGCCACCTTGTGCAGCGCCCAGTAGCCCAGGGCCGATCCCGCGGAGGAGATCAGCAAGACGAGGCTCAGTACAGCGCCCAGTCGTTGACCGATGGAGCGGCCCTTGAGGGAGGTTGGAGATGTTGAAGTCATTGAAAAGCCTGATCCTTGGGGGTGGGGTGAGCCCTGGCTGCCGCACAAGCGAGCGAAAGAGGCGGCCACAGGCCTCACCTCTGGCTTATCGGCTGGTGCGCGCACCTTTTGAGTGCCATGCACGGGATATGTGCGAAAGGCGGCCCTGGCAGCGGGCCATGCGCGCTCAGTCGGGCTGGGCCGAATGATCGGGCCAAGCGGGCGCAGGCGCCGCGGCCGACAACCGGGGCAGGGTGATGCGCACTTGGCAACCCTGTCCAGGCGGGCTTTGCAGCTCCAGACGCCCGCCCATCAGTTCGCAGACCAGGCTGTGGGCCGTGCTCAGGCCCAGGCCGCTGCCACCCTGACCCAGGCGGGTGCTGAAAAACGGCTCCAGCACATGGGGCAGGTGCTCGGCCGGGATGCCGGGCCCGTCGTCCTGCCAGAGCAGTTGCACGGCCTCGCGTTCCTCGGTTTCATCGCCCGGCGTGCGGATCTGGCCCAGTGCCAGCCCGGCCCAGCCTTGGGTGCGACCGGCCCAGCCATGCTGCAGGCTGTTGTCGAACAGCTGGTCCAGCACCTCAT
>NZ_JBXAGJ010000014.1:0-168619 GCF_058794035.1 Roseateles sp. GW835-FHT13E02
GACCACAGTGAGCGCAGCGAACGGAGGGAGTTTGGCGCCGCTGAGCCGCGCAGTGAGCACCGAGGGGAGTCGGCTCGAAGAGCCGACCCGCGAACCATGAGCCCGGCGGCGGGCCGAGCCACCGCAGCGAGAACGACGAGCACAACGAAGGTCCGCAATGCGCCGGCCCCCGGCCCGGTTCAAGCCTTGATCTGCAGCAGACGCGAAATCTGGCCGGCAGCGTCGAGCAGGCGGGGCAGGGTGTGGGCCAGCAGCTGGTCGGGGGAGCGGCGGTTCACTTGGGAGCCGACATTGAGCGCGGCGATCACGTGGCCGTTGCGGTCGGTGATGGGTGCTGCGAGTGACACCAGGCCGTCCTCGAGCTCCTGGTTGACGAGGCACCAGCCCTGGCGGCCGGCTTGCTGGATGCGCTCGCGCAGATCGGGCAGGTTGGCCACGGTGCGGCCGGCCAGCGGGGCGATGTGGATGTTGCTCAGCTGTGATTCGAGTGCCGTGGGCGGCAGGCTGGCCAGCAGGACGCGGCCCATGGAGGTACACCAGGCCGGCAGGCGGCTGCCCACGCCGAGGTTGATGCTCATGATCTTGCGCGCCGGCACGCGCAGCACGTAGACGATGTCCTGGCCTTCCAGCACCGCGGCCGAGACGCTCTCGCCCAGTTCGGCGGCCAGTTGCTGCATCACCGGCTCGGCGAACTGCCACAGCGGCTGCGAGGACAGGTAGGCAAAACCGAGGTCCAGGATCTTGGGGGTCAGGGCGAACAGGCGGCCATCGCTCTTCACATAACCCAGAGTTTCCAGGGTCAGCAGGATGCGGCGGGCGCCGGCCCGCGTCATGCCGCAGCGGCGCGCCACCTCGGTCAGGGTCTGGCGCGGTGCGCTGGCGTCGAAGGCACGGATCACCGACAGACCGCGGGCAAAGGACTGCACATAGCTGTCCCCGGGCTTGGGTGCGGTGGCGTCGGGCGCGCTGGCGTCATCGTTCATGGGCGGCAGTATAGGGATGGGCCTGCGCTTCACCGCCCTGCCGCTGTGACCGACGGCAGCGGCCCGAAAAACTGGCTAACATCGCGCCCGCAGTCTTTCCCCCAGTGAGTGAGGAGTTTTTTGTCATGGCCATGGATGTTGTCGATTTTGAGATCAAGGGCGCCGAGATGCAGTTCGTCGAGGTCGAGCTCGACCCGGGCGAAGCCGCCATCGGCGAGGCTGGCAGCATGATGTTCATGGATGCCGGTATCTCCATGGACACCGTCTTCGGCGATGGCGCAGCCAGCCAGGGCGGCTTTTTCGGCAAGCTGCTGGGCGCGGGCAAGCGCCTGATCACCGGCGAATCGCTGTTCACCACCATCTACACCAACCAAGGCTCGGGCAAGCAGCGCGTGGCCTTTGCCGCCCCCTACCCGGGCAAGATCCTGCCCATGGATCTGCGCCAGCTCGGCGGCACCCTGATCTGCCAGAAGGATGCCTTCCTGTGCGCGGCCCGCGGCGTGTCCCTGGGCATCGCCATCCAGCAAAAGCTGGGCACCGGCTTCTTCGGCGGTGAAGGCTTCATCATGCAAAAGCTCGAAGGCGATGGCCTGGCTTTTGTCCACGCCGGTGGCACCGTGGTGCGTCGCACCCTGGCGCCCGGCCAGACCTTGCTGGTGGACACCGGCTGCGTGGTGGCCTACACCCCGAGCGTGGATTTCGAGATCCAGTACGTTGGCAAGATCAAGACCGCGCTGTTCGGCGGCGAGGGCCTGTTCCTGGCCAAGTTGACCGGCCCCGGCGAGGTCTGGCTGCAGAGCCTGCCCTTCTCGCGCCTGGCTTCGCGCATCTTTGCTGCTGCCCCGCAGAACGGCGGACGCCGGGAAGAAGGCTCGGTGCTCGGCGGCTTCGCGGCCGGCGCGGCAGGCGCGGGCATCCTGGGTGGCCTGCTCGGCGGCGACGACGAGTGAGCGAGGGCTGCGCGCCGATCCCCTGCACTGCGAGCGGCCCCGGGCCGCTCTTTTTTTGTTCGGTTTTTTGAGCCGCGTCGCGGTTTCGCCTTCACCATCCCGACATGCCTGTTCAATCCATGAGCCGTGTGGCCGACGCCTTCTGGCGTGCGGCCGCCTACTGCCTGCATCCGCGGGTGATCGCCCTGTCCCTGCTGCCCCTGCTGATCGCGGCCGGTCTGGCCTTCGGCCTGGGCTACTTTTTCTGGGAGCAGGCCGTGGACGGCATGCGCGCGCAGCTGGAGTCCTGGCGCCTGATCGAGTCCTTGCTGGGCTGGCTGGACCATGTCGGTCTGGGCGGTTTCCGCTCGGCCCTGGCGCCCTTGCTGGTGCTGGCCCTGGCCCTGCCGGTGCTGGTGGTGCTGAGCCTCTTGCTGGTGGCCTTGCTGCTGACGCCCACCGCCGTCAATCTGGTGGCGCAGCGACGCTTTCCGCTGCTGGAGCGCAAACGGGGTGCGTCCTTTGTGCATTCGCTGCTGTGGTCGCTCGCTCATGGAGTGGCGGCGCTGCTGGCCTTTGTGATCAGCCTGCCTTTCCTGCTGATTCCACCCCTGGTGCTGATCGTGCCGCCGCTGATCTGGGGCTGGCTGGGTTACCGGGTGTTTGCCTACGACGCCTTGTCCGAGCACGCCTCGGTGGCCGAGCGGCGTCAGCTGCTGCGCCTGCACCGCCTGCCCCTGCTGGGCCTGGGCCTGCTGACGGGCTACCTCGGTGCCGCGCCGGCAGCGATTTGGGCGTTTGGCGTGATGGCCGTCGCCTTGGCGCCGTTTTTGATCCTGGCCTCGATCTGGCTCTACACCCTGGTTTTTGCTTTTTCTTCCTTGTGGTTCACGCATTACTGCCTGGCTGCGCTGCAGGAGCTGCGCCTGAGCCGCTCGGCCGCGGCGCCCGGACCCTCGGGCCTGGTTCTCGATGCTGCAGCTCCCACCCCTACACCCCCATTGCTGCCCAAGGCTGACGCATGAACACCCCCTCGGTTTTGACCCCTCGGCCCAAGATCGGCCTGATCATCATTGGCGACGAGATTTTGTCCGGCAAGCGCCAGGACAAGCACCTCAGCAAGTTCATCGAGATCCTGGCCGCGCGCGGCATGAGCCTGGACTGGGCCCAGTACCTGGGCGATGACCGTGCTCACATCAGCGCCCGGCTGCGCGAGGCCTTCGCCAGCGGTGACCTGGTGATCAGCTGTGGCGGCATCGGCGCCACGCCGGACGACCACACCCGCCAGGCCGCGGCTGCCGCGCTCGACCGCGAGCTGGCCCTGCATCCCGAGGCGCGCGCCCTGATCTGGCAGCGCATCCAGGACATGGCGGCAGAGAAGGGCGAGTCGGTCGACCCCGAACACCCCGACACCTTGCGCCGCCTGGAGATGGGCGTGTTCCCGGTCGGCGCCGACATCATCCCCAACCCCTTCAACAAGATCCCGGGCTTTTCGGTCGGCACGGTCTACTTCGTGCCCGGCTTCCCGGTGATGGCGCACCCGATGATGGAGTGGGTGCTGGACCAGCGCCACGCCGATCTGCAGCGCCCGGTGCAGCGCCAGGAGCTCTCGCTGATCGTGCAGGGCGCCATGGAGGCCAGCCTGACCCCGCTGATGGAGCGGGTGGAGGCGGAGTTCCCGGGCATCAAGGTATTCAGCCTGCCCAGCGTGGACCACCCGCAGTGGGGCCGCCATATCGAGCTGGGCGTCAAAGGCCCGGCGGAACAGATGGACGCGGCCTACCAGGCACTGAAAAGCGGCGTGATCCAGTTTGGTGCCTCGGTGAGCACTGAATTGGTGCGTTGAGCCGCCTGACCTTGCACTATTTTGGTGATTGTCTCGTGATTTCTTGACTGGCCGCCCTGTTCCGGGGCCGGGCCTCGGCCCATAATCCCGGGGCTTTGGGGCCGGATGCACCGGTGCAGCGCAGGGCTTGCGGGGCTGGGCCCTGAGGGCTGACGCAAAGCGCACGAGCAGCCCAAAGTTGGCACACAAACTGCTTAATCAAAGGCTGCGCGGCCTGAGTCTGTTCGAGCAGTGCAAGCCAAACAAATACCTACGCATCCGCAAGCTTTCTCCCGCTACTTACCCGTTTAGGAGTTTCTGATGGCCAAGACCGTCGCCGACGTGATGAAGATCGTCAAGGAAAACGAAGTCAAGTTTGTTGACTTCCGTTTCACCGACACCCGTGGCAAGGAACAGCACGTGACCGTGCCGGTTTCGCACTTCGACGAAGACAAGTTCGTCTCCGGCCATGCTTTCGACGGCTCGTCCATCGCAGGCTGGAAGGGCATCGAAGCCTCGGACATGCTGCTCATGCCCGATCCGAACACGGCCAATATCGACCCCTTCTTCGAAGAGCCGACCCTGATCCTGTCCTGCGACGTGGTCGACCCGGCCGACGGCAAGGCTTACGAGCGCGATCCCCGCTCCCTGGCCAAGCGCGCGGAAGCGTACCTGAAGGCCTCCGGCCTGGGCGACACCGCCTACTTCGGTCCTGAGCCCGAATTCTTCATCTTCGACTCGGTGCGTTGGGCCAACGACATGTCGGGTTCCTTCTTCAAGATCGAATCCGAAGAAGGCGCCTGGAACACCGGCAAGGAATACGAGCACGGCAACACCGGCTATCGTCCGACCGTCAAGGGTGGCTACTTCCCCGTGCCCCCGGTCGACAGCGGCCAGGACATGCGCTCGGAAATGTGCTTGATCCTGGAACAACTGGGCATCCCGGTTGAAGTGCACCACCACGAAGTGGCGAACGCGGGCCAGATGGAAATCGGCACCAAGTTCAGCTCTCTGGTCGAGCGCGCCGACTGGACCCAGCTGCAAAAGTACGTGATCCAGAACGTGGCCCATGCCTACGGCAAGACCGCCACCTTCATGCCCAAGCCCCTGGTCGGCGACAACGGCAGCGGCATGCACGTGCACCAGTCCGTGTGGAAGGACGGCAAGAACCTGTTCGCCGGTGACGGCTACGCCGGTCTGAGCGACTTCGCCCTGTACTACATCGGCGGCATCATCAAGCACGCCCGTGCCCTGAACGCCATCACCAACCCCGGCACGAACTCGTACAAGCGCCTGGTGCCTGGCTTCGAAGCCCCGGTGAAGCTGGCCTACTCGGCCAAGAACCGCTCGGCCTCGATCCGCATCCCCTACGTGGCCAACCCCAAGGGCCGCCGTGTCGAGGCGCGCTTCCCCGATCCTTCGGCCAACCCCTATCTGTGCTTCGCAGCGCTGCTGATGGCCGGTCTGGACGGCGTGGAAAACAAGATCCACCCGGGCGAAGCCGCCACCAAGGACCTGTACCACCTGCCGCCGGAAGAAGACGCACTGGTGCCCACCGTCTGCCACAGCCTGGACCAGGCCCTGGAAGCGCTGGACAAGGACCGTGCCTTCCTGACCAAGGGTGGCGTGTTCACCGATGCTTACATTGACGCCTACATCGATCTGAAGATGCAGGAAGTGACCCGCCTGCGCATGGCGACCCACCCGGTCGAGTTCGACATGTACTACGCACTGTGATGGCCGCCGGCCCTCAGCGTGCCGTGATGTGCGCTGCAGGCCGGGCTTTCACGAGCCGCAAGGCTCAACGCAAAGGACGGCCTCGGCCGTCCTTTTTCATGCCCGGCCCGGGTTCCTCGCCTGTGGGTTGCGCAGGACAAGGCGGGATTCAGCGGGTTTGTGCGTTGACTGCGGGCACAGCACATGGGCCACAATCGCGCCATGTTGATCCGATCCGCTTCGCCGATGACTTCGATCCGCAAGAGTGCCCGAGCCGGTCTGCCGAAATGGGCCGTTTGGAGTGCGGGCGCGCTCATCTCGGCCCTGGCCTCGGGTGCTCAGGCCCAGGGCACGGTCTACCGCTGCCCCGGCCCGCCGGTGCTCTACACCGATGCCTTGTCGGCCAAGGAAGCGTCGGAGAAGGGCTGCCGCACCATCGAGGGCTCGCCCATCACCGTGGTGCAGTCGCCCAAGCCCAAGGCAGGCTCGGCAGGCACGGCCGGGGGCTCGCATGGTGAAGCCAGCAGCACGCCCGCGGCGCGCAGCAGCAGCGACGGCGGCCGGGTCGACCCGAACCAGCAGCGCAGCCGCGACAACGAGCGCCGCCGTGTGCTGGAAACCGAGCTGCGCGAGGCCGAGGAGCGCCTGGCCACCACGCAGCGTGAATACGCCGGCGGCAACGCCGAGCGTCGCGCCGACGAGCGCAACTACCAGCGCTACCTGGACCGCATGGCCGAGCTCAAGGCCAGCATCGCGCGCCAGGAGAGCGATGTCGCGGCGCTCAAACGCGAAATCAGCAAGCTGCCGTCCTGAGGCCCGGCGATCGTCGCCGGTCTGGGGCGCGCGCAGCGGCACCCAGGAGTTGTTCTCATGAGCCCCAGTGCTCCCACCCATTCCGTGCCTCTGACCGAGGCCGAGCGGACACCGCCGGTGTTCGATGCCCTGGACATGCTGGCCACCATGGTGGCCGTGGTCCGCCCGGACGGCGAATGCCTGTTCGCCAACACCGCGTTTGAAAACGTCATGGGCCTGTCGCGCCGCGCCGTGCAGCGCAGCAGCCTTTACGACTGGTTTGCCGAAGCCGGCCGCCTGCGCGACACGGTCGAGGGCGTGGCCCGCAACGCCTATTCCAGCAGCCGCTTCGATGCCTTGCTGCGCCGTGGCGTGCGCCCGCACGAGGTGCTGGTGCCGGTGCACGTGATCGTCTCGCAGCTGGAGGCCGGTTCGGCCGCGCCGCGCGGCGGTGATCTGGTCTTGATCGAGCTGATCGAGAACGCCCAGCAGACCCGCCAGGACCGCGAAGAGCGCACGCTCGACCAGGTGCAGGCCACCAAGGAACTGACCCGCAATCTGGCGCACGAAATCAAGAACCCGCTGGGCGGCATCCGCGGCGCCGCGCAGCTGCTGGCCATGGAGCTGGCACCCACCGAGATGGGGGCCGAGCTCAGCGAGTACACCCAGGTCATCATCCATGAGGTCGATCGCCTGCAGAGCCTGGTCGACCGCCTGCTGGCCCCGCACCGCCACGCGCCGGTGGTGGCCGATGTCAACATCCACGAGGTTTGCGAGCGGGTGCGCGCCCTGGTGCTGGTCGAGCATCCGCGTGGCCTGTCGATCAAGCGCGATTACGACACCTCGCTGCCCGATTTCCGCGGTGACCGCGAGCAGCTGATCCAGGCCGTGCTCAACATCGTGCAGAACGCGGCCCAGGCCTTGCAGACGCGCATGGCGGCCGGTGATGCCTGCATCACCTTGCGCACGCGGGTGGCCCGGCAGGTGACGATTGGTAAACAGCGCTGGCGCTTGGCATTGGAATTGCATGTCGAGGACAACGGCCCCGGAATTCCGGCCGAGATCCGTGATCGCATCTTCTTCCCCCTGGTCTCGGGGCGAGAGGGCGGTTCCGGCCTCGGCCTGACGCTGGCGCAGACGATCGCCCAACAGCACCAAGGCATGATCGACTGCGAAAGCGAACCGGGCCGGACCGACTTTCGCATCACCTTGCCCCTGCCCTAGAGGGAACCAGCCGCATGAAATCCATCTGGGTTGTCGACGACGATCATTCCATCCGCTTCGTGCTGGAAAAAGCCTTGAGCCGCGAGGGCTTGCCCGTGCGCAGCTTCAGCAACGCCCGCGATCTGCTGGCCGCGCTGGAAGAGGACAGCCCGCAGGTGCTGGTGTCCGACATCCGCATGCCCGGAGGCTCAGGTCTTGACCTGCTGGCCAAGGTCAAGGCCCGCCTGCCGCATCTGCCCGTCATCATCATGACGGCCTACTCCGATCTTGACAGCGCCGTCGCCGCCTTCCAGGGCGGTGCGTTTGAATACCTGCCCAAGCCTTTTGACCTGCCGCGTGCGGTCGAGCTGATCCGCCGCGCCCAGGAAGAAAGCCAGCGCGAGGCCGTGGCCGATGAGGCCGCCGCGCAAGTGCCCGAGATGCTGGGCCAGGCGCCCGCCATGCAGGATGTCTTCCGTGCCATCGGCCGGCTGAGCCAGAGCCATGTGACGGTATTGATCACCGGCGAATCGGGCTCGGGCAAGGAACTGGTCGCGCGCGCCCTGCACAAGCACAGCCCGCGCGCCGAGGGCCCGTTTGTCGCCATCAACACGGCCGCCATTCCCAAGGACCTGCTGGAGAGCGAGCTCTTCGGGCATGAGCGCGGCGCCTTCACTGGCGCGCAGGCCACGCGGCGTGGCCGCTTCGAGCAGGCCGACGGCGGCACGCTCTTTCTCGATGAAATCGGCGACATGCCGCTGGAGCTGCAGACGCGGTTGCTGCGCGTGCTGTCCGACGGCCAGTTCTACCGCGTCGGCGGCCACAGCCCGCTGCGCGCCAATGTGCGCGTGATCGCTGCCACCCACCAGAACCTGGAATCGCGCGTGCGCCAGGGCGCCTTTCGCGAAGACCTGTTCCACCGCCTCAATGTGATCCGCCTGCGCCTGCCGCCGCTGCGCGAGCGGCGCGAAGACATCGGCGTGCTGGCGCGCTTCTTCCTGCAGCGCAGCGCCACCGAGCTGGGCGTGGAAACCAAGCGCCTCAGCGAAGCCGCCCTGGCCCAGCTGCTGGCCTTTGATTTCCCCGGCAATGTGCGCCAGCTGGAAAACATCTGCCACTGGCTCAGCGTCATGGCGCCCAGCCAGGTGGTCGAGGCCAAGGACCTGCCGCAGGAGCTGCTGCATGCGCCTGGCAGCGGCAGCGAGCCTGCACTGGAGCGGGGCGAGGAGGGCGGCGCCCTGGCCGAGGGGCCGGGTCAGGGCCAAGCCTTGCCCCAAACTGGGGCGAGCGTTGGCGCGCCGGCGCCAGCTGCAGCGCCCTTGTCTGGTGCATCTGCTGCGCACGAAGCCTGGGTCATGGAAATGGCCCGCGAAGCGCGCCGCCTGCTGGCCGCCGGTGAGCCCGAAGTCTGGGAGCTGCTGAGCCGCCGCTTCGAAGCCAGCCTGATCACCGCCGCGCTGGAGCTGACCCACGGTCGCCGAATTGAGGCGGCCCAGAAGCTGGGCATCGGCCGCAACACCATCACGCGCAAGATCCAGGAGCTGGGTCTGGACGTCTGAGGGCAACGGGCTTGATTTCGCGCAAGCCGCAGATCCTGCGAGACCTCTGCCGTTCAATCGCCTCGTAACATTCACAGTCTCGAAGTAGGCAGGAGCAAGCATGAGCAACGTCAATTCAAGATCATCGCGTTGCCTTGCCGCTGTTGGCGTCGCCCTGGCTTTGGTGGCGGGAGGCGCTTTTGCCGACAAGCCGAGTTGGGCAGGCGAAGGCAAGCACAAGGAAGGCAAGGATCGGAGCAAGGAGCAGCATCACCGCGAACAGAGGCTCGACGCTGAACGGCTTGGCGGTTCGGTCGCTTTCAGTTTCAGCGGAGAAGATCGTCGCATTGCCATGGACTACTACGGGGCTCAGGCATCCAAAGGTAAATGCCCGCCCGGTCTTGCGAAAAAGAACAATGGTTGCCAAGCGCCGGGGCAGGCGAAGAAGTGGCAAAAGGGTCGGCCACTCGGCAAGGATGTTGTGTACCTTGAGTTGCCCAGGGAACTGCGCTTGCGCCTGCCTGCGCCGCCTCCCAATCATCGCTATGTTCAGGTTGCAGGAGACATTCTGATGATTGCGATTGGTACCAGCATGGTGGTTGATGCCATAGAAGACATCTTGCGCTAAGGCCGGCGCTCGTGGCAGGTGGCGTGGGTTGACCTGTTTTCTGCCTCGAGCGGCATTCTGGACTGGCCACTTTCGTGTTCTCCCTCTGTCGCGAGGCAAGGGCCGTCCCTGCGCAAGACCCTTGAGCGATGGATGCAAGCATGGCCGGCTCCGTGGGAGAGGAAGCCGGCGGAACGTGCTGTGACGTGGACGCAGGGCGTCAGGTCGCGCCGGCCGCCGCGGCTTGGTTTGGACTCATGAACAGGGTGTGCCATCGCTTGCTCGGCTCGCACTGCGGGCTTGCGGCGGGTGTTGAAGTACTGGCAAACATGCGCCAGCGAACGCGGCTCTGCATGGCCCAAGGTGTTTGTCCCATGCAGGGCAAACACGTTCTAGGCGAGTTCAGGACCGACGGTCAGAATGACTTTGATTCCACTTCCCGGTGTGTCGAGCCGAGTTGGCATGTTAATCGTGTGCTGTTGGACGCCATACGGTCAATCCGGCGTTGGGAAGTACCTTTCATTTGATGGAGCGTAGGAAGCATGAGCGGACTTTTCAATTGGCGTGAGGTGCCGGCCCGGGATGGGCAGGCGGTGCAGACGGACGAGCGCCTGCCCTGGCCGCAGACGCTGGCCATGGGTTTGCAGCATGTGATCGCCATGTTCGGCGCCACCGTGCTGGCGCCCCTGCTGATGGGCTTCGACCCCAATGTCGCCATCCTGATGAGCGGCATCGGCACGCTGATCTTCTTCCTCATGGTGGGCGGCCGCGTGCCCAGCTATCTGGGATCGAGCTTCGCCTTCATCGGCGTGGTGATCGCCGCCACCGGCTACACCGGCTCGGGACCTAACGCCAATATCGGACTGGCCCTGGGCGGCATCATCGCCTGCGGCGCGGTCTATTTCGCCATCGGCGCCCTGGTGTCCTGGCTGGGTACGGGCTGGATCGAGCGACTGATGCCGCCGGTGGTGACCGGCGCCGTGGTGGCCGTGATCGGCCTCAACCTGGCCGCCATCCCGATCAAGAACATGGCCCCCACCGGCTTCGATGCCTGGATGCAGGGCGCCACCTTTCTGAGCGTGGCCCTGGTCGCGGTGTACAGCCGCGGCATGGCCCAGCGCCTGCTGATCTTGCTGGGCCTGCTGGCGGCCAGCCTGCTCTACGCGCTGTTGACCAATGGCCTGGGCCTGGGCAAGCCGATCGACCTGTCGGGTGTGGCCAGCGCCGCCTGGGTGGGCCTGCCGCGTTTTGCCAGCCCGGTCTTCGAGCCCCAGGCTTTGCTGCTGATCGTGCCCGTGGTGGTGGTGCTGGTGGCCGAGAACCTCGGTCACCTGAAAGCTGTCAGCGCCATGACCGGCCGCAACCTTGATGCCGACATGGGCCGCGCCTTCATGGGCGACGGCCTGGCCACCATGGTCAGCGGCGCCGCCGGCGGCACCGGCGTGACCACCTATGCCGAGAACATCGGCGTCATGGCCGCCACCCGCATCTACTCCACCGCCATCTTCGTGATCGCCGGCCTGCTGGGCGTGCTGCTGGGCTTCAGCCCCAAGTTCGGGGCGCTGATCCAGGCGATTCCGCTGGCTGTGATGGGCGGCGTCAGCATCGTCGTCTTCGGCCTGATCACGGTGGCCGGCGCCAAGATCTGGGTGGACAAGCGGGTGGACTTCAGCGACAGCCGCAATTTGCTGGTGGTGGCCATCACCCTGGTGCTGGGCACGGGCGACTACACCTTGAAGCTGGGCAGCTTTGCGCTGGGCGGCATTGGAACGGCCACCTTCGGCGCCATCCTGCTCTATGCACTTCTCTCTTTTGGTCGCAAGGACTGAGTTTCTTCAGGCTGCCCCCGCCCGCTTGTCGAGGTAGACGCCCAGGCCTTGGGCGTTCAGCTCGATGTCCATCTCCAGCAAGCCCAGCTGCGCCACCAGGCTTTGCGTGCAGCCATGGGCATGCAGACGCGGCAGGTAGATGGCCTCCAGCCCGGTTTTCAGGAAGGCATGGCGTTCGGGGCTGGCGCCGACCGGGGCAGCATGGGCCAGGGCCACCATCTCGTCGATCTGCTCGCGCAGCAGCTGGCCCAGGCGCTGCACCTCGGCCACGCTGCCGCCGACGCGGCTGTAGTGGGTCAGGAACATCTGCGTGGGCAGCAAAGCCAGCATGCGATCCATCGAGGCCTTCAGCGCCTCGGGCTCGAACTGCACCGGCGTGCTGGTCGGCAGGGCCCAAGCACCTTGCGCGGTGTCGAACTCGCGGTAGCTCAGGCCGAAGGTGTCGCCGGTGAAGCAGCCGTGGCTGTGCGCGTCCCAGATGCAGTGGTGGTGTCGCGCATGGCCTGGGGTGTCCAGCAGCAGCAGGGGCCGGCCGGCCAGGTGCAGGGTCTCGCCATCGCTGCTGGCCTGGGCCCGCTCGGCCGGCACCGGCACGAGGCGGCCGTAGGAGCGCTGCATCTCGGCCTCGCCG
This sequence comes from Roseateles sp. GW835-FHT13E02, assembly GCF_058794035.1. Taxonomy (NCBI): domain Bacteria; kingdom Pseudomonadati; phylum Pseudomonadota; class Betaproteobacteria; order Burkholderiales; family Sphaerotilaceae; genus Roseateles; species Roseateles sp. GW835-FHT13E02. The sequence continues at coordinate 12,054 of NZ_JBXAGJ010000014.1, forward strand.
TAAACAGCCTTGGCGCCCATATAGAGCGCGGTCGGGTCGATCAGATGGCGCAGGCCACGCGGATGCACGACCAGGCGCGCCTGGGGCAGGGACTGCATCAGCAGGCCCACGCCGCCGGCATGGTCCAGATGCACATGGGTGGGGATCACCCAGTCCACCGCCTCCGGGCCCAGGCCCAAGTCGCCCAGTGCCGCCAGCAGGCGCGGCACCGCGTGGTTGGTGCCGGTGTCGATGAAGGCGGCGCGGCCGGCCTCCACCATCAGGTAGGCGGCGTCGAACTGCGGGCGCTGAAAGCCGGTGTCGATGGCATAGATGCCATGGCCGAGGGGCTGGACAAAATCGTGCATGGCGGGTGTGTCTCCGGGCTCACTCCTAGAATCCGCCCACCTTAACTGATCTCAAACCTGAGCGACGCTGCCATGGCCGTGCATGAAATCCTGAAGATGGGTGACCCGCGCCTGCTGCGCGTGGCCCAGCCGGTCACCCACTTCGGCACGCCCGAGCTGCGCAGCCTGATCGCCGATATGTTCGAGACCATGAAGGCCGCCAACGGCGCCGGCCTGGCCGCGCCGCAGATCGGTGTGGACCTGCGCCTGGTGATCTTTGGCTACCAGAGCAATGTGCGCTATCCGGACGCGCCGCCCGTGCCGCCGACTGTGCTGATCAACCCCGAGATCGAGCTGCTCGGCGCGGCCGATGAAGAGGGCTGGGAGGGCTGCCTCTCGGTGCCGGGTCTGCGCGGCGTGGTGCCGCGCCACGCACGCCTGCGCTACCGCGGCTTTGACGCCGAAGGCCAGGCCTTCGAGCGCGAGGCCGAGGGCTTCCATGCCCGCGTGGTCCAGCATGAATGCGACCACCTCGACGGCATCCTCTACCCGATGCGCGTCAAGGATTTCAGCCGATTCGGATTTACTTCGGTGCTGTTCCCGGAGCTGGACCCGGCGGCGGACGACTGAGACGCTCCTTTCGGGCGCGTGGCCTGCACCTCGCGCCCGGCGCGGTGATTCTTTGTAAAGACGGTCCTCCGCCGCGCCCGATGGCGCGTTGAACGCAGGTCACAGGAGCTTGTCATGAGAATCACTGCTGCCCGAAATTTCTCACCCGCCTCTGCGCTGCTCGGGGCCTGGCGCCAGGGTTTGTGTCTCGCCGTGGTGGTGCTGGGCCTGATCGGCGGGCCCGCGGCCCAGGCCGATCCGGCCAACGCCGGCGACCCGCCCACGCGGGCCGGCCGGGTCTCCGAGGTGATCGGTGAGGCCTGGCTGTTCGATGCCGAGGCCAAGGAATGGACGCGGGTGACGCGCAACCAGACCATTTCCGAGGGTGATCGCCTGCGCACCGACGATCGTTCGCGCGTCAGCCTGCGGGTCGGCTCCACCAGCTTCTGGCTCGATGAGCGCAGCGATCTGGAGATCAGCCAGCTCGACGAGGGTCGCGTGCTGCTGCTCCTGGCCAAGGGCGATCTGGGCCTGCGCCTGCGCTCACAGGAGGCCGTCAACGAGTACAAGGTGCAGACCCGCGAAGGCCTGTTCTTCGCCGAGCGCGAGGGCCTGTACCGTGTCGAGCAGCTGGATCGCGGCAGCCGCGGTTTTGCCCTGCAAGGCCGCTTGCGCTTTGAATCGGGCAAGGGCGAGAACGTGCTGCCGGTCTGGCTGCAGGACGGCGAGCAGGCGGAATTCTGGTGGGCCGGCGGCCCGCGCACCGAGCGCCAGCGCCTGCAGGGTGATGGCTTCATCGACTGGCTCAGTGCGCAAAGCCGCGCCGAAGGCGACAGCGTCAACCTGGGCCTGAGCCAGCGCTATGTCTCGCCCGAGATGACGGGCGCCGAAGACCTGGATCGCCACGGCCGCTGGGAGCAGTCGCCCGAGCATGGCGCGGTCTGGATTCCCACCGTGGTGGTGGCCGATTGGGCGCCGTACCGCTACGGCCGCTGGGTCTGGACCCGCCACTGGGGCTGGAGCTGGGTCGATGACGCGCCCTGGGGTTTTGCGCCTTTCCACTACGGCCGCTGGGTCAGCTGGGGTGGCCGCTGGTGCTGGTCGCCGGGCCGCTATGTCGCGCGCCCGGTCTATGCCCCGGCCCTGGTCGCCTGGGTCGGTGGCCCGGCCGTGTCGGTGGGCATCAGCATCGGCGGCGGCGTGCGCCCGCCGCGCCCGCACTACGGCTGGTACCCCCTGGCCCCGCGAGAGGTCTATGTGCCCGGCTTCCGCCACAGCCCCGGCTATGTGGCGCGGCTGAACAACCATTTCGACCGCGACCCGGTCACGGTGAACAAGCCGCGCAGCAACCGCGAGATCGGCGGCGCCATCAGCTATCTGCCCGGCTCAGGCGGCCCGGTGCGGGCCATGCCGGTGGCCGAGGCCGGCCCGGTCCGCGCCTTGCCGGCGCCGCCCGCCCGCCAGGACCTGGCTGCCGTGCTGCCGCAGCGCCCGAGCCCGGCCCCGGGCCTGGACTCGGTCCAAGGCCGCAACCCGGCCGAGGTGCCCTGGCGCAACGACAACCTCGGCCAGCGCCGCCGCGAGATCCAGCGCGAGGCAGGGGCTGATGTGCCGGCCCGTGAGCCGCGTGAGCCGCGTGAAGCAAGGGAAGGGCGCTTCAACGGCCCGCAGCGCAACGAGATGGGCAGCAGCCTGCCCAGCCGGGAGCCGCTGCCTGGCCAGAACGGCCCGGTCCAAGCCAACCCTTCGCCCTCGGCCGCGCCCGAGCTGCCCTGGCGCGGTGGTGCGGCGCGTGTGGAACGTGTGGAGCGTGAGCGTGAGCGTGAGCGTGAACGCGCCAACCCCTCGCTGCCCCAGATTCAACCCGCTCAGCCGCCGGCCGCGCAGATTCAGCAGATGCCGCAGGTGCCCCAGGTCCCCCAGGTGCAGAGCGAGCCCGCGCCGCGGCCCTGGGCCGATCGCATCGGTGAGCGCGGGGACCGTGGCGATCGCGGTGAGCGTGCCGGCCCGCCAAGGCCCGAGCGCCAGATCGAGCGCCCCACGGAGCGCCCAATGGAACGCCAGATCGAGCGCCCCCGCTCGGCCGAGCCTGCGGCCCTGCCGCAGCGTGCGCCGCAGGCCGCACCGCCGCAGCCGGCCCCGCGCAGCGAGCCGCAAGGCCCGCAGCGTGGCCATCAGGACGGGCCGCCGCGTCGCAACGGCGATCGCCGCGATATGGAGCGCTGAGCTTCACCACCTTCCGCCGTCTCAGCCCAAGCGCTGCCGTCCTCCCGGGCGCAGCGCTTTCTTTTTTTGTTTCAGCGGGCGCTCAGAGCAGGGGCAGCAACACCGGCCAGACCTGGTCCAGCATCAGCGGATGGGCCTTGGCCAGGGGGTGGATGCGGTCGGGCTGGAACCAGCTCTCGGCATCGGGTTTTTCGGCGAAGCCGGCCAGCAGGAAGGGCGTCAAGGCGATTTTCTCGGCCTTGGCCACCTCGGGGAACAGGCTCGCAAATTCGCGCGCATAGCTGGCGCCGTAATTGGGCGGCACCTGCATGCCCACCAGTTGCACTTTGGCGCCGGCGGCCTTGCCGGCGCGCACCATGGCCAGCAGGTTCTCGCGGCTGCTGGCCAGGGGCAGGCCGCGCAGGGCGTCGTTGCCGCCCAGCTCGATGATCAGCACGGCCGGCTTGTGCAGCTTGAGCAAGGGCTCGAGGCGCGCGCGGCCGCCGGCCGTGGTTTCGCCGCTGATGCTGGCATTGACGACCTGGTAGCGTCGGCCTTGCGGCAGCTTGTGGCCGGCCAGCTTCTGCTCCAGCAGGGCCACCCAGCCCTGACCGCGGGCCAGGCCGTATTCGGCCGAGAGGCTGTCGCCCAGCACCAGCAGCTTGCGCTCGGAAGTCGCCGTGGCTTGGATCTGGGCGATCGCCGACCCTGCGAAAGCCAGGCCAAGGATGCAGGCGCTACAGTGCAGGGCTTGCTTCAGCACGCTGCGCCGCGCGGCTGTCGCGGGCGTCTTCGTCCAGTCCTTTGTCATTCCTTGGGGTTCTTCCGTCATGTCCGAAATTCTTGTGGAAGTCGATCACATCAACAAACGGGTGCGTGATGCGACCGGTGAGCTGGGCATTCTGCATGACATCAGCTTTTCGCTCCGGGCGAGGGAATCGGTGGCCATCGTCGGTGCCTCGGGCTCAGGCAAGAGCACCTTGCTGGCCATCCTGGCCGGCCTGGACACGCCCAGCAGCGGCACGGTGCGCTTGCGTGGCCAGGATCTGTTTGTGCTGGACGAAGACCAGCGCGCCGCGGTGCGCGGCGCCGAGCTCGGCTTTGTGTTCCAGAGCTTCCAGCTTCTGCCGAACCTGACCGCGCTGGAAAACGTGATGCTGCCGCTGGAGCTGCGCGGCGATCCGCAGGCCCGCAGTCTGGCCACGCAGATGCTGGGTCGGGTGGGGCTGTCCGAGCGATTGGGCCATTACCCGCGCGTGCTCTCGGGGGGAGAGCAGCAGCGCGTGGCGCTGGCGCGCGCCTTTGTGCAGCGGCCCGCCCTGCTGCTGGCCGACGAGCCCACCGGCAGCCTCGATTTCGCGACCGGTGCGGCGGTGATGGAGCTGATGTTCGAGCTGAACCGGGAAGCCGGCACCACCCTGGTGCTCGTCACCCACGATCTGGCGATTGCGCAGCGCTGCCAGCGGCAGTTGCGCATCGAAGCCGGCCGCTTGCTCGAGCAGACCGGTCAGCAAGCGGCAGAACCTGCAGCAGCAGCCGTTTAGCGGCGGTTGCGCGCACGCTGGCGCAGCCGCCGCCAGCGTTCGCCGCGGATCACGGCCCACCAGCCGATGTACACGATGAAATAGGCCGCAGCTCCGAGCGTGAGTCCGGCCAGGGGCAGGCCGATCAGCAGCGGCTCTCCCAGGGCCTGCACCCAGGCCCAAGCCGAGGGCAGCCAGCTGGAAGGCTCGCTCCAGGTGATGGCCAGCATCTCCGGCGTGGCGATCGGCCCGTTGTGCCCCGAGGCCAGGCGGCCCAGCGCGATGGCCAGGCTCCAGATCGGCACCAAGGTGAAGGGATTGGTCAGCCAGGTGGCCGCAATGGCTGCGGCCACATTGGCGCGGCAGATGATGGCCAGCACAGCCGCGAGCACCATCTGGGTTGGCAAGGGGATGACGCCGATGGCCAGGCCCACGGCCACGCCGAGGGCCACGCGGCGTCGGTGTGCGACCCACAGCCAGGGACGCGGGGCCAGGTAGTGGCCCAGCCAGCGCAGACCCGGCGTGTCGGCCAGGGTGTCCGGGTGGGGCAGGATGCGGCGGGCGAGGCGGGAGGCAGGCAAGCGAGAACCTCGGCGGGCGGGCAGGGTGGGTGGCGTGTTTCGCTCATGAAAAACCCGCGGACGCCGAAGGGCGTTGCGCGGGTTCTGATCCTGCAGGTCTTGGTGCGGACCTCAGGCGCTGCGGGCCGAGAAGCCGCCGCCCAAACTCAGGGTTTGAGCGCGCGGCCGCGGGCGCGCAGCGCAATGGCACATCAGTTGGCGAACTTGTAGTCGGTCTTGGCCTTGCTCTTCAGCTCTTGCTGGAAGGCGCCGACCTTCTGCTGTTGCAGGCGCTGCAGAATCTGAGCCTTGACGTCGTCGAAGGCCGGGAACTGGGCTTCGCGTGTGTCTTCGACCTTGATGATGTGGAAACCGTACTGGGTCTTGACCGGCGCGTCGGTCATTTCGCCCTTCTTCAGCTTGGTGATGGCTTCGGCGAACTCAGGGACATAGCTGCTGGGCTTGGCGAAGTCCAGGTCGCCACCATTGGCGGCCGAGCCGGTGTCCTTGGAGTTCTTGCTGGCCAGCTCTTCGAACTTGGCGCCACCCTTGATCTGGGCGATCAGGGCCTTGGCGTCGTCTTCCTTCTCGACCAGGATGTGGCGGGCGCGCACTTCTTCGCCGCTGTTCTGGGCCTTGAATTTCTCGTACTCGGCCTTGGCGTCGGCTTCGGTGACGGGGTTCTTCTTGGCGTAGTCGGCGAACAGTTCGCGGATCAGGATGCTCTGACGGGCCAGTTCCATCTGGGCCTTGTAGTCGGCGCTGGCCGGGATGCCGCGCTTCTCGGCTTCCTGCATGAAGATCTCGCGCAGCACGACTTCATCCTTGACCTGGGTTTCCAGCTCCGGCGTGCGGGGCTGTTGGCCGCTCTTGGTGACTTGGCCGATCAGCTGCTCGGCGCGTGCCTTGGGCACGGCTTTGCCGTTCACGATGGCGAGGTTCTGCGCGCTGGCCGACATGGGCAGGAGCGCAGCGGACAGGGCCGCGACGGAGGCGGCAAGCACAAACTTCTTCATGGGTAGGGCTTTAGGCTAAAAAAATGCGCCGTATCGGCGCTGATCGATTGTGTGAAGAATCAGTTTTCTTGGGGTGTGCTGGCGTCGATCGCCAGCGCATGGATGCCTTGCTGCATCAACTCACCCAACGAATGATATACGAGCCGATGGCGCGCCACGCGGCCCAGGCCGGCGAAGCGGCTGCTGCAGATGCGCACGGAGTAATGCCCACCTTCCCGGGCACCGGCGTGGCCGGCATGGAGGTGGCTGTCATCCTGCACCTCGAGCGATTCGGGGCTGAGGGCGGCTTGCAGCCGGGCATGGATTTCCTGGCTCAGGGCGGGGTGACTCATGCCTGGGGTCCTTGGGCTTCCTGGGCCGTGGGCTTCTCGTCGGCCTTGTCTTCGGCCGGCGGCTCGGGCAGGTGGCGGCTCAGGTAGACGCCCTGGGCCACGGTGAACACCAGGATCAATCCGGTGACGCCGAAGACCTTGAAGTCGGCCCAGGTCGAGGTCGTGAAGTTGTAGGCCACGTAGAGATTGGCAATACCGAGGGTGGCGAAGAACAGCACCCAGGCGCGGTTCAGGTTCTGCCAGACAAAGGCGGGCAGCTCCAGCTCTGCACCCAGCATCTTCTGAATCAGGTTCTTCTTGAAGAACTGGGCCGAGCCCCAGAACACCAGGGCCATGCCCCAGTACAGGCCGGTGGGCTTCCACTTGATGAAGGTTTCGTTGTGGAACCAGATGGTCGCCCCGCCCAGCACCACGACCAGGGCTAGGCTGATCCAGAGCATCAGGTCGATCTTCTTGCCGCGCAGCTTGAGCAGCAGGGCCTGGGTCAGCGTGGCCACCATCACCACCAGAGTGGCCAGCAGCACGGCGGCTTCTTCGGTGCCGACCTTGCCGCCCGAAACCATGAAACCGAAATGCTCGGTGGCAAAGGCCGCGGCCCAGTCCTTGTGGGCCTCTGCGTACTTGAAGGTGGCAAAGAACAGGATCAGCGGCAGAAAGTCGAGCAGGAGCTTCATGTGCAAGAGCGGCGGGGCGTTGGGCCTCGCGGGGAATTCGTCAACAAGCAGCCGCGAAGGGAGTCCTCAAGGCTTGGGCGCGAAGTCTATCGCGGCGGAGTTGATGCAAAAGCGTTCGCCCGTGGGTTCAGGGCCGTCCGGGAAGACATGGCCCAGGTGGGAGCCGCAGTTGTTGCAGCGCACTTCGATGCGCACCATGCCGTGGCTCTCATCGACGATTCGCTCGATCAGCTCCGAGTTGACCGGCGCCCAGTAGCTGGGCCAGCCGCAGCCGGCATCGAACTTGGTCTCGGGCGCGAACAGCGCTTCGCCACAGCCGACGCAGCGGTAGAGGCCGTTCTTCTCGAAATGGTCCCAGTACTTGCCGGTGAAGGCGCGTTCGGTGCCGGCCTGGCGGGCCACCTGGTATTGCATCGGGTCGAGTTGGGCGCGCCATTCGGCATCGCTCTTCTGCACCGGGTACTGTTTTTTGGGGTCGCTCATGATGAACAGGAAACCTCCAGGGTGTGGGCCCAGTCGGGCGGGAAGGCCGCGTCGCTGGCCTGCGTGGGTTCGTCAAACGGCCGCTGCAGCACCTGCAGCAGGCGCTGGGTTTCGGAGAAATCACCGGCCTGGGCGGCGCGGATGGCGCCCTCGGCCAGATGGTTGCGCAGCACCACGGCCGGGTTGACCGCGCACATGGCCGCCTGACGCGGGCCATCCTGGCTGGCCTCGGCCTGCAGGCGGCTGCGGTAGCGCTGGGCCCAGGCCTCGAAGGCCTCACGGTCCAGGAACAGGTCACGCAAGGCGCCGGGGTCATCGTGCAGGCCGAGCTGGCTGAGCCGGCGGTGCGCGATGGTGTAGTCCACCTGGGTGGCGGCCAGCAGGCGCAGCCAGTCGTCGATCAGGGCGGTGTCTTCGGCCTGCGCGCTGTGCAGGCCCAGCTTGGCCCGCATCAGGGCGATGAAGCGCTCGCTGAAGGCCTGCTTGTAGGGCTCGATCGCATCGAGTGCGCGCTCGCTGGCGGCCTCGGAGGCTTCGCCCTCGTTCTGGATCAAGGGCAGCAGGGCCTGGGCCAGGGCATGCAGGTTCCAGAAGGCCACGCTGGGCTGGCGGGCAAAGGCATAACGGCCTTGGTGGTCGGAGTGATTGCAGATGTGGCCGGGGTCGAAGCCGTCGAGGAAGCCGAAGGGGCCGTAGTCGATGGTCAGGCCCAGCATGGACATATTGTCCGTGTTCATCACCCCGTGGCAGAAGCCTACGGCCTGCCAATGGGCGAGCAGGCTGCCGGTCTGGCGCGCCACCTGCTCCAACAGGGCGATGTAGGGCGCGCCCGATTCGAGGCAGGCCGGCGCATGCTCGGCGATGAAGTGATCGGCCAGCTGGCGCAGCTGCGCCGGCTTCTGGTGGTGAGCGAAGTGCTCGAAATGGCCAAAGCGCAGAAAACTCGGTGCCACTCGGGTGACGATGGCGGCAGTCTCCAGGCTCTCGCGCCGCACCGGCAGGGCCGAAGCGCTCAGCGCCAGGGCGCGGGTGCTGGGGATGCCCAGCGCGTGCATGGCCTCGGAGCAGAGGAACTCGCGGATCGAGGAGCGCAGCACGGCGCGGCCGTCGCCGCGGCGCGAGTAGGGCGTGAGGCCGGCGCCCTTGAGCTGCAGCTCCAGGCTGCCGCTGGGCGTGGTGATCTCGCCCAGCAGGTGCGCGCGGCCATCGCCGAGCTGACCGGCCCAGACGCCGAACTGGTGGCCGCTGTAGACGCTGGCCAGGCTGCGCATGCCGGGCCAGGCGGCATTGCCGCTGAGCACCTGCAAGGCGTTCCAGTCTTCGCGCTGCCACCAGTTCTCGGGCCAGCCGAGCTCGGCCGCGCAGCTGGCGCTGTGCGCCACCCAGACCGGTTGCGGCATGCCTTGCGGCGGCAGCTCGGTGAAGAAGGCCGGGCCCAGGCTGGCGAAACGGTTCCGCCAGTGTTCGGCCTGGGGCGGCGAGGCGCTTGGAAAACTCATGGGCTCAGTGTAGCCAGCCACCCCTGGCCTCAGGGGCTGTGGGGCTGCTGGAGCGGCACTGCCAGCGGCCGCTCGGCCCTCGCACAGCCAGCCCCCTGGCCGAGGGGCTGGCGCTGCCTGTCCACGCCTGGGTGGACCCTATACTTTGCCGGCTTTGCCCATCCCGCCCGGCCCAGCTTGTCGCCCCGGGTGATCGCCTTTGTTCTCTGACCGCGCTCTTGCCGCCACTGCCCATGTCCACGCCCAAGCTGATTGCCACCAGTCTGTTGACCGCTTGCCTGCTCGCAGCCTGTGGTGGAGAGAGTTATGACAGCCTGATGGCCTCGGCCAAGACCTCGATCGGCAAGGGCGACAGCAAGACCGCCATCATCCAGCTCAAAAACGCCTTGCAGAAGTCGCCCGAGTCCGGTGAGGCTCGTTTCATGCTGGGCAAGGCCTTCCTCGACGTCGGCGACAGCCGCTCGGCCGAGGTCGAGCTGGGTAAGGCGATCGCGTTGAAGTTCGCGGCCGACCAGGTCGTTCCCCTGATGGCCCGCGCCCAGGTGGCCAATGAAGCGTTCAAGGCGTTGATCGAACAGCAGGGCAACACCAAGCTCGGCGATCCCAAGTCGCAAGCCGATCTGCTGACCTCGCTGGCCATCGCTTTTGAGTCGACCGGTGCTTCGGACAAGGCCCATGCGGCCATTGCCGAAGCTCTGCAGCTGCAGCCCGAGTACCCGCCCACGCAGACCCTGCAAGTGCGCATGAAGGCGCGCGATGGCGACTTCACCGGGGCCCTGCAGATGATCGACAGCCTTTTGCAGCGCGACCCCAAGCTGGCCGAGGTCTGGCGGCTCAAGGGTGACATCCTGATGGTCAACCGGCGGGTCGAGGGCGCCCAGGCGCTCGCCGCGGCGGCCAGTGCCGGCGTGGCCGGCGCCAGTTCGGCGCCGGAGGCTGGCAGCGCGTTGACCGGCACGGCCAAGACTGCAGTCGACGCCTACCGCGAGGCCATCAAATTGCAGCCCGGCGATGCCGCGGCCCACACCGGCCTGCTCAATTTCTGGCTGGACAACGGCGACCTGCCGGCCGCCACCGAGCAGCTGGCTGCACTCAAGAAGGTGCTGCCCAGCCACCCGCAAACCGTGTATTTCGAAGCCCTGCTGAGCTTCCGCCAGCGCGATTTCAACCGCGCCCGCGAGCTCAGCCAGCAGCTGCTCAAGCAGGCGCCCGAGAACCCCCTGGCCCTGCAGCTGGCCGGCGCGGTCGAGTTTGAGCTCAAGGGCTATGTGCAGGCCGAAGAGCATCTGGGCAAGGCCCTCAAGCTGGCGCCCAATCTGGGCATCGCCCGCCGCATGCTGACCCAGGTCTACCTGCTGACCGGCCGGCCCGCGCGCGCCGTGGCCGTGATCTCACCACTGCTGCAAAACGGCAATGTGGTGGACGCCCAGCTCTTCTCCCTGGCCGGCGAGGCCTACCGCCAGAACGGCGATGACAAGAAGGCCGCGGCCTTCTTTGCCCAAGCCGCCAAGCTCAACCCCGGCGATATGCGCAGCCGCACCCAGCTCGCCCTGGGCAAGGCCGGCACGGCCTCGCCCGAAGAGGTGCTGGCCGAGCTCAAGACCATTTCCGATGCCGACCCCAGCACCGTGGCCGATGTGGCTTTGATCCGCGCCCACCTGCAGCGCCGCGACCTCGACAAGGCCCTGTCCGCGATCGAGGTGCTGGAGCGCAAGCAGCCCAACAAACCCATGGCTCACAATCTGCGCGGCCTGGTCTACCTGGCCCGCCGCGATGTGCCGGCCGCGCGCAAGAGCCTGGAACAAGCCCTGAAGGTGGACGCCACCTTCTACCCGGCCGCCGCCTTGCTGGCCTCGCTGGATCTGAACGACAAGCAGCCCGCGGCGGCCAAGAAGCGCTTCGAGGCCTTGCTGGTGGCTCAGCCTGACAACGTCAACGCCCAACTGGCCCTGGCCGAGCTGCATGAGCAGGCCGGCGGCACCAAGGCCGAGGTCGAGGCCATGATCACCAAGGCCATCACCACCAAGCCCAATGCCCCCGCAGCGCGCGTGGCACTGATCGATTTCCAGCTGAAGTCGCAGAACCTCAAGGCCGCGTTGAGCGCTGCCGAGCAGGGCGTGGCTGCCTTGCCGGAGAGCCCCGAGCTGATGGAGGCTCAAGGTCGCGCGCGTGCCCTGGCTGGCGAATACCAGCAGGCGCTGGAGTCCTTCAATGCCCTGGCCCGTGCCCAGCCGCGCTCGCCGCTGCCGTCCCTTCGTCTGGCCGAGGTCTATGTGGCCTTGAAGAAATACCCCACGGCCATCGGCCACCTCAAGCGTGCGCTGGAGCTGGCCCCTGACAACCTGGTCGTGCAACGCCGTCTGGGTGAGCTGCAGCTGAGCAATGGCGAGGTCAAGGAGGCGCTCGCCACCGCCGCCGCCCTGCAAAAGCGCGCGCCGGGCTCGCCCCTGGGCTACAGCCTGGAAGGCGATGTCCAGGCCCAGCAGAAAGCCTGGGCACCGGCCGCCGCCGCCATGCGCCGCAGCCTGGACAAGGCGCCCGACAGCACCATCGCCAGCAAGCTGCACTACGTGCTGAGCGCTGCCGGCAATAAGGCTGAGGCCGACAAGCACACGGCCGACTGGATCAAGGCCCATCCGGACGATGCCGAGTTTCTGTTCTACATCGGTGGTGTCGAGCTGACCCAGGGCCAGCTGCAGGCAGCCGAAGCGCGCTTTGCCGCCGTGCAGAAGCTGCAGCCCGAAAACCCGGCCGTGCTCAACAACCTGGCCTGGCTGGGCATGAAGCTCAACAAGCCCGGCGCCTTGGCCCTGGCCGAGAAGGCGGTGCAGCTGGCGCCCAAGCAGGCGCCTTTCCTGGACACCTTGTCCTCGGTGCTGGAGGCGGAGAACAAGCTGCCGCGCGCCATCGAGGTGCAGACCCAGGCCCTGGAGCTGCAGCCGCAGAACCACGAGCTGCGCCTGCGTCTGGCCAAGCTCTACCTCAAGTCGGGTGACAAGCGCCTGGCCGCGGCCGAGCTGAACCGCCTGGCCACCGTGGGCAAGCAGTATGGCAACCAGGCTGAAGTGCAGCAGCTGCTGCGCGGGCTCTGAAGCGCTTTATTTGGAGTTGCCTGGCGACGGTGCCAGCCAGGCCAGCAGCTGCCGGCTGATCGCCGGGCTGCTGAGCAGCTGCAGGTGACCGGTGCGGTAGGCGATGTGGCGCGCCTCGGGCGCGAAGTTCAGGCGCAGGGTGGGGTCCTCATGCTCGCCCAGGGCGCTGCGCAGAGGCACCAGGCCATCGCCAAGCAGGCGGTCGGCCATAGGGCTGCGCTTGGTGGCCGTGGTGCCGGCCAGCGCGTAGCAGGCGATGCCGGCCGGCAAGGGCAGGGCTTGGTGCGGCACAGGGCCCGCGGCAAAGCGGTCGCGGCCCTGCCAGTCGGCGTCCTGCACCAGACCGTGGCGCAGGTCGGTGATGCCGGCGCTGCGAAGCTGGCCCAGGCGGGCCAGCGGGGCGCTGTGGCGGTTGCTGCCCAGCAGCAGGTCCACCCAATGCCCGGCCCGCTCCAGCGGCGCACCTTGGTGCGGTGAACCCAGGAAGACCAGGCTGTGCAGCTGCCCTGGCCAGCTCAGGCCTTGGTCTTGCGCCCGCTTCACGGCGCTGCGTGCCACCAGGCCGCCCATGCTGTGGCCGACGAGGGTGATGCGTTTGACCGGCACCGGCCAGGCGTCTACCGTTTGCTGCAAGAGCTGAGCCAAGTCTCGGCCGTTCTCCGAGATATGGCGGCCCGAGTTGTAGCGCAGGTAGAGCCGGCTGGCGCCCAGGGCGCGGGCCAGGACCTCGCCATGGTCATGGCTGTGCCCGCCTTCGCTCACGCTGCGCCACTGCAGGTCGTTCATGCAGAGGCCGTGGATCAGCAGCAGCAGGTGGCCCGTGGGCGCGGCGCTGAGTGCATCCGGGTTCTGCACCGTCATGGCCAGGGCCAGCGGGTTGCCACTCTCGGCCAGATGGTCGCCCATCACGCCGTTGAGTGCGGCCAGCAGGGCCAGGCGCTGGGGCGAGGGCTCGCCGGCCTCCTGCGATTCATCGGCCGGCCAGGTGGCCAGCAACTGGTCGACACCTCGGCCCAGCAGGCGTGTGCTGCCGCGGATGCTGCGGTAGACCAGGCCGGTCAGGCCGGCGCTGCGGGTTTTTTCTTCCTCGCGGCGGCCCTGCAATCCCAGCCGTGACCAGACGGCCTGATGCATGCCCTCGACGATGTCGGTCACGCCCAGCGTGCCCTGGGTGGCCAGCTGGGCCAGGCCGCGCAGCTCGCGGGCGCTCAGCAAATGGGTGGCCTTGCGGCGTGTGGGCTTGGGCATGGCAGCAGGCGGGCGGATGACAAGAGATCACGCCGCGCCCGCGCATTGTGGGCGGCCCCGCCCGGCCGTGCCTAGGCTCAGCTCACCAGATTGGCCAGGAAGAGCAGGGCCAGGATCAAGGAGGTCACGCACACATTGAGTGTGGCCAGCAGCGAGGACCGCAGCAGCGTGCTCCACCAGCGCGTGCGGTAGACGCGCTGGATGGCGACCAGGGCGTAGCCCATGCTGGCGAATGTGGCGGTCAGTTGCAGTCCCTCCACCGGAACCAGCATCAGCAGCAGCATGGCGAACCAGAAGGCATGCAGATGCAGGGCAAAGACCAGGTGCTCGGTGTAGCGCATGCGCTTGTCGATGAAGATCAGCTTCAGCCACAGGGCAAAGGCCGGCAGCAGCAGGAACATCGTCAGGCCGAGGTTGTTGAGACTGCGCGTGACCACATGCAGGATTTCCTGCTTCAGGTGCCCGCGGCCCTGGGCCAGGCGTTTCTCGAGGCGCTTGCACATGGATACGGGCAAGCCCTCGCAGAAGAACTTCTGGTTCTTGATGCCAAAGCGCAGGCCGGCCAAGCCACCGACCTGGAAGTTCTGGTCGTCGCCCGGGTCCAGCTCCACCACGGCGCCGCGGCTTGCCGAGGCAGGCGCCGATGCTGGAGTGCCTGCCTGCAAGGCCGTGGATGCTGGCGCTGACGCCGTGACAGCGATGGCAGCAGCGGCTTGGGCGTCCTCCTCGGCTTGCGCCTCCAGCTTGGGCGCCGTCACCAGGCGCAGGGCCAGCAAGGCCAGCACGCTGATGGTCAGGTACAGGCGCAGGGGCAGCACATAGCGGCGGCGGCGGCCTTTCAGATACTCCAGTGTCAGCTGTCCGGGCAGGAGCAGCAGACGCCAGAGCGTGCGCCAGAGCGCGCCTTCCATCGAGATGTAGGCACCACCGAGCTGCTGGGTGAACTCGCCCAGGGTCGGGGCGCGCACCCGCGATTCCTGCCCGCATTCACCGCAGTAGTTCGGTCGTGGCTCGGCGAAACGGCTGCCGCAGTTGGGGCAGAGCGCCGGATCGCTGGGGATGTCGGGGTGCAGGACGGCGGCAAGAAAGCGAGGGGGACGCAGTGAAAGACGCATAGGTGTCGATTCTGGAAGGCCGCGCATATTAGGCGCAAGCCGGCCGACTCGGGCTAACCCTGAGGTCCGCAGACCCGGCCTGTCACCGCTGGGACAGGACAGCGCGCCGCCGCCTGCCTAGAATCGAACGATCGTTCTATTTTCTGGGCCGGCCCTCGTGTCTGCGCCCTCGGTTCGAACCTGTTCACAAGGCCCCACCATGACCGCTTTGTACGAAGTCCGCGGCAGCAGCGCTGTCATCACCCTGAACAATCCGCCGGTCAACGGCCTGGGCTTGGCGACGCGCCAGGCCATCGTCGCTGCCATCGAGCGGGCCGAGGCCGACCCAGCCGTCACGGCCGTGGTGCTGACGGGCGCCGGCGCGGCCTTCTCGGGCGGGGCCGACATCAAGGAGTTCGGCAGCCCCAAGGCCATGAGCGAACCCAATCTGCCCAGCGTGGTGACGTTCGTCGAAGCCTGCAGCAAGCCGGTGGTGGCGGCTGTGCACAGCGTTTGCATGGGAGGTGGTCTGGAGCTGGCCCTGAGCTGCCACTACCGTGTGGTGGCCGCCGGCAGCAAGGTCGCCTTGCCCGAGGTGAAACTGGGCCTGCTGCCCGGCGCCGGCGGCACGCAGCGCCTGCCGCGTGCCCTCGGTGTGGAGGCGGCGCTGAACCTGATCGTCAGCGGCGAGATCGTGGCGGCCGAACTGCTGGCCCAGGTGCCCGGGCAAAAGCTGTTCGACCGGGTGGTGGCCGGCGAGGTGCTGGAGGCGGCCCTGGCCTTTGCCGGCGAGATCGCCGCGCAGCGCCCGCTGCCGCGCGTGCGCGATCTGCCGGCCACACACACCAACCCTGAAGCCTTCTTCCAGTTCGCTCGAAACATGGTGGCCGCGCAGAGCCGCAACTTCCCCGCGCCGCTGCGCTGCCTGGAGGCGGTGGCTGCCGCCGTGAACCTGCCTTTCGAGCAAGGCCTGCGCGCCGAGCGCGAGGGCTTTGCGGCGCTGATGATCACGCCCGAGTCCAAGGCCTTGCGCCATGCTTTTGTGGCCGAGCGGGCGGCGTCCAAGATCGCCGATTTGCCGCCCGGCACGCCGCTGCGCGAGATCCGCCAGGTGGCGGTGATCGGCGCCGGCACCATGGGCAGCGGCATCGCCATGAATTTCCTCAACGCTGGCCTGCCCGTCGTGCTTGTGGAAAGCCAGGCCGAGGCGCTGGAGCGCGGCCTGGCCCGCATCCGCAGCAGCTATGAGGCGCAGCTGAGCAAGGGCAAGCTCAAGCAGGACAAGCTGGACGCGCGCCTGGCCCTGCTGCGCGGCAGCCTGAGCTATGCCGATATCGCCGAGGCCGACCTGGTGATCGAAGCGGTGTTCGAAGACCTGGACGTCAAGCGCCAGGTCTTCGAGCAGATCGACGCGGCGGCCAAGCCCGGTGCCATCCTGGCCTCCAACACCTCGACCCTGGACATCAACACCATCGCCGGTTTCACTCGCCGCCCGCAGGATGTGCTGGGCCTGCATTTCTTCAGCCCGGCCCAGGTGATGAAGCTGCTGGAGGTGGTGCGCGGCGCGGCCACCGGCCACGATGTGCTGGCCACCGCCATGGCCCTGGCCAAGAAGATCCGCAAGACGGCGGTGGTGGCCGGTGTCTGCGACGGCTTCATCGGCAACCGCATGATCGAGCAGTACGCGCGCCAGGCCGGGTTTCTGCTGGACGAGGGCTGCTCGCCCGAGCAGGTGGACCGCGCGGCCGAGGACTTTGGCTTCGCCATGGGCCCCTTCCGCATGAACGATCTGGCTGGCAACGACATCAGCTGGGCCATCCGCAAGCGCCGCGCGATCGAGCGGCCCGAGCAGCGCTATTCGCAAAGCGCCGACCGCCTGTGCGAGCGCGGCCGCTTCGGTCAGAAGACCCAAGCCGGCTGGTACGACTACCGGCCCGGCCGGCGCGAGGCCCTGCCTTCGCCCGAGGTGGCAGCCTTGCTGGCCGAGTACCGCGCCGCCCAGGGCCTGCAGCCGCGCCAGATCCGCGATGAGGAGATCGTCGAGCGCCTGGTGCTGGCCCTGGTCAACGAGGGCGCCCGCCTGCTGGAGGAGGGCATCGCCCAACGCGCTTCGGACATCGACATGGTCTACCTTAGCGGCTATGGCTTCCCGCTCTGGCGCGGCGGCCCCATGTGCTATGCCGACAGCCTGGGCCTTTTCAATGTGCTGCAGGCCATGAAGCGCCTGGCACGCAACCCCATGGACGATGCGGCCTTCTGGGAGCCCGCGCCCCTGCTGCAGCGCCTGGTGGCCGAGGGCAAGAGCTTCGACAGCTGAACATCCCTCCTGCCCCGAAGACCCGCCTCGACCTCACACCTCAAGAATTCCGGAGCTGAATCGCCATGAGCCACGCCCTGATTGTGTCCACCGCCCGCACCCCTTTGGCCAAGAGCTGGAAGGGCGCTTTCAATATGACCCACGGCGCCACCCTGGGCGGCCATGTGGTGCAGGCCGCGGTGGCCCGCGCCGGCCTCGCGCCCGAGCGGGTCGAGGATGTGCTGATGGGTTGCGCCTTCCCCGAGGGCACGACCGGCGGCAATGTCGCCCGCCAGATCGCCCTGCGCGCCGGCCTGCCGGTCAGCGTCAGCGGCATGACGGTCAACCGCTTTTGCTCCAGTGGCCTGCAAAGCATTGCCCTGGCGGCCCAGCGCATCATGGCCGGCGAGGGCGAGGTGTTTGTGGCCGGCGGGGTGGAGAGCATCTCCTGCGTGCAGAACGAGATGAACCGCCACATGGCCCAGGAGCCCTGGTTGCAAGCGCACAAGCCCGAGCTCTACTGGAGCATGCTGCAGACGGCCGAAACCGTGGCCCAGCGCTACAGCATCAGCCGCGAGCGCATGGACCAGTACGGCGCGCAAAGCCAGCAGCGCGCCTGCGCTGCCCAGGCGGCCGGGCGCTTTGCCGAGGAAATCGCCCCCATCACCGTGCAGATGGGCGTGGCCGACAAGCTGCGCGGCCTGAGCACGCGTGAAGTGACGCTCAGCCACGACGAAGGCCTGCGCGAAGGCACGACGTTTGAGGGCATCAAGGACCTGCGCAGCGCGCTGCCCGGCGGCATGGTCTCGGCCGGCAATGCCAGCCAGTTCTCGGACGGCGCGGGCGCCTGCGTGCTGGTCAGCGAAGCCCTGGCCGCGCGCGAAGGCCTGCAGCCCCTCGGCCGTTTCCTTGGCTTTGCGGTGGCCGGCTGCGAGCCCGATGAGATGGGCATCGGCCCGGTCTTCGCCGTGCCCAAGGTCTTGCAGCGCCTGGGCCTGACGGTGGACGACATCGACCTCTGGGAGCTGAACGAGGCCTTTGCCGTGCAGGTGCTGTACTGCGCCGACCGGCTGGGCATTCCGCAGGAGCGGCTCAATGTCAACGGCGGCGCGATTGCCCTGGGCCACCCCTACGGTGTCTCGGGCCAACGCATGACGGGCCATGCGCTGCTGGAAGGCCGGCGCCGTGGCGCCAAGCGCATCTGTGTGACCATGTGCATTGGCGGCGGCATGGGCGCGGCCGGCGTCTTCGAGGTACTGTGATGGGCTTGCGCGCCACCCTGGACTTTCTGCTGCGCGACTGGCTGCAGGTCCAGTCGCTGAGCGAGCGACCGCGCTTTGCCGAGCATTCGCTGGAAGGCTATGCCGCCGTGCTGGACAGCTGCGAGCGCATCGCCGCCGAGCAGTTCGCGCCGGCCAATCGCGCATGCGATGCGGAGGAGCCGCGCTTCGACGGCGAGCGCGTCATCCTGCCGGCCTCCACCAAGCAGGCGCTGGACGCCTACATCGCCTCCGGCATGCTGGCCGCCTCGCAGGACGAGGCCCAGGGCGGCCTGCAGCTGCCCTGCGTGATCGAGACCGCTGCCAATGCATTTTTCCAGAAGGCCAGCGTGGGCATCAGCGGCTATGCCTTGCTGACCGTGGGCAATGCCAATCTGCTGCTGGCCCATGGCAGCGAGCGCCAGCGGGCCGTGTTCGCCCAGCCGCAGCTGCAGGGCCGCTGGTTCGGCACCATGTGCTTGAGCGAGCCGCAAGCCGGCTCTTCTTTGTCCGACATCCAGACCCGGGCCGTGCCCGATGGCGAGGGCTTTGAACAGGACCCCCTGGGCCCGCGCTACCGCCTGCGCGGCCACAAGATGTGGATCTCGGCCGGCGAGCATGAGCTGAGCGAGAACATCGTCCACCTGGTGCTGGCCAAGATCCCCGATGCCCAGGGCCGCCTGGTGCCGGGCGCTCGCGGCATCTCGCTCTTCATCGTGCCCAAGCATGGCGTCGATGCCGAAGGCCGCCTGAACGGCCAGCGCAACGAGGTGGCCCTGGCCGGCCTCAACCACAAGCTGGGTTTCCGTGGCACCAGCAACTGCCTGCTGAACTTTGGCGAGGGCGGGGCGGGGGCCATCGGCTACTTGGTTGGCCAGCCCGGCGAGGGCCTGCGCTGCATGTTCCACATGATGAACGAGGCGCGCATCGCCGTGGGCCTGGCCGCGACCATGCTGGGCTATGCCGGCTATGAAGCCAGCCTGGCCTATGCCCGCCAGCGGCCGCAGGGCCGCAGCCTGGGAATGGGCGTCAAGGACGCAGCCCAGCCGCAGCAGCTGATCATTGAGCATGCCGACGTCAAGCGCATGCTGCTGGCGCAGAAGAGCTATGTCGAGGGCGCGCTGGCGCTGGAGCTGTTCTGCGCACGCCTGGTCGATGAGCAAAAGACCGGGGCGCCGGAAGCGGCGGCCGAGGCGCTTCAGCTGCTCGAGGTCTTGATCCCCATCGCCAAGAGCTGGCCCAGCGAATGGTGCCTGGAGGCCAACAGCCTGGCCATCCAGGTGCTGGGCGGTGCCGGCTACACGCGCGATTTTCCGGTCGAGCAGTATTGGCGCGACAACCGCCTGAACATGATCCACGAGGGCACGCACGGCATCCATGGCCTGGATCTGCTGGGCCGCAAGGTGGTTTTGAACGGCGGCCAGGCCTTGCGCGTGCTGGCCGCGCGCATCAACCGCACGGTCGAGGCCGCCCTGCAGCGGCCGGCCCTGGCGGCCCAGGCCAATCAGCTGGCCGCCGCCCTGGCCGAACTGGGCCGGGCCAGCAAGGCCGCCTGGGCCACGGGCGAGCCCGAGGTGGCCCTGGCCAATGCCACACCGTATTTGCAGGCTTTTGGCCACGGGGTGCTGGCCTGGTTGTGGCTCGATGTCACACTGGCGCTGGACGATGCAGCGGTGAGCTCGGACTTCGCGCAAGGCAAGCGCGCCGCCGCCGCGTATTTCTATCGTTATGAGCTGCCCAAGATCGGCGCCTGGCTGGCCGTGGTCGAGAGCCGCGAGCCGCTGTGCCGCGAGATGCAGGACGGGTGGTTCTGAGCCGGGGAGGGCTCGCCCAGATGGAGGAGCACAAAGACCCATCGGAACGCCGGCCGCCGCGCTGGCTGGGCCATGTCGAGGCGCTGATCTGGGTCTTGATCTACGGCGGCCTGCTGGCCGTCATCCTGGGGGTTTTCCTGATGAAGCAGGGCCTGAGCGATGCCGAGCTGCTGGGCTGGATCCTGGCGATCAAGGGCGGCGTGGCGGTCGTGATCGGCGCGCTGATGATCTGGATCCGTTCGCGCTGGGGAAAGAAGTGAAGGGGTGAACAGGTGAACGGGTGAAAATGCTGGGGCCCATTCACTGGTTCACCTGTTCACCCGTTCACTCATCCTCCACGGCCATGCCTCTCCATTTCCCCGTCCACATCCCCTTTGTCGAACAGCTGGGCCTGGAGCTGCACAGCATGGGCGACGGCCAGGCCGAGCTTCGAGTGGATCTCTCCGAGGGTCACCTGAACAGCTGGGAGGTGGCCCATGGCGGCGTGCTCATGACCATGCTGGACGTGGCCATGGCCCATGCGGCGCGCAGCATCCACATGAAGGCCGAGGGCATGGGCCCGGGTGTGGTGACGGTGGAGATGAAGACCTCCTTCATGCGCCCCGGCGAAGGCGAGTTGCGTGCCCTGGGCAAGCTGCTGCACCGCTCCACCACCATGGCGTTTTGCGAGGGCTCCATCCTCGGCGAGGACGGCCAGCTGGTGGCCCATGCCACCGCCACCTTCAAATACCTGCGTGCCCTGCCGAGCCGCGGCCGCGCGCTCAAGCCCCTGCAGCGACGCGAGGCCGACTGAGCCGGGCTCAAGGCGGCAGCCACAGGCGCGAGTCCTCCGGCGGCAGCCCGGGCGGCAAGGGCGCGTCGATTTCCAGAATGGTGCGCGAGCCCAGCTGCGCCCGCCGGGCGATGGCCTGGAAATGCTGGCGGAACAGGGCGGCGAAACTGCCATCGGCCTGAGCCAGGGCCAGGCCGCGCTCCATGCGCTGGCGCAAGGCCGCGCGGTCTTTGCGGAACAGGTAGTAGACCGGGAAACGGTAGTGCAGGGCCAGGTGGGGTTCGACCATCAGCTGGTCCAGCTGCGGGTTGGCCTCCAGCTCGGCCCAGGCCTCGTGCAGGCCGCGGTGGAAATACTGGAAGCGCCCGCTCTGCAACATTGCCAGCAAGGACTGACCCTGGGCCACGCCGACCACCGGCAGCTGGTTGCGCTCGAACAGGGCGAAATCGGCCCACTGACGGCCAAAGCCGCCGGTCAGCTGGCGCAGGCCGGCCAGGTCGCGCACGGCGGCGAAACGGGCTTGGTCTTTCTTGTGGATCAGCAGCAGACGATAGCCCAGCATGCCCTGGTGCAGGTCAAACGGGATGGCGCTGAACTCACGCAGCAGCGCGGCCTGCGGCGGCAGGTAGACCAGATCGACCAGGCCCTGGCGCAGCAGGCCCAGGCAGCGCTCTTGGGTCGGGTCCGGGCCTGGGGCGTAGGGGCGCAGCTCGGTGCGCTCGCCGGGCGCAGCGGTGCGCGCCAGCAGCAGGCGTGTCAGGGCCATGCGGTAGGCGTAGCGCTGCGGGTCGGCCTGGCAGAGGGTCAGAACTTGTGGCTCGGTGCCGCTTCGGGCATCTGCTTTCGCCGCGGCCAGTGCATGGCCGGGGCCGGCCTGCGCGCAGCTCAGCATGAGGGCCAGCAGCAAGGCCCTCGTTCCGCCGATCAACCAGGCCAGGCCGGCTGACCGGCCCGCCCCGCGTCGCCCGCCAGGGGCTGGGCAGAGGCTCACGTGTGGGGTGCTTTTCTTCTTCGCAAGGGCCACGCGCCCTGCGTGGCCGCAGGCCTTCAGCGCAGCTTGAACACCGCGACCGCTTGCACCAGCTGGGCCGCCTGCAGGCGCAGGCTCTCGGCCGCAGCGGCCGATTCCTCCACCAGGGCAGCGTTCTGTTGGGTCACCTTGTCCATCTGGGTGACGGCCTCGCCGACCTGGGCGATGCCTGAGCTCTGCTCGCTGCTGGCGGCGCTGATCTCGCCGACGATGTCGCTGACGCGCTTGATGGCGCCGACGATCTCGGTCATGGTGGTGCCAGCGCGGTCCACCAGCACGGTGCCTTGCTCGACGCGCTCGACGCTGGCGCTGATCAGGGTCTTGATTTCCTTGGCCGCATCGGCGCTGCGCTGTGCGAGGTTGCGCACCTCGCTGGCCACCACGGCGAAGCCCCGACCTTGCTCGCCGGCACGCGCGGCCTCCACGGCGGCGTTCAGGGCCAGGATGTTGGTCTGGAAGGCAATGCCGTCGATCACGCTGATGATGTCGGCGATCTTCTTGGAGCTGTCGTTGATGCCGCGCATGGTCTCCACGACCTCGCCCACCACATCACCGCCGCGGGTGGCGATCTGCGAGGCGCCGAGCGCCAGCTGATTGGCTTGCTTGGCGTTGTCGGCGTTGTTGCGCACGGTCGAGCCCAGCTCGTCCATGGTGGCGGCGGTCTCTTCCAGGGCGCTGGCCTGTTCTTCGGTGCGCTGGCTCAGGTCGGCATTGCCCTGGGCGATCTCGCCGGCGCCGGTGGCCACGCTTTCGGAGTTGTCACGCACATGGGTGACGATTTCCTGCAGGCGGCGGCGCATGGCTTCCAGGGCCTGCACCAGCTGGGCGGTTTCATCGCGGCCCTCGGCTTGCAGCACCACGGTCATGTCGCCCTCGCTCATGCGCTGGGCGCCTTCCATGGCGCGCGCCAGCGGGGCGGTGACATGGCGGCTGATGCCCAGCCCCAAGCCCACGCCGGCCATCACGCCCAGCACGATCAGCACCACGGTCGTGTTGCGGCTGCTTTGGTAGAGCGAGTCGTTGTCGTCCGACAGGGTCTTGGCTTCTTCTTCCTTGAGTCGGGTCAGGGCGGTCAGGGTTTGGTCGACCAAGCTGCCCTGGGGGGTCAGGTCGGATTTGACGAACTTGATGGCTTCGTTGGAGCCGGCCAGCTCGGTCACGCTGATGCGTTTGATCATCTCCTGGGCCACTTGCTGGTCTTTCTCCCACTGGCTGCGCAAGGTGGCCAGGCCGGCCTTGCCCTTGTCGCTGGTGTAGAGCTTGCCGGCTTGTTCCAGCAGATCGTTGGTTTGCTTGCGCGATTCGTTCATCAGGCCGATGGCGCGTTCGCGCTCGGCGGCGTCGGTGGCCAGGATGGCGTCGCGCACGGCCACCACGGCCTGCAGGCGGCGCACATTGGCCTCCTTGGTCAGCGACAGGCCGAGCAGCTCGCGCTCGTAGAGCGCGGTGTCGGCGTCGTTGATGCGTTTCATATTGCCGATGGCCACCGTGCCGATGACGGCACCGATCAGGGCAACCGCCGTGAAGGCGCTCACCAGCTTGGTGGAAATCTTGTAGTCGGACAGCTGCATGATGAGTGGTTCTCCATGGCCCAGCGCCGCGACATGCGGGGCTGAACCGGGTTGGACGTGTTGACGGGAAACGGGCTTGATCTGGCCTCTTGAGTTCCACCCTGGATCTACCTGGCGCCCGAGTCCACGCGTGGACAGGGACGCATCGTTCGTTTATCGGCCCGTGCCCGAGGAGCTTGAGCGGCTTTTGCGTCGGCGCCGGGCAGGGCAGGGCGCCTCGTGGTCGAATGCGGGCCTAGAACCTGTGACACAAGCCAATCGGAGTCCTTCCCCATGATTCGCAACCGCCAAATCCTTCTGGCCTCCCGCCCCCAAGGCGAGGCCGGCCTGGACAACTTCAGCCTCGTCGAGCAGGACCTGCCCGGCCCCGAGGAGCTGGCTGAAGGCCAGGTGCTGGTGCGCAACCATTTCCTGAGCCTGGATCCGTATATGCGTGGCCGCATGAACGACAGCAAGAGCTACGCCGCCCCTCAGCCCCTGGGCGCGGTGATGCTGGGCGGCACGGCCGGCGAGGTGATTGCTTCGCGCAACCCGGCCTTCCAGGCCGGGGATTCGGTGGTGGGCATGGGTGGCTGGCAGGAGCATTTCGTGGTCGACGCCAGCCAGCGCGGCGTGCTCAACAAGGTGGACACCCGCCACATCCCGCTTTCGGCCTACCTCGGTGCCGTGGGCATGCCGGGCGTGACCGCCTGGTACGGCCTGACGCAGATCATTCGCCCCAAGGCCGGTGAAACCGTGGTGGTCAGCGCGGCCAGCGGCGCCGTGGGCTCGGTGGTGGGCCAACTGGCCAAGGCGCGTGGCGCGCGGGCCGTGGGCCTGGCCGGCGGGGCGGAGAAATGCCGCTACGTGATCGAGGAACTGGGCTTTGATGCCTGCATCGATTACCGCCAGCACCCCGACCTGGCCTCGCTCTCGCAAGCGCTCAAGGCCGCCTGCCCGGACGGCATCGACGGTCATTTCGAGAACGTCGGCGGCCTCATCCTCGACGCCGTGCTGCTGCGCGCCAATGCCTTCAGCCGCGTCGCCATGTGCGGCATGATTTCCGGCTACAACGGCGAGCCCATCCCGCTGCAGTACCCGCAGCTCATCCTGACCAACCGCATGAAGGTCGAGGGGTTCATCGTCAGCGAGCACATGGAGCTCTGGCCCGAGGCGCTCAAGGAACTGGGCGGCCTGGTCGCCACTGGCCGGCTCAAGTTCCGCGAGTCGGTGGCGCAGGGCCTGGAGGCGGCGCCCGAGGCCTTCCTCGGCCTGCTCAAAGGCCGCAACTTCGGCAAACAGCTGGTGAAGCTGGTCTGATGGCGGGCGGTACGCAATTGCGCTGGCGCTGCCTGCCCTTCGAGGGCTTGAGCGTTCACGAGCTCTACGCCGCCCTGGCCCTGCGCGCCCAGGTCTTTGTTTTGGAGCAGAACTGCGTCTACCTGGATCTGGACGGCCATGATCCGGCGGTCTTGCACTTGCTGGGCCAGGCAGCCGACAGCGATGCGGTGCTGGCCTATGCCCGCCTGGTGCCGCCCGGCATCAAGAGCCCGAGCCAGACTCAGCCCATGATCGGCCGGGTGGTCACGGCGCCGACGGCGCGTGGCCGTGGCGCCGGCCGGGCGCTGATGGAGCAGGCCTTGCGGGCCTGCGCCGAGCACTGGCCCGGCCAGGCGGTGGAGATTCAGGCGCAGAGCTATTTGCGCGCCTTCTATGCCAGCCTGGGCTTTGTCGCCACCTCGACGCCCTACCTGGACGACGACATCGAGCACATCGACATGCGGCGGGAATTCAAGGCCGATTTCACGGTGGATTGAGGGAAAACCCGAGGTTGAGGCCGCGCAATCTGGCACACTCCCGCCCCAGCTCCGAATTTGCCCGTTCAACCGTTCATTCATGTCAGCCGTCCCTCTCGCCATCGATTCCCGCCACGCCGTTGTCATCGGTGGCGGCCCTGCCGGGCTCATGGCCGCCGAGCGCCTGCGTGCCGCGGGCATGGAGGTCGATGTCTACGACGCCATGGCCTCGGTGGGGCGCAAGTTCCTGCTGGCCGGCAAGGGCGGGCTCAATCTCACCCACTCGGAAGACAGCCTCAGCTTCCGCAGCCGCTTTGCCGAGCGTTGTGAAGAGGTCGGTGCCTGGCTGGCCCATTTCGACGGCCCGGCCCTGCGCGATTGGGCAGCTGAGCTGGGCGTGGACACCTTTGTCGGCAGCTCCGGCCGGGTCTTCCCGGTCGATATGAAATCGGCACCTCTGTTGCGCGCCTGGCTGGCCCGGCTGCGCAACAGCGGCGTGCGCTTCCACATGCGCCACCGCTGGCTGGGCTGGGACGAAGAGGGCTGTCTGCGCTTCGCCCATGGCGATGCGCAGCTGACCCTGCCGCACACCGGCGCCGTGGTGCTGGCCTTGGGTGGCGCGTCCTGGCCTCAGCTTGGGTCCAACGCCGGCTGGGTGCCGCTGCTGACGGCCCAGGGCGTGGACATCGCCGGTCTGCGTGCGGCCAACTGCGGCTTCAATCTCGGCCTGGCCCGCGAAGGCCGGCCGCAGCCGGGCTGGTCGCCGCTGTTTGCCGATCGTTTTGCCGGCCAGCCGGTCAAGCCGGTGGTGCTGCATTTCGAAGGCCGCAGCGGCCGCCGCTTCGACCGCCAGGGCGAGTTCGTCATCACCTCCAGCGGAGTGGAGGGCTCCTTGATCTATGCCGCGTCCAGCCTGCTGCGCGAGGAGATCGCCGAGTTCGGCGACGCGGTGATGCACCTGGACCTGCTGCCCGATCGCAGCGACAGCTTTGTCATGGATGAAGTGGCCCGCCCGCGTGGCTCGCGTTCCATGTCCACCCACCTCAAGAGCCGCCTGGGCCTGGAAGGGCTCAAGGCCGGTTTGCTGTTCGAAGTGCTGAGCAAGGACGAGTACGCCGACCTGCCTACCCTGGCCCGCACCATCAAGCGCCTGCCGCTGCGCCTGGCCTCCACCCGCCCGGTGGCCGAGGCCATCAGCACGGCCGGCGGCGTGCGCCTGGAAGAGCTGGACGAACAGCTGATGATCAAGCGGCTGCCGGGCCTGTTCTGCGCCGGCGAGATGCTGGACTGGGAAGCGCCCACCGGCGGCTATCTGCTCACCGCCAGCATGGCAAGCGGCTGGGTGGCGGGCGAGGGCGCGGCGCGCCATCTGCAGCGCGGCGCCGGCATGGCGGTCTGACAGTCGCACAGGGTCGCATGCGCATGGTCTGAACAGCTCATGCCGCGTTGGATCGCCTGACATCGCGGGTTCTCAGAATCGGTGGTTTTGATTTCCGGCTGTGCGCGCTTTTTGGCTTGTGCGGTCGGTTCGGAGACCGCCATGAGCAGCAGAACAATTCAAAACCCCGCCCGCCGCGGCTTTCTGGCCGCCGCCGCCGGTACGGCCGGCCTGGCCAGCACCCCCAGCTTTGCCCAGACCATTGCCCGCGCCCTGGCCACGCCTGCCAGCCAGGTCAGCGGCGGCCTCGGCGACATCGAGCATGTGGTCTTCCTGATGCAGGAAAACCGCTCCTTCGACCACTACTTCGGCTGCCTGGCCGGCGTGCGCGGCTTCAGCGACCCGCGCGCCATCACCTTGCCCTCGGGCAAGCCGGTCTGGTTCCAGCCCAGCGGCAGCAGCCATGTGCTGCCCTACCACTACGACGTCAAGAACACCAACGCCCTGCACGTCGGCCTGGACCACCACTGGAAGGGCACGGAAGCAGCCTGGAAGGACTGGAACGCCTGGGTGCCCAAGAAGACCTCGATGTCCCTGGGCTATTTCGACCGCGGCGATCTGCCCTTCTACTACGCGCTGGCCGACGCCTTCACCACCTGTGATGCCTACCACTGCTCGGTCTTCGGCCCCACCGACCCGAACCGTTTCTATGCCCTGAGCGGCCACACGGCCAGCTACGTCACCGGCATTCCCGACAGCCGGCTCTACAACGTCAACAACGGCACCTACAACGCCGACATCGCCAACGACAACCCGGCCGCGCAAGGCATCAGCTGGCAAAGCTATGCCGAGGTGCTGGAGGCGCAAGGCGTGAGCTGGAAGGTCTACCAGGAATGGGACAACTACGGCGACAACTACCTGCAGTACTTCAAGAACTTCCGTGTCGACGCGGCCGGCCGCAAGCTGACGCCCGAATCGCCGCTGTACCAGAAGTGCCGCGCCATGGCCCCGGGCTCGAACGCCGCGAACGCCGCGCAAACCACCGGCCAGTGGCTGATCGATGACTTTGCCGCCGATGTGCGCGCCGGCCGCCTGCCGGCCGTGTCCTGGATTTGCGCGCCGACCGAGTACTGCGAGCATCCCTCGCCCACGCCCAATGCCGGTGAGAACTTCAGCGCCCGCCTGCTGGCCGCCCTGGTCGACAACCCGGAGGTCTGGGCCAAGACCGTGCTCATCATCACCTACGACGAGAACGACGGCTTCTTCGACCACATGCCCTCGAACGTGCCGCCCATGGACGCCGGCCGTGGCCGCAGCACGGTGGCCAACAGCTTGCAGGGCGAGGTCTACAAGGGCAGCGAGCCGATCGGCCTGGGCCCGCGCGTGCCGACCCTGGTGATCTCGCCCTGGAGCAAGGGCGGGCGCGTCAACTCCCAGCTCTTCGACCACACCTCGCAGATCCGTTTCCTCGAAGAGTGGCTGGTGCAGGGCAAGGGCCTGCCGCGTGCGGCCGTGCACTGCCCCAATATCTCGCCCTGGCGCCGCGCGGTCTGCGGCGATCTGCTCAGCGTCTTCAACTTTGACGAGCCGAACAAGACCTGGCCGGCCGGCGTGCCGCGCACGGCCGAGTACCCCAAGTACGACGCCACGGCGCCGGCCTGGCCGCCCGCCACCCAGGTGCTGCCGCGCCAGGAGCAGGTCAGCACCGGCCAGCCGCGCCCGGCCTGCCCCATGCCCTACCGTGCCGAGGTGGATGGCGCCGTGCAGGGCACGGCCCGCCAGTTCGCTTTGAGCTTCGGCAATGGCGGCACGGTGGCCGAGCCCTTCATCGTCTACTCGGCCCTGCGCAGCGACGGCCCCTGGCACTACACCCTGGCCGCCGGCACCCGCGTCGAGCGCGAGGTCTGGAACTGGAGCGGCGACAGCTACCAGCTCAAGGTCCATGGCCAGAACGGTTTTGTGCGCGAGTTCAGCGGTGCGCTGGGCAGCGCGGCGCGCCAGCTGGAAGTCAGCTTGCGTGAAGAGCGGGCCAGCCGCAGCGTGCGCCTGCAGTTCAGCAACAGCAGCAGCCAGGTCCTGCGCCTGCAGCTGGCGGATCTGGCCTACGGCCAAGGCCGCCTGCTGAGCTTGAGCCTGCAGCCGGGCCAGAACCACAGCGAGACCCTGAGCGTGGAAGCCAGCCGCGGCTGGTACGACCTGGGCGTGACGCTGGAAGGCGAGAGCCTGTACTGGCGCCGCCTGGCCGGCCATGTCGAAGGCGCAGGCCTGGACTACACCGATCCGGTGCTCAACGGCCTGGCCCTGGCCCAGGATTCACCGCCGGTGCTGGTGCCGACGCCGCCGCCGGTCAATCCGGTGGGCTTCAGCGCCTCTGCCAGCGTCTCCCGCATCGGCGACAGCATCAACCTGAGCTGGCAAGGCCTGCCGTCCGGCAACAAGCATTGGCTGGGCTTCTACCGCAAGGGCATGGTGCCCGGCGGCCCGGGCTCGCTGAAGTGGAACTATGTGGCCGCGCCGGCCGGCGGCCAGAGCTTCAGCCTGGCCAGCTTCCCGGAGGGCGAGTACTTCTTCGGCCTGTTCCTGAACGATGGCTACGAAGAGGCGGCCCCGCGCCTGGCCCTGCGTCTGCTCAAGCGCGGCGACATCAACGGCGACAGCCGCATCGACGCCGCCGACCGCGAGGCCCAGCGCGCCACCATGGGTGCCTGCGCCGGCGACAGCCGCTACCAGCCCCTGGCCAATTTCGATGTAGACAGCTGTGTCACCCAGGCCGATTACCGCGCCTGGTTCGACATCTTCCGCCAGCAAAAGCCCTGATCACCCAACGCAGGAACACGAGCATGACACTCACACCGAGCACCCTCTTGAAATTCGGCGCCCCGAGCCTGGCGGCCGCCTTGCTGGGCGCCGCTGGCCTCCTGGCTTCGACACTGGCTTCAGCCCAGACGTTTTCTTTCAGTGACGTCACGCCCACCGGCGTGCCACTGGAGCCACGCTTGCGCCTGGAGCTGCCCGTGGCGGCGCAACAGGGCCAGACCCTGAACGTGGCGATCCGTCTGGACCAGCCCTTCGCCGGCCGCGCGGCCGACGATGTGTTCTTGTTCTACGGCTTCAAGCTGGACTTCGACCCCAGCCAGCTGCGCTTCAAGGGCTTTGCCGCGGTCCAAGGTTGGAGCGATGACAGCGGCTACCTGCGCCCCGGTGAAGTCGGCGCCTCGAACTTCCCGGGCGTCGCGGCGGCCGGCCAATCCTGGCTGAACCTGGGCGCGCTGCAGTTCGAGCTGCTGAGCCCGGGCGAGGCCTGGCTGCAGATCAGCAGCCCCGAGGGCGACCTCAACCTGGGCCTCGGCTACGCCCAGGGCACGACCAATCTGCCCATTGACTGGCGCGGCAGCCTGCGGGTCAGCGCCGTGCCCGAGCCCGGCGCGCTGGCGATGACGCTGGCGGGGCTGTTGGGTCTGGGGCTGGTACAGCGCCGCCGCCTGGGTCAGAACAAGTAGCCGAAAGCAACCAGTCCGTTGACGCTGGTTTTCTGGTGCGTCAGCGGGCTGTTCTTGGCATCGCCCTGCAGGGCGCTGACCGAGAGGCCGGCCGTCACGCTGCTGCGCGGGCTGAGGATGTGGGTCAGCGAGGCATTGGCCCGCACATCACGCAGGCCCGCGCCGACGCGGTAGGGCGCATAGCCGCTGCTCGCCGCCTGGGCCGCGCTGACGCCGAAATAGGACTGCAGCGCTTCACGGTTGGCCAGGGTCAGTGCGGCGCCCACACCCAGGCGCCAGCTCGCGTCCAGCGGGATCTGCTGGGCCACGCCCAGATCGACCAGCAGGCCCTTGCGGTCCTGGCCGGAGCCGTAGCGCAAGGAGCTGGTCAGGGCCAGGCTCTGGCTGGGGCTGTAATTGAAGAAGCCACCGATCTCGGGGCGGAACTCGATATCGCCCATGCCGCGCAAGGCCGGGGAGCGGTCTTCATCGCGGCCGAAATCGGCCGTCAGGCGCAGGCCATAGCTGAACTGCGCCTGCTTGGAGAAGTTCAGGCCCAGGCCATTGCTGGTGCCTGCGAACCAGCCATTGCTCCATTGGTAGTCGAGGCTGGGCACCAGCATGGCGCGGCTTTTCTTCGAGCCTTGGTAGGTGTGGCCGGCCAGTGCAACCACGCCGACGCGGCCGCCATCGCGCTCCGGGGCGGCACCGTAGATGCGGGCGGTGTCGAAGGCCTGGGCTTGGGCCAGGGAGCTGCAGAGCAGGCCGTAGCTGGCCAGCAGGCTGGAGGCGATCAGGCGGAGGGTGAGGCTCATGGTGGCAGGGTCCGGTTGAAGTGGAGGTTGGATCAAGGTTGTCGGGCCGCAAGCGCGGCGGGCAGCGCAATATCGCTGACTTTCGTGAGCCTTGCTTGACGCTGCCGAAGGAAGGCGGCGCTTTGGGGCTGTCTGTGCACCGGCCGGGGCTCGAAACGCCCCTGTGGCACACTCCGCCGCTTCCTGTTTTGACTGCCTCGCCGACGTTTTGGACAAGATCCTGCTTCAAATTGCCGCCGAACTGAGCGTTCGCCCGGCCCAGATCAACGCCGCCGTGGAGCTGCTTGATGGCGGCGCCACCGTGCCCTTCATCGCCCGCTACCGCAAGGAAGTGACCGACGGGCTGGACGACAGCCAGCTGCGCGAGATCGAGGCCCGCCTGGCCTATCTGCGCGAGCTGGAAGACCGCCGCGCCGCCGTGCTCAAGAGCATCGAGGAGCAAGGCAAGCTCACGCCCGAGCTGCAGGCCGCCATCCTGGCCGCGCCGACCAAGCAGGAGCTGGAAGACCTCTACCTGCCCTACAAGCAAAAGCGCCGCACCAAGGGCATGATCGCCCGCGAAGCCGGCCTGGAGCCCCTGGCTGACAAGCTGTTTGCCGACCCCGGCCTGGACCCGATGGCGGAAGCTGCGGCCTTCATCAACGCCGACGCCGGCTTTGCCGATGCCTTTGCGGTGCTGGACGGCGTGCGCGACCTGCTGTCCGAGCGCTGGGCCGAGGATGCCGTGCTGATCGGCAAGCTGCGCGAGTGGCTGTGGGAGGAGGGCTTGTTCAAGTCCAAGCTGATGGACGGCAAGGACGAGAACAACCCCGATGTCGCCAAGTTCCGCGACTATTTCGATTACGACGAGCCGATCAAGACCGTGCCTTCGCACCGTGCGCTGGCTGTGTTCCGCGGCCGCACGCAAGAGATCCTGGACGCCAAGCTGGCGCTGGACGAAGAAGTGGTGGCCGGCCAACCCGGCCTGGCTGAAGGCCGCATCGCCCGCCATCTGGGCTGGACCATGGGCACTCGCCCGGGCGACGCCCTGATTCGCAAGACCATCTCATGGACCTGGAAGGTCAAGCTCTCCATGAGCCTGGAGCGCGATCTGTTCGCCCGCCTGCGCGAAGATGCCGAGGCCGTGGCCATCAAGGTGTTCGCCGAGAACCTGCGCGATCTGCTGCTGGCCGCGCCGGCTGGCAAGCGTGTGGTCATGGGCCTGGACCCGGGCATCCGCACCGGCGTCAAGGTGGCCGTGGTCAGCGACACCGGCCGGGTGCTGGACACCTGCGCCGTGTTTCCGCACGAGCCGCGCAAGGACTGGGAAGGCGCCCTACACACCCTGGGTCGCCTCTGCGCCACCCATGGCGTCAACCTGATCGCCATCGGCAATGGCACGGCCAGCCGCGAAACCGACAAGCTGGCCGGTGACCTGATCAAGCGCATCCAGCAGCTGGCCCCCGGCACCCAGATCGACAAGGTGGTGGTCAGCGAGGCCGGCGCCTCGATCTATTCGGCCTCCGAGTTCGCCTCCAAGGAACTGCCCGATCTGGACGTGACCCTGCGCGGCGCGGTGTCCATCGCCCGCCGCCTGCAGGACCCGCTGGCCGAGCTGGTCAAGATCGACCCCAAGAGCATCGGCGTGGGCCAGTACCAGCACGATGTCAACCAGAGCGCCATGGCCAAGACCCTGGATGCGGTGGTGGAAGACTGCGTGAACTCGGTGGGCGTGGACCTGAACACCGCCTCGGCCCCGCTGCTGTCGCGCGTGTCGGGCCTGTCCAGCACCGTGGCCGCGTCCATCGTGCGCTGGCGCGATGCCAATGGCGCTTTCAAGAGCCGCAAGCAATTGCTCGACGTGGCCGGCCTGGGCCCCAAGACTTTCGAGCAATCGGCCGGCTTCTTGCGCATCCGTGACGGCGACAACCCGCTGGACTTCTCGGGCGTGCACCCCGAAACCTACCCGGTGGTGGAGCGCATCCTCAAGGCCGTCAACAAGCCGGCGGCCGAGGTCATGGGCAAGAGCGATGTCATCCGCGCGCTGAAGCCTGAGGCTTTTGCCGACGAGAAATTCGGCGCCATCACGGTCAAGGACATCCTGGCCGAGCTGGAAAAGCCCGGCCGCGACCCGCGCCCGGACTTCAAAGTGGCCCGCTTCAACGAAGGCGTGGACGACATCAAGGACCTGGTCGAGGGCATGGTGCTCGAGGGCACGGTGTCCAACGTCGCCCAGTTCGGCGCTTTTGTGGACCTGGGTGTGCACCAGGACGGCCTGGTTCATGTGAGCCAGCTGTCCAACAAGTTCGTGACCGACGCCCGCGAGGTGGTCAAGACCGGCGACATCGTCAAGGTGCGGGTGCTGGAGGTGGACCTGGCCCGCAAGCGCATCTCCCTGACCATGAAGCTGGACGCACCGGTGCAGCGCGGCGGCGCCAAGGCTGACAACAGCTTCCGTCCGGCCGGCCGCCAGGAGCGGGCCGGTGGCGGCGCGGCTCGCGGCGGTTTTGCCGGCCCCCGGGCACCCGAGCCGGCCGCCGGCGGTGCCATGGCGGCGGCGTTTGCCAAGTTCAAGAAACAGGGCTGAGCCCGGCGATCCAGGGCGGCCGCGTCGCCATTGGCGCGCTGCCGCCGCAGATCAGCCCCCGCAAGCCGCGATTGGTCGCCAGCCGGCAGACGCGGCGCGCAGCGCTCGCTAAGCTGCGCGCCTTGTTGTCCTGGATTGTTTTGGAGCCTCGCTTGAACCGTTGTCTGCCCCGCACTTCCGTGAACCTGGCCTGCCGCGTGCTGCTGGCCGGTTCGGCCCTGTCGCTTGTCCACCTCGGCGCCCATGCGCAGGACGGGGTGCCCGGCCTGGGCGACAACCGCCCGGCCGTGGGCAACAAGCTGGAGCGTGTGGAGCTGACCTCACGCCCCCAGAGCGACACCGATCTGCGCCGCAAATCGCCGGTGGCCAAGCAGGTCTACGGCCGCGAGGAGATGGACAAGTTCGGTGACACCAATGTGGCCGATGTGCTCAAGCGCCTGCCTGGTGTGAACATGCAGGGCGGTGCGCCGCGCATGCGCGGCCTCGGTTCGGGCTACACCCTGATTCTGATCAACGGCGATCCGGCGCCTCCGGGCTTCGACATGAGCCAGCTCAGCCCTTCGCAGGTCGAGCGCATCGAAGTGACCAAGGCACCCACCGCCGACCAGAGCGCCCAGGCCGTGGCCGGCGCCATCAACATCATCCTGAAAGACGCGCCGCGCATCTCGCAGCGCGATCTGCGCTTGGGTCTGGGCTACAACGCCGTGCGCCCCACGCCCTCGGCCACTTTCACCCTGGGCGAGAAGATCGGCTCGGCCGCCGTGTCGGTGCCGTTGTCCTTTTTCCAGTGGCGCGGCCAGAACGATGTCACCAACAACCGCCAAATGCTGGGCAGCGATGGCAAGCCTTCCAGCAGCGTGCAGCAGGGCGAGCAGGCCAACTGGGGCCATGGCTTCAACTCGGCGCCGCGCCTGAACTGGAAGATCAGCGATGAAGAGACGCTGACCTTGCAGGCCTTTTTGCAAAAAGGCTTCTGGAACAACCGCAACAGCTACGACACCGTGTCCAGCAACGGCGCTGCCGTGCTTGATGACGACAGCCTGAATCACGGCACCTGGCAGAACCTGCGCGGCAATGCCGTCTGGTCCAAGCGCTTCAACGACGAGCAAAAGCTGGAGCTCAAGGCCGGCGTGCAGCGCTCGCGCGGCACCTTCGACAACCAGACCTATCTGCCCGCCAATCAGCTGCGCCGCGCGGTCGGCGACAACACCGATCGCGGTTTCACCCAGGCCGGCAAGTTTGGCCAGCTGCTGGGTGAGGACCACAGCCTGACCGTGGGTTGGGATCTGGAATGGCGCCGCCGCGAGGAAGACCGCACCATCACCGAAGGCGACAAGCTCCAACTGCCCGATTTCGACGGCCAGCCTTTTGGCGCCCGCATCACCCGCCAGGCCTTGTTTGTGCAGGACGAATGGGAGCTGTCGCCGCAATGGTCCACCTATCTGGGCCTGCGCAGCGAGCGCATCATCACCGAGAGCCGAGGCTTGGCCGCTCCGGTACGCAACACCAGCACCGTGCTGACCCCCCTCTGGCACCTGAACTACAAGTTCGACCCCAAGGGCAAAGACCTGATCCGCGCCAGCCTGACGCGCAGCTACAAGGCGCCGGATCTCAATGCCTTGCTGGCCCGCCCCAGCCTGAGCAGCCTGTCCACCAACACCGACAAGCCCAATACCAAAGTCTCGCCAGACCGTGAAGGCAACCCCTTGCTCAAGCCCGAGCTGGCCACCGGCCTGGACGTGGCCTACGAGAAATACCTGACCGGCGGGGGTATGGTCAGCGTGGGTGTGTTCCATCGCAAGGTCAATGATCTGATTCGCAATGACACCAGCCTGTCGACCGTGGCCTGGGCCAGCGTGCCGCGCTATGTCTCGCGCCCGACCAATTTCTCGCGCGCCCAGACCACCGGCCTGGAGCTGGAAATCAAGGGCCGCGCCGGTGAGCTGATGCCGCAATGGTTCGATGCCAAGACCGCGCTCAATCTGCGTGCCTCGCTGAGCTACTACAAGTCCAAGGTCGACGCGCTGCCCGGCCCCAACAACCGCCTGGACGGCCAGCAGCCCTGGTCCGGCAATCTCGGCTTTGACTACCGCTTCAGCGATCTGCCTCTGGTCACGGGCGCCAGCCTGGCCTACACCCCGGGCTATGCCACCCAGCAGACCCTGAGCCAGACGGTCGAGCAGTCGCGCTCGCGTGCGCTGGACATGTTTGCCCAGTGGACCTTTAGCAAGACCTTGTCCATGCGCGTGTCCGCCAACAATCTGGCGCCGCTGGATGCCCAGTCGCAGACCCTGCTCAGCAACGGCGAGGGCAGCGGCAGTCTGCGCAAGGGCCGCAGCTTCTTCGGCATCAATCTGGAGATGAAGCTCTGATGCAGGAGTTGTGCGGCCGATGAGCGCCCCAGCGCTGCAGATCTTCGCCGGCCCGCGGGCCCGCGCGCGCCTGGCCGAGCGGGGCTTGCGGCCCGAGGATGTGCGCGTGGTGCCGGCCGCGGCCGGTGGCCCCAAAGGCTTGATCCTGGGGCCGCTGGATCAGTTCATCTTTGGCGACTGGCTGCTGCGCAGCACGCAGGAGGTGCACCTGATCGGTGCCTCCATCGGCGCCTGGCGCATGGCCACGGCCTGCCTCAGCGCCGACGCGGCCGCCACGCAGGCCGAGTTCGCCCGCCTGTCCCACGAGTATGTGCACCAGCACTACGACAGCGAGCCGGGCAAACCGCCCAGCGCCGCCTCGGTGTCGGCCGCGTTTGCGGCCAAGCTCGATGAAGTCTTTGGCGGGCGCGAGGCGGCCGTGCTCAGCCATCCGCGCTGGCGCCTGCACATCCTGACCTCGCGCGGCCGTGGCTTGCTGCTGGGGCGGGAAGGGCGCTTGCGCACACCGCTGGGCTACGCCGGCGCTTTCGCGGCCAATGCGCTGGCGCGGCCGGCCCTGGGGCGCTGGCTGGAGCGGGTGCTGTTCTCGGATGCGCGCACGCCGCTGCCGGTGCCGCTGCAGGACTTCCGCAGCCAGCAGGTGGCGCTCGAGGCGCGCAACTTCCAGCCCAGCTTGCTGGCCAGCTGCTCGATTCCCTTCTGGCTCAAAGCCGTGCAAGACATCCCCGGCGCGCCGCGTGGCGCGTACTGGGACGGCGGCATCACCGACTACCACTTGCACCTGAACTACGCCGCCATGGCGGGCGAAGGCCTGGTGCTGTACCCGCATTTCCAGCGCCAGGTGGTGCCGGGCTGGCTGGACAAAGCCTGGAAGCGCCGCCATGGCGCGACGCCCTTTCTCGACAATGTGGTGGTCTTGGCGCCCCACCCCGATTGGGTGCGCAGCCTGCCGCGCGCCAAGCTGCCGGACCGGGCCGACTTCCAGCACTTCGGCGACGATGCGGCGGGTCGCGCGCGCGTCTGGTTGCAGGCCATTGCTGAGAGCCAGCGCCTGCGTGACGAGTTTGCCGCCGCCTGCGCCGCGCCCAGCGTGCAGGCGCTGCCGCTGTGAGGTTGAGATCAGCCTGTCCAAAGACCTTGGACATGTAAGCATTCGCAAGCGTGGCCAACCGCGCTCGTGCTGTCGGCGTTGCAAGTGAACTCAATCCATCTGGAGAGATTCATATGTCGCCTCGCTTTGTGTTTCGTCCGATGTTGCGCAGCGCGCTCGTGCTGGGGCTGGCATTCAGCCTGAGTGCCTGCATCGTGCTGCCGCCGCGCCACGGGCACCATCACCGGCATCATGGCTACGACGGGCGCGGATACGGCCCGGCGCGTGGCGTCGGCCTGGTGACGGGAGGCGTGGTGGGAGGGGTGATTGGTCATGAGCTGGCGCGTGATGGCGATCCCGCTTTGGGCACGGCCGTGGGTGCTGTGGCCGGTGCAGTCATCGGCCACCAGATCGAACGGTCACAGCGCCGTCGCTGAAGCGGGGCTACAATCGGGCTCTCTTCAACGAACAAGGGCGAGAAAGGCACGATGGTTATGACACCGCGAACTACGACCACCTCTTCACAGGTTTAGTCGGCCGCGGCTTTCACACGTCCTTACTCAGCTGCCACCAGCGCAGCACCCCAAGAAAAGCGCGGCTCCAACAGCCGCGCTTTTTTGTTTTCTGGCCACCTTTTTCCGGCCACCGTTTTTTCGGAGCAGCTCAGATGATCTCGATTCAATTGCCGGACGGTTCCAAACGTGAGTTTCCCCAGGCCGTGACCGTGGCCGAGGTGGCCGCTTCCATCGGCACCGGCCTGGCCAAGGCCGCCCTGGCCGGCCGCGTGGGGCAGGGCGAGGCAGCGCAGCTGGTCGACACCAGCCACCTGATCGAGGCCGACACGCAGCTGGCCATCATCACCGACAAGGATGCCGATGGGCTGGAGGTGATCCGTCACTCGACCGCCCACTTGCTGGCTTATGCCGTCAAGGAGCTGTTCCCCGAGGCGCAGGTCACCATCGGCCCGGTGATCGAGAACGGCTTCTACTACGACTTCAGCTACAAGCGCCCTTTCACGCCCGAAGACCTGGCGGCCATCGAGTCGAAGATGAGCGAGCTGGCCAAGAAGGACGAGAAGGTCACCCGCTCGGTGCTGCCGCGTGATGAGGCCGTGGCCTATTTCAAGAGCATCGGCGAGGCCTACAAGGCCGAGATCATCGAGAGCATCCCGGCCGACCAGGCCGTGTCGCTCTATGCCGAAGGCAAGTTCACCGACCTGTGCCGCGGCCCGCATGTGCCCTCCACCGGCAAGCTCAAGCACTTCAAGCTGATGAAGGTCGCCGGTGCCTACTGGCGCGGGGATCACCGTAACGAACAATTGCAGCGCATCTACGGCACGGCCTGGGCCAGCAAGGACGATCTGCAAAAGTACCTGATGCTGCTGGAAGAGGCCGAGAAGCGCGACCACCGCAAGCTCGGTCGCGAGCTGGACCTGTTCCACATCGACGAGCATTCGCCGGGCACGGTGTTCTGGCACCCCAAGGGCTGGACGGTCTGGCAGGAGGTGGAGCAGTACATGCGCCGCGTCTACCGCGAGAACGGCTATCTGGAGGTTAAGGGCCCGCAAATCTTGGACAAGGGTCTGTGGGAGAAGACCGGCCACTGGGACAAGTACCGCGAAAACATGTTCACGACCGAATCGGAAAAGCGCGACTACGCGCTCAAGCCGATGAACTGCCCGGGTCACATCCTGATCTACAAGCAAGGCATCAAGAGCTACCGAGATCTGCCACTGCGCTACGGTGAGTTCGGCCAATGCCATCGCAACGAGCCGACGGGTGGCCTGCACGGCATCATGCGCGTGCGTGGCTTCACGCAAGACGACGGGCACATCTTCTGCACCGAGGACATGATTCAGGGCGAAGTGATGGCCTTCACCACCTTGTTGCAAAAGGTCTACAAGGACTTCGGCTTCAGCAACATCATCTACAAGCTCTCCACCCGCCCCGAGCAACGCATCGGCAGCGATGAAAGCTGGGACAAGGCCGAGGCGGCGCTGGCCGAAGGCCTGCGTGCTTCGGGCTGCGAGTTCGAGTATCTGCCGGGCGAGGGTGCCTTCTACGGCCCCAAGATCGAATACACGCTGAAGGATGCGCTGGGCCGGCCCTGGCAGTGCGGCACCATCCAGGTTGACCCGAATCTGCCCGAGCGTCTGGATGCGGAGTTCGTCGGTGAAGATGGCTCGCGCCACCGCCCCGTGATGCTGCACCGTGCCATCGTCGGCAGCCTGGAGCGCTTCATCGGCATCCTGATCGAACAGCACGCGGGCGCCTTGCCTGCCTGGCTGGCGCCAACCCAGGTGGTGGTGGCCAATATCACCGATGCGCAGGCCGATTACGTCGCTGAAATCGTGAAATCGCTGCAAAAACAAGGGCTTAGAGTCCAGTCCGATTTGCGGAACGAGAAAATCACGTATAAAATCCGCGAGCATTCTTTGCAAAAGGTTCCGTACATCCTCGTCGTCGGTGACAAGGAAAAGGCAAACGGAGCTGTTGCGGTGCGCGCCCGTGGCAACCAAGACTTGGGTGTGATGCCCCTGAATGACTTCATTGCGAAGGTCACCCAGGACATCGCCAACAAGGTCTGACGGCTGTCAGACCGGCGCGCTTTTGCTTTGTTTGAGCCTCCCGCCTTGAGGCTCGTTGAAGGGTATGCACCATCGCTACATTTGCTGACCGTCGAGCCATTCCTGAGCGTAAGCATCGGCTGAATCGCGAAATCATGGCTCCTGAAGTCCGTCTCAACGGGCCTGATAACGAGCCGCTCGGAATTGTGAGCATCCACGAAGCCCTGCGCATGGCAGGCGAACTGGATGTGGACGTTGTCGAAATCTCCGCCACCGCGACGCCGCCTGTGTGCCGCCTGATGGACTACGGCAAGTTCAAGTACATCGAGCAAAAGCGCGCTGCCGAGGCGAAGTCCAAGCAGAAGGTCATCGAAATCAAGGAAGTCAAGTTCCGCCCGGGTACGGACGAAGGTGACTACCAGATCAAGATGCGCAATCTGCGCCGCTTCATCGCCGAGGATGGTGACAAGGGCAAGGTCACGCTGCGCTACCGCGGTCGTGAAATCACCCACCAGGACATCGGCATGCGCTTGCTGGAGCGCATCCGCGATGAACTGTCGGATGTGGCCGTGGTGGAAAACATGCCCAAGCTGGAAGGCCGGCAGATGATCATGGTGCTGGCGCCGAAAAAGCGCTGATCACCCAGGCCCGCGGCAAGGCGGGCCCTGTCGCCTCGCAAGGGGCGCAATTGAAAGCGGGCCGTGGCCCGTTTTCAATTGATGATGTTGTTTGAGTTTGCGCATCGAGAGCGGATCTTTGCATGAGCAGGCCAACAACTTAGAAACGGTTTGACAAGCGGTCTGAAGAGATCGCTTGCACAAAGTCTGGCCCGCTGATTTGGTCGTCGGCGGGCTTATTAGTCTCCTGGGGGCTGGCAAGTGTCACGAGGCCCGTGACCGCCTTCAGGGACGCACTTAAAAGGAGCACTCAAATGCCCAAAATGAAGACCAAGAGCAGCGCCAAGAAGCGCTTCCGCGTCCGCCCGGGCGGTACCGTCAAGCGCGGTCAGGCGTTCAAGCGCCACATCCTCACGAAGAAGTCCACGAAGAACAAGCGCCACCTGCGTGGCTCTGCGGCCGTGCACGAAACCAACATGGGCCACATGGCTCAAATGTTGCCCTTCGCTGGCCTCTGATCGACTTCTGAAGGAGAAATACTATGCCTCGCGTTAAACGTGGTGTTACCGCCCGAGCCCGTCACAAGAAGGTCTTGGCTCTGGCCAAGGGTTTCCGTGGTCGTCGTAAGAATGTCTTCCGCATCGCCAAACAGGCGGTGATGAAGGCAGGCCAATACGCCTACCGTGACCGTCGCGCCAAGAAGCGTGTGTTCCGTGCCCTGTGGATTGCTCGTATCAACGCAGCAAGCCGCGGTCTGGGCCTGACATACAGCAAGTTTGTGGCTGGCCTGAAGAAGGCTCAGATCGACATCGACCGCAAGGTTCTGGCTGATCTGGCTGTCAACGATCCTGCTGGTTTTGCCAGCATCTTCGCCAAGGTGAAGGCCGCTCTCGCTTAATTGCCCCCTCAGCTGCAAGCCTTGGCTTGTGGTGGCGGCAGCCCCGGCCCCTGGGTTACCAGGCCGGTCGGGGTGAGCACCCTCGAGGCCGACACCAGGGTGTCGGCCTTTTTTATTTGTTGCCCGAATTTTTCTGACAGTCCGCCCGACTGGCACCGCGATGAACGAGCTTGATCAACTGCTGCAGACGGCCCAAGGCGAATTCGCCGCCGCCGCCACTCCCGCCGACCTCGAGAACGCCAAGGCGCGTTTTCTGGGCAAGTCCGGTCGTGTGACCGAGTTGCTCAAGAGCCTGGCCGCTTTGCCGGTCGAGGAAAAGAAGGCCCGCGGTGCCGAGATCAATGTGCTGAAGTCCGGCATCGAGGCCGCGCTGACGGCGCGCCGTCAGGCTCTGGCCGATGCGGAACTGGAGTTGCAACTGAAGGCCGAGGCGCTCGATGTGAGCCTGCCCGGCCGTGCCCGTGGCACCGGCGGCCTGCACCCCATCACCCGCGCGATGGAGCGCATCGAGTCCATCTTCGGCTCCATGGGTTTCGATGTGGCCGACGGCCCCGAGATCGAGAACGACTGGTTCAACTTCACCGCGCTGAACACGCCGGAGGACCACCCGGCCCGCTCCATGCACGACACCTTCTACATCGAAGGTGGCCATGTGCTGCGCACCCACACCAGCCCCATGCAGATCCGCTACGCGGTTCAGCATGTCAAGAAACACAAGGCCCTGATCGACGCCGGCCAGCCCATGCCCGAGATCCGCGTGATCGCGCCGGGCCGCACCTACCGTGTCGACAGCGATGCCACCCACTCGCCCATGTTCCACCAGGTCGAAGGCCTGTGGGTGGGCGAGAACATCAGCTTCAAGGACCTGAAGTCGGTCTACCTGAACTTCATCACCTCCTTCTTCGAAACTGATCAGCTGGAGCTGCGTTTCCGCCCCAGCTATTTCCCCTTCACCGAGCCCAGCGCCGAGATCGACATCATGTTCGGCTCGGGTCCGCTGAAAGGACGATGGCTCGAGGTCTCGGGCTCCGGCCAGGTGCATCCGCAGGTGATCCGCAATATGGGTCTGGACCCCGAGCGCTACATCGGTTTCGCCTTCGGCTCGGGCATCGACCGCCTGGCCATGTTGCGCTACGGCGTGAATGATCTGCGCCTGTTCTTTGATGGCGATCTGCGCTTCTTGAGCCAGTTCAAGTAAGCCCCGCGCGCCGCCATCCACCAGAACACGCTCGAGAGAGCAGAGAAGAAGAGATTTCACATGCAATTCCCTGAATCCTGGCTGCGGTCTTTCTGCAACCCGCCGCTGAATACGCAAGAGCTGGCCGACCTGCTGACCATGTCGGGCCTGGAAGTTGAAGAGCTGCGCCCGGTGGCGCCGCCATTCCATGGCATCGTGGTCGCCGAGATCCTGGAGGCCGAGCAGCACCCGAACGCCGACAAGCTGCGCGTCTGCAAGGTCAATGCCGGTGCGGCGTTCAATAACGGTGAGCCTCTGCAGATCGTCTGTGGAGCACCCAATGCACGCGTCGGCATCAAGGTGCCGCTGGCTACCGTGGGCGCTGAGCTGCCGCCGGGTGAAGACGGCAAGGCTTTCAAGATCGGCGTGGGCAAGCTGCGCGGCGTGGAGAGCTTCGGCATGCTGTGCTCGGCGCGTGAGCTCAAGCTCAGCGAGGAGCATGGTGGTCTGCTCGAGTTGGACGCGGGTGCACCCGTCGGCCAGAACATCCGCGAGCATCTGAACCTGGACGACACCCTTTTTACCCTCAAGCTGACGCCCAATCTGGCGCATTGCCTGAGCGTGTACGGCGTCGCTCGTGAGGTGTCCGCGCTGACTGGCACGCCGCTGCAGGCACCGGCCATCAGCCCGGTGCAGCCGCAGCACGATGCCAAGCTGCCGGTGCGCATCGAGGCCGCCGATCTCTGCGGCCGCTTCTCCGGTCGCATCGTGCGTGGTGTCAACACGCAGGCCAAGACCCCTGCCTGGATGGTGGACCGTCTGGCCCGTTGCGGCCAGCGCAGCGTCGCGCCCCTGGTGGACATCTCCAACTACGTGATGTTCGAGCTGGGCCGCCCCTCGCACATCTTCGACCTCGACAAGATTGACCGTGAGCTGGTGATCCGCTGGGCCAAGAAGGGCGAGAGCCTCAAGCTGCTCAATGGCAACACCGTCGAGCTGGACGAGACCGTGGGCGTGGTGGCCGATGCCTCGGCGCCGGAGTCTCTGGCCGGCATCATGGGCGGCGACGCCACCGCCGTGTCGGACGACACCCGCAACGTCTACGTCGAGGCCGCCTTCTGGTGGCCCAAGGCCGTGGCCGGCCGTTCGCGCCGCTACAACTTCTCGACCGATGCCGGTCACCGCTTCGAACGCGGTGTGGACCCGGCCGACACGGCCCTGCACATCGAGCGCATCACCCAGCTGATTCTCGAGATCTGCGGCGGCGAAGCCGGCCCCCTGGACGACCAGATCAGCGCCTTGCCCGAGCGCAAGCCGGTGGCCCTGCGCGTCGCCCGCGCCGCCAAGGTGATCGGCATGTCGGTCACGCAGGAAGACTGCGCGCGCGTTTTCAGCCGGCTGGGCCTGCAGTTCAGCGAAGCGCCGGGCGTGCTGACCGTGACGCCGCCGAGTTGGCGCTTCGACCTGCAGATCGAGGAAGACCTGATCGAGGAAATCATCCGCGTGCAGGGCTACCCCAGCCTGCCCAACACCCCGCCGCTGGCGCCGGTGGTGGCCAAGGTGGCCTCGGAATCGCGCCGCGCCATCCATGCGCTGCGCCATGCCGTGGCAGCTCGGGACTATTTCGAGACCATCAACTTCAGCTTCGTGGAAGCCCGCTGGGAGGCCGAGCTCGCCGGCAACAGCCACCCGATCCAGCTGCTCAACCCCATCGCCGCACCCCTGGCCGTGATGCGCAGCAGCCTGATCGGCAGCTTGATCCAGGCCCTGCGCCACAACCTGAGCCGCCGTGCCAGCCGCGTGCGCCTCTTCGAGATCGGCCGTGTGTTCCTGCGCGACGCCTCGGTGCAGGAGAGCGACAGCAGCATCGCCGGCGTGGCCCAGCCCATGCGC
This sequence comes from Roseateles sp. GW835-FHT13E02, assembly GCF_058794035.1. Classification (NCBI taxonomy): domain Bacteria; kingdom Pseudomonadati; phylum Pseudomonadota; class Betaproteobacteria; order Burkholderiales; family Sphaerotilaceae; genus Roseateles; species Roseateles sp. GW835-FHT13E02. The sequence goes on from NZ_JBXAGJ010000014.1 coordinate 56,083, forward strand.
CTGGCGGGTCTGGCCTTCGGCCCGGCCGACCAGCCGCAGTGGAGTCAGCGCGATCGCCAGGTCGACTTCTTCGATGTGAAGGGCGATCTGGAGGCCTTGTTTGCGCCGCGCCAGCTGCAGTTCAAGCCGGCCCAACATCCGGCCCTGCACCCGGGCCGCAGCGCCCGCGTCGAACTGGATGGCCGTGACATCGGCGTGATCGGCGAGCTGCACCCCAAGTGGCGCCAGGGCTACGAGCTGCCCAGCGCGCCGGTGCTGTTCGAGCTGGACCTGCCGGCCGTGCTGGAGCGCCAGCTGCCGGCGGCACAGGCGATCCCGCGCCAGCAGTCGGTGCTGCGCGACCTGGCCGTCATCGTCGGCGAACAGGTCAGCCACGATGCGCTGATGCAGACCATTGCCAGCGCCCACACCGGCCTGATCCGTTCGGCCCGTTTGTTCGACGTCTTCAAGCCCACGCAAGCCAATGCCGAGCTGAAGGAAGGCGAGCGCAGCATGGCCGTGCGCTTGGAGCTGCTGGACGACGAGGCCACCTTGACCGACGAGCGCATCGAGCAGACGGTGTCGGCTGTGGTGGCAGCACTGGCTGAACAACTGGGCGCCCGCCTGCGCGGCTGAGTGCCGCAACCACTGCAAGCAAGGCAAGACGCTGATGACTGCACACGACACCCGGGACGATGACGCGCTCGGCGATCAGGCTCTGATCGCCGCGGCCCGCGTTCTGCTGCCCACGCTTGAGACCCCGACCTTGACCAAGGCCGAGCTGGCCGAACTGCTGTTCGACAAGCTGGGCCTGAACAAGCGCGAGTCCAAGGACATGGTTGAGGCCTTTTTCGACATCATCCACAGCACTTTGGTGCGCGGGCAGGATGTGAAGCTGTCCGGTTTTGGCAATTTCAACATCCGCCGCAAGGCGCCGCGCCCGGGCCGCAACCCGCGCACGGGTGAAGCCATCCCTATCAAGGCCCGCGATGTGGTCACTTTCCATGCCAGCCACAAGCTCAAGGACGTGGTCCAGGGCGAGGTAGGCGGGGAAGATGACTTCGAGTAGAGTCTGACCTCCCCACCGAAAGCCCTTGATTTGCATGGAAAACGCGCTGCCCGCCATCCCTGCCAAACGTTACTTCACCATCGGTGAGGTCAGCGAGTTGTGCGGCGTGAAGCCCTATGTGCTGCGCTACTGGGAGCAGGAGTTCATCCAGCTCAAGCCCATGAAGCGGCGCGGCAACCGGCGCTACTACCAGCACCATGAGGTGCTGCTGATCCGCCGCATCCGCGGCCTGCTCTACGACCAGGGCTTCACCATCAGCGGTGCTCGCAACCAGTTGATGGAAGGCGGCGCTGCCCGCAGCGACGCTGCGGCTTTGGTGTTCAAGCAGGAAGCCGACGAAGCCCAGCGCCTCGAGGACGAAGCCGGCTTCGACGATGGCGACATCGTCGTGCGCGCCACGGCCTTGCCCGGCGGCGCGGGCGCCAGCGCTGGCGTGGCGGCCCTGGCCGCGCAACCGTCGGCCGCCCGCAGCACCGCGGGTCTGGACGAGTTGGCCGGCATGTCGCTGCGTCTCGGCGGCGTGCTGGGTGGGGTTGAACCGCTGACTCTGGCCCAGGTCAAAGAAGAATTATTGGCAATTCGACAAACTCTCTTGCCATGAGCATAAAAATGCTCCTATAATGCAAAGCTCAGTCGGGGCGTAGCGCAGCCTGGTAGCGCACTTGCATGGGGTGCAAGGGGTCGTGAGTTCGAATCCCACCGTTCCGACCATTTAAAAAGTGATGACGGGTCAGATGTGAAAACATCTGACCCGTTTTCCATTGGGCTCGGGCATTCGTGTTCAGCGCGGCTACAGCTCCTACTGCCGCTTGGACTCTGCCATCGGCCTGAGCGCTGAGGGTCTGCGGTTCTTGCGCAGTCATTTCCACCCCCATCCCCGTCCCCGCATCCTCTCGAGCTCGACTGCTGGTTCTTGTGCCAGCACCGCCAGGGGCTTGTCACGAGGTGTTGCTCAATCCCAATCTTGTTCACCGCCGTGAGTCCGGAGGCCCGGAGTAGAGCGGCTAGACTGCCCCTCGCTTTGACGCAGATCGCCTGGGAGGGTGCATGGGACAACAGAAGAACAGGTTCAGCCGCTACTTGGGGCTGGCTCGTGATCCGAGGGCGAGCCGGTCGCCATGGGCGGCTCCATCGCTGTCCGGTTTGCTTCTGCTGAGCCTGAGCTTGCCGGCGCTGTCTGCGGCCACCTTGAGTGTGTCGCCCAGCGCTGAGGTGGCTGAGTTTCATCAGCTGCGAGTCAGCTTTTCCGAGCCTGTGGTGCCCGCAGGCGATCCGCGCCTGCCTGCGCCGGTGAGCCTGAGTTGCGGCGGCAAAAGCCTGAAGCTGGACGAGGGCCGATGGAACAACGCGCGTGAGTGGGTCTGGCGTCCCGTCAGCCCAGGCTCGGGCGTGGGGCCGGAACAAAGCTGCGAGGTGCGCGTGCTGGACAGCTTCAAAGCCGTGGGCGGCGCGCTCAGCGGACCGCAGAGTTTCAGCTTTCGAACCGGCCCGGTTCGTTTGCAGCAGGTGCAACCCTGGCCGGGCAGCGAAATCGAGGAAGACCAGCATTTCCTGCTGCGTTTCAACGGCGCCATCAGCGAAACCCAGCTGCGCCAGCGCGCCTGGTGCGAGGTGGAGGGCCTGGGCGAGCGCATCCCAGTGCAGGCGGTGCAGGGTGAGGCGCTGGCTGCCGTGCTCAAGTCGCGCGGTCCTAGCCAGGCGGCGGCACGGCTGCCTGGCAGCCATTGGCTGCTGCACTGCCAGCGGCCGCTGCCGCAGGCCACCAAGATGCGTCTGCTCTGGTCCAACAGCGAGGCGGGGCCCCAGGCGGCCGCCAAGCGGCGCGCGGACGAAACCCATGCCTACCAGGTGCGGCGCCCCTTCACAGCGGAGTTCTCCTGCGAGCGCGAACGTGCCAATGTGCCCTGCATGCCGGTGCGGCCGATGCGGGTGCTCTTCAGTGCGCCGGTGCCGCGTGAGCAGGCTCTGCAGCTGACGCTGAAATCGGCCTCGGGCCAGCTGCTGAAACCGCTCAAGCCCAAGGGCGAGGAGTCGGCCGAGCTGTCGATGCTGGAGTTTCCCTTTCCGCTGGCCGAGAACGCCGCGTTCAGCCTGCAGATGCCGGCCGGCATCAAGGACATGACCGGCCGGCCTCTGGCCAATGCGGCCAGCTTTCCACTGCAAGTGGCCACTGGCGCATCGCCGCCGCTGGCCAAGTTCGCAGCCGCACCGTTTGGTGTGATCGAGCGCGAGCCCGGGGGCAAAGAGCCGGCCCTGCTGCCCATCACCATGCGCCATGTGCAAAGCGATTGGGGCGGCGGCGGCGCTGCGCAGGCGCCCGGCGAGATTCGCGTCAAGCGATTGAGCAGCCCCGCCGAGGTGCTGGCCTGGTATGCGCGGGTCAGCCGTTATCACGAAAGCCAGCTCAGCGCGCGTGAGGCCGGCCTGCCCGAGGGGCAGTGGTACGAGACCCTGCAAGAGACCGATGGCCGCGGCCAGCCCGTGGCGCGCAAGCAGATGCGCCACATCGCCAGCCGCGAGCTGGCCTTGCTGGACAAAGACCCGCAGGCGCAAACGCTCAAGCTGCCACCGCCCCCGACCCCGCCGCAAGGCGCCGAGCCGCGGCCTTTTGAAGTCATCGGCCTGCCTCTGAATGAGCCGGGCTACCACGTGGTGGAACTGCGTTCGCCGCGCCTGGGCCAGGCCTTGCTGGACAAGACCGCGCCCATGTTTGTGCGCACCGGCGTGCTCGTCACCAATCTGGGCGTGCATTTCAAATGGTCGCGCGAGAACAGCCTGGTCTGGGTGACCCGCCTGGATCGCGGCCAGCCGGTCGAGGGGGCCGAGGTGGTGGTGCACGATTGCGCCGGCAAGCCACTCTGGAGCGGCCGCACCGATGCCCAGGGCCGCGCTCTGGTGCAGCAGGCGCTGCAGCCCCCGGGTTGGGACGACAAGCGCTGCGTGGCCGAGCGCGGCTTCTTCGTGACGGCTCAGAAAGCCGATGCGGCCGGTGCTGCCCCCGACATGGCCTTTGTCTTCAGCAACTGGAACCGCGGCATCGAGCCCTGGCGATTCAATCTGCCGACGATTTATGGCGCCGGCAGCCCCGAGGTGCGCGTTCACACGGTGCTGGACCGCAGCCTGCTGCGCGCCGGCGAGACGGTGTCGATGAAGCATTTCTTCCGCCTGGAGACCCGCCAGGGTCTGAAGCTGGCGGCACCCGAGCAACTGCCCACCAAGCTCAAGCTGACCCACCTGGGCAGCGGCAGCGAAGTCGAGCTGCCGATCAGCTGGCCCAGCCCGCGCAGCGCCAGCTCGCAATGGGTGATACCCGCCGGCGCCAAGCTGGGCAGCTACAGCATCGAGCTGCTGCGCGAAAGTCGCGGCGCCGGCGACGGCGAAGCCCGCAGCTGGATGGCCGGCAGCTTCCATGTTGAAGAGTTCCGCGTGCCCCTGATCAGCGCCACCTTGAGCGCGCCCAAGGCGGTGCAGGTGGCGCCCAAGGAGCTGCGCCTGGGGGCACAGCTCAACTACCAGTCCGGCGGCCCCATGGCCCAGGCGCCGCTCAAGTTCAGCGCCTTGCTGCGCCCGCGCAGCCTGCACTTTGCCGGCTACGAGGAGTTCAGCTTCGAGCCGCCGCGCGGCCTCGGTGAAGCCGAGCGCTTCCAAGACGAAGGCGAGGGCGAGGAGGGCGCCGGCCCGGCGCGCGACACCCGCCTGGTGCTGGACAAGCAGCCCGCCGTCACCGACCGCCAGGGCGCAGCCGAGGCCGTCATCAAGAATCTGCCGGCCCTGAGCCGGCCCAGCGAACTGCTGGCCGAGCTCAGCTACAGCGACCCGAACGGCGAGGTGCGCAGCGTCAACCAGACCGTGGCGCTGTGGCCCTCCAAGCTGGTGCTGGGTCTGCGCACGCGCAGCTGGTCCAACAATCGCGGCAGCCTGGCCTTCAGTGCCCTGGCCCTGGACACGGCCGGCAAGCCGGTGGCCGGCCAGCGCCTGGAGGTCAAGGCGCAGCTGCGTCAGACCCTCAGCAGTCGCAAGCGCATGGTGGGCGGCTTTTATGCCTACGACAACCGCACCGAGCTCAAGGACCTGGGCACGGTCTGCAGCGGCAGCAGCGATGCCCAGGGCCTGCTGGCCTGCGAGGCCAAGCTCGAGGTCTCGGGCGAGGTGGAGCTGGTGCTCAGCGCCAAGGACAGCGAAGGCCGGCCCAGCCAGGCGGCAGCCAGCGCCTGGATGAGCCAGGAGGGTGAGCTCTGGTTTGCGCAGGACAACGACGACCGCATCGATGTGCTCGCCGAGAAAAAGCGTTATGAGCCGGGCGAGGCCGCCCGTTTCCAGGTGCGCATGCCCTTCCGTGAAGCCACGGCCCTGGTGGCGATCGAGCGCGAGGGCGTGATCGACACCCGCGTCGTCAAGCTGACCGGTCGCGACCCCAGTTTTGAGCTCAAGATCGAGCGCGCCTGGGCGCCCAATGTCTACGTCAGCGTGCTGGCCCTGCGTGGGCGCATCCAGCATGTGCCCTGGTACTCTTTCTTCAGCTGGGGCTGGCGTGCGCCGCGCGACTGGTGGGCCGCCTGGCGCGAAAGCCGCAACATGCCCGCGCCCACGGCCCTGGTGGACATGGCCAAGCCGTCCTTCAAGCTCGGCGTGGCCGCCCTGCAGGTGGGTCTGGCCGAGCACCAGCTGCAAGTCAAGGTCAGCCCGGAGCGCAGCCAGTACGGCGTGCGCGAGACCGTACGCACCCGTGTGCAGGTGACGCAAGATGGCCGCCCCGTGCCCGGGGCCGAGCTGGCATTTGCCGCCGTGGACGAAGGTTTGCTGGCCCTGCGCGGCAACAGCAGCTGGGAGCTGCTGCCGGCCATGATCCAGCAGCGCAGCTGGGGCGTGGACACGGCCACGGCGCAGAGCGAGATCATTGGCCGGCGCCACTATGGCCGCAAGGCGGTGGCGGCCGGCGGCGGCGGGGGCCGCGCGCCCACCCGTGAGCTCTTCGACACGCTTTTGCTCTGGCGCAGCACGGTCAAGCTCGATGCGCGCGGCGAAGCGCTGATCGAGGTGCCGCTCAACGATTCGCTGACCAGCTTCCGCCTGGTCGCCGTGGCCGATGCCGGCAGCCACCAGTTCGGCACGGGCCAGGCCACGGTGCGGGTGACGCAGGATCTGCAAGTGCTGTCCGGCCTGCCGCCGCTGGTGCGTGAGGGCGATGAATTCCAGGCCAATCTGACCCTGCGCAACAGCAGTGCGCGGGCCATGAATCTGCGGGCTGAGCTGCAGGCGCTGCCGCAGGTGGCGGCCGGTACGGCCGCGCTGCCCGAGACGACGCTGCCCGCCCAGACCTTGAAGCTGGCCGCCGGTGAGGCTCGAGAGCTGAGCTGGAGTTTCAAGGTGCCCGAAGGCAGCTCCGGGCTGCGGTGGCAGGCCACGGCCAGCGAGCAGGGCAGCGCCAGTGGCGGCCAGGCCCCGGCGCGTGATCAGCTGCGGGTGAGTCAACGGGTCTTGCCCGCCGTGCCAGTGCAGGTCTGGCAAGCCAGCCTGAGCCAGCTCGATGGCCGCCTCAGCCTGCCCGTGGCGCCGCCGGCCGGTGCCTGGCCGGAAACAGGCGCCAAGCGCGGTGGCGTCAACCTGGTGCTGCAGCGCCGCCTGGGCGGCGATCTGCCGGGGCCGCGGCGCTTCTTCGAGACCTATCCCTACAGCTGCCTGGAGCAGCAAACCTCCAAGGCCCTGGGCCTGCACGATGCGGCGTTGTGGCAGTCGGTGCTGGCGGCCATGCCGTCCTATCTGGACAGCGACGGCCTGGCGCATTACTTCCCGCCGCGGCCGGATGAAGCCTCACGTGGCAGCGAGCGCCTGACGGCGTATTTGCTGGCCGCTTCGCATGAGGCCGGGCGCGACATCCCGCCGGCCCTGCGCGAGAAGTTGTTGCAAGGCCTGACGGCTTACATCGACGGACGCATCAGCCGCAGCAGTTGGTCACCGCGCAGCGCCGAGATCGATGCCGATGTGCGCCGCCTGGCGGTGCTGGAGGCCTTGTCGCGTTACGGCCGGGCGACGCCGGCGGGGCTCAGCACCGTCAATGCCAAGGCTTTGGCGTCCTGGCCGACAGCCGCCGTGATCGACTGGCTCAACATCCACAAGCGCATGGCGCAGGCGCCGCAGCGCGCCCAGCGCCTGGCCGAAGCCCAGGCTTTGCTGCGCAGCCGCCTGAGCTACCAGGGCACGGTGCTGCGCTTCAGCACCGAGGACAGCGATGCCTGGTGGTGGCTGATGGACAACGCCGATGCCAATGCTTCGCGCCTGATGCTGGCCGTGCTGGATGAAGCCGGCTGGGCCGAGGAGCTGCCGCGCCTGCTGCAAGGCAGCCTGGGCCGTCAGACGCGCGGGGCCTGGAGCAGCACCACGGCCAATCTCTGGGGCGTGCTGGCGCTGGACAAGTTCGCGGCGCGTTTCGAAAGCGTCAAGCCCGGTGGCAAGACCGAGGCGACGCTGAGCCCGGCGCCGCTGCAAGCGCTGGACTGGTCTCGCCAGCCCGAGGGCGGCAGCCTGCTGCTGCCCTGGAACAGTGGCAATCTGAACGTGGAGCACAAGGGCGCGGGCAAGCCCTGGCTGACCGTGCAATCGCTGGCGGCCGTGCCGCTCAAGCAGGCGGCCAGTGCCGGCTACCGCCTGCAACGCACGGTGCAGGCCGTGGAACAGAAGGTGGCCGGGCGCTGGAGCCGGGGCGATGTGCTGCGCGTGCGCCTGGAGCTGGAGGCGGGCAGCGATATGGCCTGGGTGGTGCTGGCCGATCCGCTGCCCGGCGGCGCAGCCGTGCTGGGCGCCGAACGGGTGGCCGAGCTCAGCCGCAATGCCAAGCCAGGCGATGAAGCGCGCGTGCCGCCCACGTTTGAGGAGCGCAGCCACGAGGCCTGGCGCGCCTATTTCGAGCGCCTGCCGCGCGGCAAGCATGTGCTGGAGTACACCGTGCGCCTGAACAACGTCGGCCGGTTTCAGATGCCGGGCACCCGAGTCGAGGCCATGTACGCGCCCGAGAACTTCGCCGAGCTGCCCCAGGCCTCGCTGGAGGTGGCGCCTTGAGGGGATGCGTTCGCAGGGCCTGGCTGCTGGCCGGCCTGCTGCTCGCCGCGAGCGCGCCGGTCCGGGCGCAGCCCAGCTTTCTGGAGATCAAAGCCGCGCATCGGGTGTCGGACTACACCTTGCTTGACCGCCGTGGCGAGCCGCTGCAGACCCTGCGCCTGGACCCACAGCGGCGCGCGCTCGACTGGCTGCCTTTGAGCCAGCTCTCGCCGGCCTTGCTGCAGGCGATCTTGCTGGGCGAGGACCGGCGCTTTTACGAGCACAGCGGTGTGGACTGGAGTGCCGTGGCCAGCAGCGCCTGGGCCAATTTGTGGAACCAGCGCACGCGCGGCGCGTCTACCGTAACCATGCAACTGGCTGGCTTGATCGACGCCGGCCTGGCCCGCCCGGCGGGCGGCCGCAGCGCCGGCCAGAAGCTGGGCCAGGTCTGGCTGGCGGCCCAGCTGGAGCGGCGCTGGAGCAAGGCGCAGATCCTGGAGGCCTACCTCAACAGCGTGCCCTTCCGGGGCGAGCTGGTCGGCATCCATGCGCTGTCTCAGGTGCTGTTCGGCAAACACCCCGCGGGCCTGACGGCGGTCGAGGGCGCCCTGGCCGCCGCCCTGCTGCGCGCTCCCAATGCCGGCGTGGCGGCCTGGAGCCAGCGCGCCTGCGGCCTGCTCAAGCTGCAGGGCCTGGGCTGCGAAGCCGTGGCGGGCCAGGCCGAGGCGGCCTTGCTGCGCCCGGCCGGCATGCCGCTGGGTGAGCAGTTGGCGCCCCATTTCGCCCGCCAGGTCTTGCGAGCGGAGGGGCCGGCCCAGCAGCGCAGCAGCCTGGATGCGGGCCTGCAGCGCCAGGCGGCCCGCCTGCTCAAGAACCAGCTGGCCGAGCTGGGCGGGCGCAATGTGGAGGACGGCGCCGTGGTCGTCCTGGACAACGCCAGCGGCCAGGTGCGCGCCTGGGTGGGCAGCAGCGGCGCCTTCTCGGCCGCGGCCCAGGTGGACGGCGTGCTGGCGCGGCGCCAGCCGGGCTCCACGCTCAAGCCCTTCATCTACCAGCTGGCGCTGGAGCGGCGCGTGATCACGGCGGCCAGCCTGCTGGAGGACTCCCCGGCGCAGATCAACACCCCGGCGGGCCTCTACATCCCGCAGAACTACGACCGGCAATTCAAGGGCTTCGTCTCGGCGCGCAGCGCCCTGGGCAGCAGCCTCAATGTGCCGGCCGTGCGCCTGATGGCCATGCTGGGCAGCGATGCCGTGTTCGAGCGCCTGAACCAGCTCGGCCTGCAGCTCAGCGAGACGGCCGGCTTTTACGGCCTCTCGCTGGCCTTGGGCAGCGCCGATGTGACGCTGCTCAATCTGGCCAATGCCTACCGCAGCCTGGCCAATGGTGGCGTGCTGGGGCCGGTGCAGATGCTGGCCCAGGCTCAGGCGCAGTCACAGTCGCCGGCAGCGCAGACCGGCCGCCGCCGTGTGGCCGAGGCCGGGGCCAGTTTCATCGTCGCCGACATGCTGGCCGACAACAACGCGCGCGCCATCAGCTTCGGCCTGGACAGCCCGCTGGCCCTGGCCAGCTTCGCGGCGGTCAAGACCGGCACCAGCAAGGACATGCGCGACAACTGGTGCCTGGGTTTCAGCGATCGCTACACGGTCGGCGTCTGGGTCGGAAATGCCAGCGGTGCGCCCATGCACGGCGTCAGTGGCATCAGCGGGGCGGCGCCGATCTGGGCCGGCTTGATGCGCTATCTGCACCAAGGGCGGCCCTCGCGCGCGCCGGCGGCGCCGGCCAGCGTGTTGCCGCTGACGGTTCAGTTCGACGGGGTGCCCGAGCCGGCGCGGCGCGAGTGGTTTGTGCGCGGCACCGAGCAGGTGCGCTGGGGCGCGGGCAGCCAGTTGCATGCTTCAGCTGAGGTGCAGGGCATTCGCAGCCCGGTGGATGGCAGTGTCTTCGCGCTCGACCCCGACATGCCGCCGCAGGCGCAAAAAATCCGTTTCGAAGGCCAGTCCGGTCAGTGGGAGCTGGACGGCAGGATCCTCGGCCGCGGGCGCCAGCTGAACTGGGCGCCCTGGCCCGGCCGCCATCAGCTGCGCCTGCTGGATGCGCGCGGGCGCGAGCTGCAGCGCCTCAGTTTCGAGGTGCGCGGCGCCCAGCTGAAGCCGGGCGCGCCGCCGCAGCCCGCTCGCGCAGCGCCTCCGCCTTCGCCGGCAGGCCTTCGCTGACCCAGGCTTCCAGCAAGGTGTAGGTCACGGCCAGCACCACCGGGCCGATGAACAGGCCCACCAGGCCGAAGGCCAGGAGGCCGCCGATCACTCCGGCGAAGATCAGCAGCAGGGGCAGGTCGGCGCCTTTCTTAATCAGCCAGGGGCGCAGGAAGTTGTCCAGCGTGGTCACCAGCAGAGTCCAGACCAGCAGCACCGTGGCCCAGACGTTGTCGCCGTTCCAGTACAGCCAGGCCACGGCCGGCGCCAGCACCAGGGCCGGGCCGATCTGGGCCAGGCAGGCCATCAGCATCACGGCGCTGAGCAGGCCGGCGAAGGGCACGCCGCTGATCCACAGGCCCAGGCCACCGAGCGCGGTCTGCACCAGGGCCGTGACCACAATGCCCAGGGCCACGCCGCGGATGGCTTGGCCGGCCAGGGTGATGACGGCGTCGCCTTGCTCGCCGGCCAGGCGGCGGGCGAAGCGGCGCACATGGAGCACAGCGCTCTCGCCCTCGCTGTAGAGGATGGCCGCGATGGCCACGGTGAGAAGGAATTGCAGTCCGATCATGCCCAGATTGCCGGCCTGGGCGGCCGTCCATTTGAGGCTGCTGCCCACATAGGGCTTGATCATGGCCAGCAGCGAGCTCAAGCCCTCCTGCGCCACCTTGTGCCAGAAGGCTGCCAGGTTCTCGCCGATCACCGGCAGGCTGGCCAACCAGGCCGGCGGTTCGGGGATTTGCGCATCCAGCAGCTTGGGCGCCCAGGCCATGACCTGATCGGCATGGGTCACGACGGTAGACAGCGCAATCGACAAGGGCACAAACAGCAGCAGCAGCAGGCCCAGCACCATGACGCTGGTGGCCAGGCTGCGGCGGCCCCAGAGCCGGGTCTGCAAGCTCTCCATCAGCGGCCAGGTGGCCACCACCACCATGGTCGCCCAGACGCTGGCGCCCAGAAAGGGCTGCAAGACCCACAAGGAGGCAAAGATCAGCAAGGCCACGGCCAGCACGGCCAGCAAGATGCGAGTGATGTCCTGGCGCGGCGCGTCGGGCGGAGGCGAGGAAGGCTGGGGCGAAGAAGGCTTCATGGTCGACAGGTTCGGCACTTAGGCCGGCAGCAGCGTTGGGCCCGATTCTCGGGCCAGAACGCTGCCGCGCCTTCGACCTCAGCTCAAGCGGCTGCGCAGGCCGCAGGCTCAGGGGTGCTCATTGCGCGCGCGGATCACCAGGTCCACCAGGTCCGAGCCGCCGCTGGCGAAGTTGTTGCTGGCGTTGTGCGCGCTCTGCACGGCGACGGCATAGGGCTGGCCGTCCCAGTAGCCCCAGAAAGCGCCGCCGCTTTGGCCGGGCCAGACATCGCCACGATGGCTCATGCTTTCATGTGAATCCGGGCTCCAGAAGTCACCGTCCAGGGCGATGCCGTCCTGCCAGATCGGGCGCTGGCCGCCCGTCAGGTCGCCGGGATAGCCGACATGGGTCCAGTAAGCGCCGCCGTCCCAGCTGTCGCTGTAGGACTTGGTGCCCAGCCAGCCGGTGGCATTGCCGACATTGCGATCCAGCACCACCACGACATAGTCGAACTTCGCCTCGTTGCTGTCGATGGTGGGCGGCGTCACCTTGACCTTGAAGTAGGTGCGCACGCCGTAGGCCGTGCCGTAGGGGGCGCTGCCGTTGTAGTACATGGGCGTGAACTTGAGCCAGCCCGTGGTGTTGTTGGGTCGCCAGTCAATCACATGCGAACAGGTCAACAGGTGGCGTGGGCCCACCATCACGCCGCTGCCATTGCCCAGCGGGCTCTCCACCCGTCCGTTGCAGCGCCAGGGGTAGGCGTTGCTGTAGAACACGCGCCGGCCGTCGGCGCCAAAGATGGTCTTGGCCCCGGCTTGCGGCTCGGGCAGGTAGTCCAGACGTTCGATGAACTTGGGCCGACGCAGGCTGGCCGGCTCCAGGCGGGCCGTGAACTCGACATCGACATGCTCGGGAATGAAGGCTTCGGTGCCGGCTTCAATGCCCTTGTCGCTGAGCGCGGCGCTCTTGCTCAGGGACTTGATCTCCACGGCTTCGGTGCCGCGCGGATAGCTGCGCCCATCGACTTCGATCATGGCTGGGGCCTGGCTCAGCAATTTTTCGCTGAGGCCGGCCGGCAGGCGGGCGCTGGCTTTGCGTGACTTGAGCTTGAGCACCGCTTCTTGCAGGCTCGGGGCGGGAAACTCGCGGCTCAGTTCCAGATGTTCTTCCATGGTGCAACTCCCAAGAATTGGCCCGCGCAGGGCAGGGCCAGAGGCAGGCCGGCTCGAGGTGAGCGAGGCCGACCGGGTTGAGTGAAATGACATGGCGAGGGCGTTGAAATCAACGCAGCTCTACGCGGGCGCGCATCTCGCATCCAAAGCGAAGAATCGCTGCGTGGGGCCCGTGGTGCAGCCAGCATCGGGCTGGGCATCGCAGCGAAGGCCGGGCCGTGGCTGCCCTGGCTGAAGGCAGATCGCGGTGCTGGCCGGGCGGCTGTTGTGCGGGCTTGGCAGCTCCAACTGCCGCGGCCCGTACCGCTCCGATGCACATGCTAGGCCGACCGCTTGGGCTCACAACCCCTAGCTTCTAGCTTGCCAGGCACGGACGGCGGGCCGTGCTCGACTTCGGTGAAAATTCCCTGCATGTCCAAGAAAACAGCCCATGTCAGTGAGACCCCGGCCACGCAGTTCCTGCGCCAGCGCCAGATCGCCTTCAGCGAACATGTCTACGACTATGTCGAGCATGGCGGTACCGCTGAAAGTTCGCGTCAGCTCGGTGTGCCCGAGCACCAGGTCGTCAAGACCCTGGTGATGCAGGACGAACGCGCCCAGCCCTTGATCGTGCTGATGCATGGCGACCAGAAGGTCAGCCTGAAAGAGCTGGCACGCCAGATCCCCTGCAAAAAGGTCGAACCCTGCAAGCCCGAGGTGGCGCAGCGTCACAGCGGCTATCTGGTCGGCGGCACCTCGCCTTTTGGCACGCGCAAGACCATGCCGGTATACGTCGAGGCCAGCATCCTGGCGCTGGAGCGCATCTGCATCAATGGCGGGCGGCGTGGCTACCTGGTGGGTTTGGACCCGCGGGTTCTGCCGGAGCTGCTGCAGGCGCGGGCGGTGCAGTGCGCCAGTGCAGAATAGCGTCCCATGCAAGACACTCTTTTCCCTCTCCTGGCCGCGCTTGTCGGCTACCTCGTCGGTTCCCTGTCCTTTGCCGTCATCGTCAGCCGGGCCATGGGCTTGTCCGATCCGCGCAGCTACGGCTCGGGCAACCCCGGTGCCACCAATGTGCTGCGCTCGGGCAACAAGGCCGCGGCGATTTTGACCCTGGTGTTTGACGCGCTGAAAGGCTATGTGCCGGTGCTGCTGGTGCTGCAGTTCGGCGCCCGTTTCGGTCTCGGCGAGGGCACGGCGGCTCTGGTCGGCCTCGCTGCATTCCTGGGCCATCTGTGGCCGGTGTTCTTCCGCTTCGAAGGCGGCAAGGGCGTGGCCACAGCGGCCGGCGTGATCCTGGCGCTGAACCCGGTCTTGGGCGCCGCCACCCTGTTGACCTGGCTGGCGATCGCCTATTTCACCCGCTACTCGTCCCTGGCCGCCATCGTCTCTGCCGCGTTCGCGCCCATCTACGAGATGTTCGGCTGGGGCACCGGCCCCAATGTCGGCGTGCTGGTGCTGATGGGCCTGCTGCTGGTCTGGCGTCACAGCGCCAACATCAAGAAGCTGATGAATGGCACCGAGAGCCGTCTGGGCCAGAAGGCGGCCGTGGCACCGCCCGCCGGCAGCAGCAAGAAACACCCGCATGGTCCCGAGGCAGCCCATGCCCACGGCCATTCGCACAAGCATCCCAAGAAGAAGGAAAGGCAAGCAACGAAATGACGACGATCCAACGTTTTGATGTCGGCGCCCGCATGTCCGAGATGGCCGTGCACAACGGCGTGGTCTACCTGGCCGGCCAGGTGCCCGAAGACGCCAGCCAGGACATCACCGGCCAGACGGCCCAGGTGCTGGCCATGATCGACACCCTGCTGGCCCGTGCCGGCAGCGACAAGAGCAAGATCCTGCGTGCGCAGATCTACATCGCCGACCTGGCCGATTTCCCCGGCATGAACGCCGCCTGGGACGCTTGGGTGGTACCCGGCCACACACCGCCGCGCGCCACGGTCGAGGCCAAGCTGGCCCGGCCGGAGTGGAAGGTCGAGATTGTTGTGACCGCTGCGGTTTGAGCGGCTATTCTCAAGACAACAAGAAGGCGGGGTCGAAATGAGTCGACGCCGCCTTTTGTCTTTTGGGGCTGTGGCCTGGCGCGAGCTCTGGCCGCTGCTGGCGATCGTCGCCGTGGTGTGGGGGCTGAGCACGTGGGCCCGCCAAGGCCTGCATGAGGGCCAGGCGCAAAGCCTTCGGGAGAGGGCAAAGCCGGGCGATATCGTGATGCTGTCCAGCCGCAGCTGTGCCTACTGCAGCCAGGCACGCGAGTGGTTTGAAGCGGAGCGCATTCCCTACGCCGAGTGCTTCATCGAGAGCAATGCGCAGTGCGCGCAACGTTTTCGCGAGACCCAGGCGCAGGGCACGCCCACCTTCCTGGTCCGAGGTCAGGTCATGGTGGGTCTGGATCGGGCGCGGATGGTGGCGCTGCTGGAGCAGGCGGGGGCTGTGCAGCGCTAGCTTTGTCGCTGGCACCGGTGTGTGCGAACTCAGCCGGCCCGCAAGCATGCGGGCCGTCCTGAACGAGGCAGGCAAAGCCGCGCAGGCGGCCATACAAGACCTTCAGCCGTCCCGCAAGCATGCGGGCCGTCCTGAGTTAGCCACAAGGTCCTGCGCAGGCAGGACCTTGTGCGCGAACTCAGTCCTCGCTGCTGAAGACGAGTTTGACTTCGTGGCTTTGCTTTTCGCCGTTGCCTTCGAAGCGCCACTCCATGAGGGCTTCGGTCACGGCGCGGTCGAAGACGCGCGGCGGTTCGGATTCCAGGATCTGCACATCGATGACCTTGCCATCGGGGCCGATGTTCATCTTGGCCTTGACCGAGCCGGTCTTGATGTTCTTCTTGGTTGCAGCCGCGGGGAACTCAGGCGGTACCTTCTTCAGGACCTTGGGGGAGGCCGTGGCGCTGGTCGCGATCAGGAGGGCGCCGAGCAGGCCAGCCGATGCGCGCAGCATCTGGGTGAGCAGCGTGGGTCGATTCGAAGGGGTCATGTCTTTCCTCTGCTGTGGTCTTGAAATGAGTGGCAAAACTGGGTGTCGCTCTGCACTCAGTGATGGGTGCGGAAGAAGCCGACCGCTTCCAGCAAGCGCGAGGAACTGCTGGTCAGCGCCTCGGTCGAGTGGCTCAGCTCACTCACCAGGCTGGCGTTCTGCTGGGTGCTGCGATCGAGTTCGTTCATGGCGTTGTTGACGATGCCGACGCCCGCAGCCTGTTCCTGGGCCGAGTGCGAGATTTCCTCGATCAGCTGGCCCATGTCGTTGACTTCGTTGACCACGCTGCTGATGGTCACGCCGGCGTTGTTCACCAGATCGGTGCCGGTTTCCACCTTGACCGTGGATTCCTGGATCAGCACCTTGATTTCCTTGGCGGCGGAGGCGGCGCGCGAAGCCAGGGCGCGCACTTCCGAGGCCACCACGGCGAAACCGCGGCCATGCTCGCCGGCGCGCGCCGCTTCCACGGCGGCATTCAGGGCCAGGATGTTGGTCTGGAAGGCGATGCCGTCGATCACGCCGATGATGTCGCCGATTTTGCGCGAGCTGGCGCTGATCTCTTCCATCGTCGCCACCACCTGGGCCACGGCCTTGCCGCCGGCGCTGGCTGAATTGCGGGCCTTGCTGGCAATGCCGGCCGCCTTGCGGGTCAGTTCGCTGGCGCCGCTGAGGTTGGCGGCGATCTGCTCCACCGATGCGGCGGTGGTCTGCAGGCTGGAGGCCGAGCGCGCCGTGCGATCGGACAGATCGTTGTTGCCGCTGGCAATCTGGCTGGAGCTCTGGGCCACATCGGCGGCGGCCGCGCTGACGCTGCTGACCACGCCAGACAGCGCCTCCTGCATGCCTTGCATCACTTCCAGCATCTGCCCCAGTTCATCACTGCCGGCGGCGCCCACGCTGTGCGTGAGGTCGCCATTGCGGATGGCGTCGGCCGCGGCCTGGGCCTGTTTGACCGGGTTGATGATGGAGCGCGAGATCGCCAGGCCGCCAGCGCCTCCGATCACCACGGCGGCGATCACCAGCACCACGGTCACCAGCACCGAATTGCGGGCCAGCTCGCCACCGGCCACGGCCAGATCATGGGCGTTCTCGAACTGCATATCCACCAGGCCCTTCAGGCCGTCCTGATAGGCTTGTTGGGCCGGGCGCACATCGGTGATCAGACTCTCGCGCGCCTCATCGGGGCTGCCGTCCTGCTGCACCTTGCGGAACTTGTTGACCGAGGCAAAGAACTTGGCCTGGGCTTCCTTGACCTTCTCGACCTGAGCGGTTTCCTCACTGCCGTCCAGACTGCTTTGCAGGCTGGAGAGCTGTTTCTCGCTCTCCTGCACGGCGCCGTCGATGGCGGCTTTCTGCTTTTTGATCTGGCGGGCTTCGTCCAGCAGCAGCAGATCGCGTGCGGCGCGGGCGATCACATTGACATTGCCTTCCAGCGAGTTCGCTGCGGCGATCTTGACCAGGCTCTGATTGGCCGTGGTGTCCAGATCCTTGGCCAGGCGATTGGCGCTGTAAGCGCCATAGCTGCCGATGATGATCAGCAAGATGATCAAGACGGCATAGCTCAAACCCAAGCGCTGGCTGATACGCAGTTTTGAGAGAAGACTCATGGCGGGCGCTTTCTTCCTAATGACAACAAACATCCACGGCTGACGCTGCCACCCTGTTATTTCTTGTGTGTGCAGCCTACCCGTGGATCTTCGGCAGGCTGCTGGAAGACTTAAGGATCATCGCAAAGCCCATCCGGCGGTCACGTTAAAAAAGCCCCAGACTTGCCGCATTTCCGCGCCCCTGGCGCAGCAATTCCGGGTTTTCGTGACTCATGTCGATGATGGTCGTGGGCTCTCGCGCGCAGGCGCCGGCGTCCAGGATGACCTGAAGCTGCTTGTCCAGGCGATCGGAGATCTCTTGCGCGTCATTCAGCGGCTCGCTGTCGCCGGGGGCGATCAAGGTGGTGGCCAGCAGGGGCTGGCCAAAGATGGCCAGCAGGTCCTGGGTCACCCGGTGATCGGGCACGCGCAGGCCGATGGTGCGGCGCGAGGGGTGGGAGAGGCGGCGCGGCACTTCCTTGGTCGCCTCCAGGATGAAGGTGAAGGGCCCCGGTGTCGCCATCTTGAGCAGGCGGTACTGGCGGTTGTCCACGCGCGCATAACTGGCCAACTCGCTGAGGTCGCGGCAGAGCAGGGTCAGGTGGTGCTTGTCGTCGACGCCGCGAATGCGCCGCAGCGCTTCGGCCGCCGCCTTGTCGTCCAGATGGCAGACCAGGGCATAGCTGGAGTCGGTGGGGATGGCGGCGATGCCGCCGCCGTGCAGGATTTGCGCCACCTGCTTGAGGAAGCGGGGCTGCGGGTTGTCCGGGTGAACTTCGAAGAACTGAGCCATGGGCCATTGTGGCGCTGGCTCCGGCGCGCGTGCGCGGGGCGGTGCGAAAAAGACACGTGTGTCCCGCGGCCGGGGTTCACACCCTCACTGCGGCGGATGCACCCGGTCCGCCAGCTCCAGCCAGATCGGCTGCAGGCGGCCGGACAGGGCGTCCAGCCGGCCGAGGTCGATGCGGCTCTCGTCGGGTGAATGGAAATCGGAGCCGCGCGAGGCCAGCAGGCCGAACTCCAGTGCCGTCTCGGTGTACTTGGCGGCCTCAGCGGCCGTGTGGCTGCCGGTCACCACCTCGACGCCGCGGCCGCCGTGGGCGATGAACTCGGTGAAGAGCGCGTACTCCTCGGTGGGCGTGAAGCCATAGCGCGCCGGGTGGGCGATCACGGCCATGCCGCCGGCCTCGCGCAGCCAGCGCACGGCGTCGCCCAGGCCGGCCCAGCGGTGTTCGACATAACCGGGCTTGCCCTCGGTGAGGAAGCGGCGGAACACCTCGCTGATGTCGCTGCAATGGCCGGCTTCCACCAGGAAACGGGCGAAATGGGTGCGCGAGATCAGCTCCGGGTTGCCCACATACTGCAGCGCACCTTCGAAGGCGCCGGGGATGCCCACGGCTGCCAGACCGGCCGCCATCTCTCGGGCACGCGGCTCGCGGCCGCCGCGGGTGGCGCGCAAACCCTGGATCAAGGCCTCGTTGTGGTGGTCAAAACCGAGGCCGACGATGTGCACCACGCGGCCTGCGAAGCTGACCGAAATCTCCACCCCGGTCAGGTAGGCCAGGCCCTGGGCCTGGGCAGCTTCCAGCGCGCGCTGCTGGCCGCCCACCTCGTCGTGGTCGGTCAGGGCCCAGAGCTCGACGCCATTGGCCTTGGCCCGCGCCGCCAGTTCCTCGGGCTGCAAGGTGCCGTCGGACACCCGCGAGTGGCAATGCAAATCGGCATTGCTGAGGTGGTGGAGGGCCCACGGGTGGACGGGTTGGCGGTCGAGGTTTGGATTCACTGGGCCATTTTAGGCGCCGGCCTCTTCCGTCATCGCCTCGACGATCATCTGCACCCGCTGCTGACCCTGGTATTCGTCCAGGCTCAGGCGGTAGGCCAAGAGGCCGCGCTCGGGCACCGGCTCGATGTGGCCGAACCAGATCGCATCGCGCAGGGCACCCCCCTGGCGCAGGCGCAGCTTGAGGTGACGCTCGCCGACGATGCGCTGCGAGATCACCTCGACCCGGTCGCAGAACAGCGGCGCTTCGAAGGCCTGACCCCAGACCTGGGCGTCCAGGGCGCGCACGGTGTCGGCGGTGAACAGCTCCGGGGCCAGGGGGCCATCGGTGCGCAAGGTGCGGGTCAGGGCGGCTGCGTCCAGCCATTCGGCCGCCACGTCTTGCAAAGCCTGGTCGAAGCGCTCGAAGCCGTCGTCGGCCAGGGTGCAGCCGGCCGCCATGGCGTGGCCGCCGAACTTCTTGAGCAGCTCGGGGTGGCGCTTGCTGACCAGGTCCAGGGCGTCGCGCAGATGAAAGCCTGGGATGGAGCGGCCCGAGCCCTTGAGTTGACCGTCGGCGCCACGGGCGAAGACGAAAGTGGGCCGGTGGATGCGGTCCTTGAGGCGCGAGGCAATGATGCCGACCACGCCCTCGTGGAACTCGGGTTCGAACAGGGCCAGGGCGGCGGGGGGCTCACCCTTGAGGCGCGGGTCTTGCATCAGTTCGTCGAGCTTGAACTCGGCCTGCTCGCGCATATCGGCTTCGATCTCGCGCCGCTCGCGGTTGATGGCGTCGAGCTGACGCGCCAGTTCCAGGGCACGGGTCGGGTCGTCGCTGAGCAGGCATTCGATGCCCAGGGTCATGTCAGAGAGCCGGCCGGCGGCATTGATGCGCGGGCCCAGGGCAAAGCCGAGGTCGAAGGCATTGGCGCGGCTGCAATCGCGGCCGGCGGCGGTGAACAAGGCAGCGATGCCGGGCTGCACCCGGCCGGCGCGCATGCGCTTGAGCCCTTGCGCGACCAGGCGGCGGTTGTTGGCGTCGAGCTTGACCACATCGGCCACCGTGCCCAGGGCCACCAGGTCCAGCAGGCCGTCGAGCTTGGGCTGTGGCGCGTTGTCGTAGCGGCCACGTTGGCGCAGCTCGCTGCGCAGGGCCAGCAGCACATAAAAAGCCACGCCCACGCCAGCCAGGTTCTTGCTGGCAAAGCCGCAGCCGGGCTGGCTGGGGTTGACCAGGGCGTCGGCCGCGGGTAGCTCGATCCGGCCTTCAACCACGGCGGGCAGGTGGTGGTCGGTCACCAGCACGCGCAGGCCCAGGGCCTTGGCATGGGCCACGCCGGCCATGCTGGCAATGCCGTTGTCCACGGTCATCAAGAGCTGCGGCCGTTGCGGCAGGGCCAGCTCGACGATGGCCGGCGTCAGGCCGTAGCCATGGATGGCGCGGTCGGGCACCACATAGCAGAGCTGCTCGGGCGCCGCGCCCAGCAGGGTCAGGCCGCGCAGGGCCACGCTGCAGGCGGTGGCGCCGTCGCAGTCGTAATCGGCCACCAGGCAGATGCGCTGGCGCTGCTCGATGCAGTCGGCCAGCAATCGCGCGGCCTCCTGGATGCCTTTCAAATCCTCGGGGGGCAGCAGGCGGGCCAGGCCGTCGTCCAGCTCCTCGGCCGAGCTGACGCCGCGCGAGGCGAACAGGCGCGCCAGAAGCGGCGCGATGCCGGCTTGTTCCAGCGCCCAGGCGGTGCGAGGTGGCACCTCGCGCGTTAGCAGGCGGGGCGCGTTCACAGGGCCCCCAGCAGTTCGGAGGTGTTGGCGCGCGGTGGGCTCAGGCGCTGCCACAGGCCTTGCAGGGCGCCGCTGGGGCGCAGGCTGTAGCACTGCGCGAAGCGCTCGCCACACAGGGTCAGGCGCAGCGAGGGGTGGGACTTGCGGGCCAGGTCGAGCGCGCGCGCCACCGGGCCGGCGTCCAGGGCCACCCAGGCTTCCGACCAGGCGGCCCAGTCACCCGCCAGCAAAGGCGCGCGCAGGCGCTCGTCCAATTGCAGCTGAGCGGGCAGTTCGCCGCCCTCGGCGCGGCCGCAGCCGCTGATCCAGACCGAATTGACGGCAAGCACCCCGCGCTGCTCGCGTGCCTGGTTGAGCGGGTGTTCGTGCAGCAGCATCTGGATCTCGTTTTGCAGGCGGCGCAGCAGTCGGGCCTCGGGCATCCAGGCCGCCACATTGCGGGCCAGGATGCGGTCCAGGCTGGCGCTGGCCAGGCCTTGCAGGCTGGCATGGCCGATCAGCCAGGTCTGGCTGTCCACCCAGTGCGCCGCCCAGCCCTCCTGGCTGGGCCAGAGCTCGGCCAGGGCCTCGAAGAGGGCGCGCGAATCGAACTCGCTGAGCTGCAGATCCTCGGGGTTGTAGGCGGTGATGTGGTCAGCGCCCACGGCCAGATGCAGGGGCGTCAGGCGTGCCCAGGCCAGGCGCTCGTCCAGCCCCAGGCTGCGGGCCAGCCAGGCGGCGGTGGGCAGCTCGCCCGGCGCGGCCTGGCTGCCGCGCAGCTGGGCCAGGGCCAGCTCCTGCGGGGTGTTGAGGCTGTACTCGTCCTCGCCGATGGGCGCGCCGTCAAGGCTCAGGCGGCCCAGCAGTTCGCTCAAATGGGGCAGGTTCAGCTCGCCCAGGCTGTGCTGGCAGGCCTCGCCCAGGGCGCTGGCGTGGGGAATCATCAGATGCATGGGCGTGATTATCGAGGCGCGGGCGCGCCGCTGCCGCAGGGCTGGCGTCATGGAAGCGTCACAGGCCTGCCATGGCCGCGACATGGGCCCGGTCGAGACTGCCCGCCATGCCGCACGACCCCGCCACCTCCCGCGCAGACTGGGCCTTGGCCGCCCACCCTCCCGAGGCCGAGGACGGCCCGGCGGAGCCGCCCAGCCGGCGTTACCGCACGGTCTGGATCTCGGACCTGCACCTGGGCACGCCGGGCTGCCAGGCGGTGGCGCTGCTGGAGTTCTTGCGCGAGGTGGAGTGCGAGCAGCTCTTCCTGGTGGGCGACATCATCGATGGCTGGCAGCTGCGCCGCAGCTGGTACTGGCCGCAGGCCCACAACGATGTGGTGCAGAAGTTGCTGCGCAAGGCGCGCAAGGGCTGCCGCGTGGTCTTCATCCCGGGCAACCACGACGAGTTCGCGCGCAAATACCTGGGCCACAACTTCGGCGGCATCGAGGTGGCCAAGGAATGGGTGCATGAGACAGCCGATGGTCGCAAGCTCTGGATCACCCACGGCGATCTCTTCGACGGCGTGATCCAGTGCGCCAAGTGGCTGGCCCATGTGGGCGACACCTTGTACGAGCTGACGCTCAAGCTCAACCGCCACCTCAACAGCCTGCGCGCCCGTCTGGGCCTGCCCTACTGGAGCTTGTCCAAGTATCTGAAACTCAAGGTCAAGCGGGCGGTGAGCTTCATTTCCGATTTCGAGGTGGCGGTGGCGCGCGAGGCGCGCAAGCGCGGCGTGCACGGCGTGGTGTGCGGCCACATCCACCATGCCGAGCTGCGCGAGATCGACGGCATCCTCTACGCCAACGACGGCGACTGGGTCGAGAGCCTGACCGCCCTGGTCGAGCATGCCGACGGGCAGCTGGAAATCCTGGACTGGAGCGCCCACAGCACGGTGCTGGCCGGCCGCAGCGTGGCCCCGCCGCGCACGGAACTGGCGCCGCAGGGGCGCTAGCCGAACATGCCTGCACGGCAGGGCTGCTGACCTAGTCCGTTCGGCTCACGGAACTGTCATATTTCATCCATAGAATGAATCGATGACCGTCCCTCAAGTGCCCGTCCAGCTGCTCAATCGCGAGCAGGCCATTCTTGAATTCAACCGGCGCGTGCTGGCCCAGGCCCAGCGTGCCGACGTGCCCTTGCTGGAGCAGCTGCGCTACATCTGCATCGTCTCGTCCAACCTCGATGAGTTCTTCGAGGTGCGTTTCGCCGACATGCTGGACGCCGCGCGCGATCCCGAGAGCCTGGTCAATAACCGCGATGTCGAGCGGGTGGGGCGCGCCGCCCACGCCCTGATCGACGAGCAGTATTCGGTCTTCAACGACCTGGTCATGCCGGCCCTGCGCGCCCAGCGCATCGTCGTGCTCAACCATGCGGATCGCAACGAGGCGCAGCGCCAGTGGGTGGCCAAGTTCTTCGAGCGCGAGGTGCGGCCGCTGCTGGTGCCGGTGGGTCTGGACCCGGCCCACCCCTTCCCGCAGGTGGCCAACAAATCGTTGCATTTCATTGCCCGGCTCTCGGGCAAGGATGCCTTTGGCCGCGACAACCGCATCGCCATCGTCAAGGTGCCACGGGTGCTGCCGCGGGTGATCAAGCTGCCGGCCTCCATCAGCGATGGCCAGCAGGCCTTTGTGCTGCTGACCAGCGTGATCCGCGCGCATCTGGAAGAGCTGTTTTCGGGCCGCAAGGTCGAAGCGTTTTCGCAGTTCCGCGTCACCCGTGACTCCGACCTCGAGGTCGATGAGGAAGAGGTGGCCAATCTGCGCCACGCCCTGCGCTCGGGCCTGACCACGCGCCACTTCGGCCGGGCAGTGCGCCTGGAGGTGGTGAACACCTGCCCGGCCGAGTTGTCGCAGTTCCTGCTGGAGCAGTTCGGCCTGCCTGCGGCGGCCCTGTACCGGGTCAACGGCCCCGTCAATCTGGTGCGCCTGAATGAGCTGATCGATCAGACCGAGGCGCCGGATCTTCGTTTTCCTGATCATGAGCCGATCTGGCCTCAGGGGCGCCTGCCGCGTCAGAAGTCCATCTTTGATCGCCTGCGCAAGGGCGATGTGCTCTTGCACCACCCCTTCGAGAGCTTCGATCCGGTGGTGGAGTTCCTGCGCCAGGCCGTGGAGGACCCGGATGTGCTGGCCATCAAGCAGACCATCTACCGCACCGGCAGCAAGTCGGTGCTGATGGATCTGCTGATCGAGGCGGCGCGGCGCGGCAAGGAAGTGATGGCCGTGGTGGAGCTCAAGGCCCGCTTCGACGAAGAGGCCAATATCAACTGGGCCGAGCGCCTGGAGGCCGTGGGTGCGCAGGTGGTCTACGGCATCGTCGGCTACAAGACGCATGCCAAGCTGCTGCTGGTGACGCGCCGCGAGGGCGCCAGGTTCCGGCGTTATGCCCATCTGTCCACCGGCAACTACAACCCGCGCACGGCACGTTTTTACACCGATCTCGGTTATCTCACGGCCGACCCGGAGCTGACCTCGGACGCCGATGCGGTGTTCCGCCAGCTCGCCTCGCTGGGCAAGATCAAGCCGCCCAAGCGCTTGCTGCTGGCGCCCTTCAATATGCACAGCCGCATGTTGGAGTACCTGGCTCAGGTGGAGCAGGCGGCGCTGGCCGGCAAGCCCGCCCGGGTGGTGATCAAGATCAATGCGCTGACCGATCTGGAGTTGATCCAGGCCTTGCTGCGCGTCTCGCAAGCCGGGGTCAAGGTGGACCTGATCGTGCGCGGCGCCTGCATGCTGCCGCCGGGTCTGCCTGGTGTCAGCGACAACATCGTCGTGCGCTCGGTGGTGGGGCGCTTCCTGGAACACACCCGCATCTGCTACTTCCGCTGGGGCCCTGGCGAGGAAGATGAGGCGCTCTACCTCTCCAGCGCCGACTGGATGAGCCGGAATATGTTCCGTCGCATCGAGGTCGCCTGGCCGGTGGTCGACGCCCGCCTGCGCCAGCGCGTCATCGACGAGGGCCTGCTGCCCTATCTGCATGACAGCCTGGACGCCTGGCAGCTCGGCCCCGATGGCCGCTCCAGCCGCATCTCCGATCAGGGCTGCAGCGCCCAGCAGGCGCTGATGAAGCGCTACCAGTCCGACAACTGAGCAGGTGGAGCGCGGGCCGTGGATCTGATTCTCTGGCGCCATGCCGAGGCCGAGTTGCTGCCTGAGGGCGGCACGGATGTGGCCCGTCGGCTCACGCCCAAGGGTGAACGCCAGGCTCAGCGCATGGCCGCCTGGCTGAACAGCCGCCTGGCCGAGAACTGCCGGGTGATCGCCAGCCCGGCGGTGCGCACGCATCGCACCGCCCTGGCCCTGGGGCGCGATCTGCAGCTGCTGCCGGCCTTGCTGCCCGATGCGCAGCCGCAGGCGCTGCTGGAGGCGGCGGGCTGGTCATTGAGGGGTCCGGGCCCGGGCGCCGACGCAGCCCCGGTGCTGCTGGTCGGTCATCAACCGACCCTGGGCCGCGTGGCCGCGCTCTTGCTGAGCGCGCAGGATCAGGCCTGGGCGGTCAAGAAAGGGGCCATCTGGTGGCTGCGTGCGCGCGAGCGCAACGGTAGCCCTGAGGTGACCCTGCACACGGTGCTGGCGCCCGATCAGCTCTGAGCCGATCAGGCTCGGGCGTCGCTCAGCGGCCTCAGGCCAGCAGCAATTCCAGCACTCCCGAGCGGGCCCAGGCCTGCGCTTCTTCCTGCAGCAGGTAGAGCGCACGCGGCTGGGTGTTGGGCAGGGCTTTGGGCAGGCTCAGGGTGATCTGGCGGCCGTTGCGGCGCAGGCTCAGGGCCTTGGGCTCGGTCACGCCGCGAGCATGGCAGGCGATCACCGCCAGGCGCAGGCTCAAGAGTTGCCAGAGCAGGCTTTCGTCGCCCATCTGCGCTTCCAGCTTGCGCAGGCCGCCCCGCTGGCCCAGGGCCAGGTCGGCCAGGCGGCGCAGCTGGTCTTGCGAGAAACCGGCCGCGTCCACATGGGAGAGCAGGTAGGCGCTGTGGCGGTGGTGGTCGTGGTGCGAGACCATCATGCCAATCTCATGCAAGGCGGCGGCCCAGGCCAGCTCGCGCTGCAGGGCTCGGCTGGCGCGCGGTGCCAGCTGCTTGTGCAGGCGCAGGGCCAGGTCTTGCACGCGAGCAGCCTGGGGCAGGTCGACGCTGAAGCGCTTTTGAAGCGCGGCGACTGAGGCCTCGCGCATGTCCAGCACGGTGGCGCCCTCGCCGGCGCGTTCGGTTTCCAGGCGTTCGACCAGGTCGAAGATCACGCCCTGGCGCAGCGCGCCCTTGGCGGGCCGTAGCTCGGGGATGCCGAATTGGGTCAGCAAGGTGTAGAGGATGCACAGGCCGCCGCCGACCACGGCGCGGCGGTCTTCCTTGAGACCGGGCAGGTCCAGGCGGTCCATGCTGCCGGCTTCCAGCGCGCGCTCGATGCACCAGCGCAGGGCTTCGGGCGTGATGCGGCCATCGGTCTGGCCGCTGGCCGCCAGGATTTGCGCCACGGCGCCCACGGTGCCCGAGGAGCCCAGGGCCTCCTGCCACATGGTGGGTTTGAACAGGGCGAAGGCTTCTTCGAGCTCGGCCCCCGCGGCCACCTGAGCGGCGCGGAAGGCCTCGGGCGTGAACTGGCCGTCAGGGAAAAAGCGCAGCGACAGGCTGACGCTGCCCACCTGGAAGGATTCGGCCGTCAGCGGCTTGCGGCCGCGGCCCAGAATCATCTCGGTCGAGCGGCCGCCGATGTCGATCACCAGGCGCGGCAGGTTGGAGGGCTGCAGGCGTGCGACGCCGACGAAGATCAGGCGTGCTTCCTCGCGGCCCGAGATCACCTCGATCGGGTAGCCCAGAGCCTCGCGGGCGCGGGCCAGGAAGGCATTGCGGTTGCGCGCTTCGCGTAGGGTCTGGGTGGCGACGGCGCGCACACGCGCGGCCGGGAAGCCCTCCAGGCGGCTGGCGAAACGGCGCAGGCAGTCCAGGCCGCGCTGCATGGCCGCCTCGGTCAGCATGCCTTCGCTGTCCAGGCCGGCACCCAGGCGCACGGTTTCTTTCAAGTACTCCAGGCGCTTGTACTGGCCGCGCGGTAGGTGGGCGATCTCCAGGCGGAAGCTGTTGGAGCCCATGTCGATGGCGGCGAGTGGGGCGGTGGCCGGCGGCGAAAGCTCGACGGCGCGGGGGGCGGCAGGAAAATTCATGGCGGCATTGTCGGCGCAAACCGAGGCAGCTCTGTGTCGGCGCGCCATCGGTGTGGCGCTGCGTGGCGCTGCGTGGTGATCATGGCGCTTGACAGGCTTGCTA
This sequence comes from Roseateles sp. GW835-FHT13E02, assembly GCF_058794035.1. NCBI lineage: Bacteria > Pseudomonadati > Pseudomonadota > Betaproteobacteria > Burkholderiales > Sphaerotilaceae > Roseateles > Roseateles sp. GW835-FHT13E02. The sequence goes on from NZ_JBXAGJ010000014.1 coordinate 82,918, forward strand.
AGATGAAAGCCAGAGCTCAGGTGGCGGCCGTCCAGGCCGGGCCACCGCAGCTGCAGGGAGGCTGAACAGCCTCCCCTTTGTTTTTATGACCGGTTGTGGGCGGGCGCTTGCCTCGCGCCGCGGCCGGTGTGGGCACCCGCCGGCACCCATCACCTGGAATGACATGACTCTGTTTTATATCGTGCTGGCCACTTTCAGCGGCGGCCTGCTCTCGGTGCTGATCGCGGCCAGTGTGACCGTCACCTTGCTGGGGCGGGTGGTGAAGCATCTGGTGGGTCTGTCCACCGGCGTGCTGCTGGGCACAGCCTTGCTCCATGTCTTGCCCGAGGCGTTTGAGAGCCAGGCCAGCCCGCATGCCTTGTTCATGACCCTGCTGGGCGGCCTGCTGTTCTTCTTCCTGCTGGAGAAGGCCGAGCTCTATCGCCACAACCACCACCACGAGGGCGATGGTCACCACCACCATCACCATTTCGATGTCGAGCAGGCGGGGCGCGGCGGCCTGAGCGTGCTGGTGGGTGACAGCATCCACAATTTCTGCGACGGCATCATCATCGCTGCGGCTTTTCTGGCCGACCCGCATCTGGGCTTGGTCACCTCGCTGGCCATCATTGCGCATGAGATCCCGCAAGAGGTGGGCGACTACATCGTGCTGCTCAACGCGGGCTTCTCGCGCGGCAAGGCGCTTCTGTTCAATGCTATCTCGGGCCTGTCGGCGGTGCTGGGCGGGGTGCTGGGCTATTTTGTGGTCGGCCCCTGGGAAAGATTGTTCCCCTTCCTGCTGGTGGCGGCCAGCAGCAGCTTCATTTACGTGGCGGTGGCTGACTTGATCCCGCAGCTGCAGCGCCGTCTGCCGCTGCGCGAGACCTGGCTGCAGCTCTTGTGGCTGAGCGCCGGTTTGGCGATTCCGCTGGTGGTGGTGGCGGTGTCAGGCCATCACTGATGGGCATCACAGAGGTCGAGCGCGATCTCGGGCGCCCGTGAAAAAGGCCGGTGCTGCGCTTTGCAGCCCGGCCTTTGATTTTTTGTGCGAGGGTGAGGGTTCAGCGAACCACCAGCACCGGCACCGTGCAGTGCGTCAGCACCTTCTGGGTCTCGCTGCCCAGCAGCAGTGCTTGCACGCCGCGGCGGCCATGCGAGGCCATGACGACCAGATCGCAGTTGTTTTTGCCCGCGTGTTCGATGATGGCCTCCCAGGCGTGCAAGGCTTCAAGGGTGTGGCCCTCGTGGGGCACGCCGTCCGCCTCGGCCAGAGTCAGCACGGCCTTGACGCGGGCGCTGGCGATGCGCTCCTGCGCGTCGAAGAACTCCTGTGGCGGCGTCGGCTGCATTTCCGACACGGCGCTGTAGGGGAAGGGCTCCTTGACGCTCAGGGCGTAGATCTTGGCGCCATGCACCTTGGCGAGGGCGATGGCAGTGTGGATGGCCTTGGTGGAAATGTCAGAACCGTCAGTGGGCACCAGAATGCGCTTGAACATGGCAAACCTCCGTTGTTGTGGGGTTCAGTTTCAGGGCAGGACCGCCCGCCCATCTTGCGCTATGTCAAGTGAAATGCCCAGTCAGGTTTTCAGCCCTGGGCCACCGGCCGGCTTGGCTCCGAGGACCATTCGCTCCAGGAGCCGGGGTAAAGGCGCGAGCCGCTCAAGCCGGCATGCTCCATGGCCAGCAGGTTGTGGCAGGCGGTGACGCCCGAGCCGCACTGATGCACCACCTCCGCCGGGGCGAACGGCGCCAGCAGGCTGTGAAACTCCTGGCGCAGCTGCTCGGCCGGCTTGAAGCGGCCATCGTCCTGCAGATTGGTCTTGAACAGGCGGTTGCGGGCACCGGGGATGTGGCCGGCCTTGGCGTCCAGCGGCTCTACCTCGCCTCGGAAGCGCTCGGGCGCGCGCGCGTCAATCAGGCGCAGGCGGCCGAGCTGACGCTGCAGCGCATCGGCATCCAGCTGGGGCACCAGGCTGTCGGGCAGGGGGAGGGGCGCGGTGCTGGGGTTTGCTTCCGTCAGCGCCGGGGCGGTGCTCAGCGCGCCTCCGGCCGCCACCCAGGCGGCATGGCCGCCGTCCAGCACCGCCACTTCGGCATGGCCGATCCAGCGCAGCATCCACCACAGACGGGCGGCATACATGCCGCCTTGGCCGTCGTAGGCCACGACCTGCAGACCCGGGCGCAGGCCAAGTGCGGCCATGCGGGCCGCGAATTCGGCGCGATCGGGCAGGGGGTGGCGGCCGCGGAAACGGCCATCCGGCCCGGTCTTGGCGGCGCTCAGGTCACGGTCCAGGTGCAGGTAATGCGCGCCAGGCAGGTGGCCCTGGGCATGGCTGCGTTCGCCGGCGGATGTGTCGGCGAGGTCGAAGCTGGTGTCGATCAGCAGCAGAGCCTGGCCGGCGGCCTGAGCCTGCTGCAGTTCGGTGGCGGTGATCAGGGTCTGAAAGCGAGCGGGGTTCATGGCGTGCGCGATTCCTGGGCTGCGGTGGATTGCGGCGTTGATTGTCTACCGGCTTGGGCCCAGCTGGCGCCCACGCCGGCAGCCACGATCAAGCCCATGCCGATCAGCGCACCGGCATCGACCTGCTCGCCAAAAAACAGCAGGGCGTAGCCGACCGAAAACACGATGCCCAGATACTGCAGCGCCGCGTTGACCAGGGCTTTGCCACGGCCGTAGGCGCGCGTCATCATCAGCTGGGCCGCGGTGGCCAGCAGGCCGACGGCCAGCAGCAGGCCTGCGCCCTTCAGGCTGTGCGGGTGCAGTCCCTGGCTGAGGCCGAGCTGCTGCATGCCGGAGGTGATCAGCGCCCCGGCCAGCACGCCGCCGAGTGAAAAGTAAAACACCACGCGGTACTCGGGCTCGCCAGCCCGGCCCAGGCCAGCCACCTGCAAATAGGCCAGGGCCGAGAGCATGCCGGCGACCAGGCCGATCATGCCAGCCGTGATCTGGTCTTGCGCCAGGGTCGGGCGCAGCACCAGGGCCACGCCGACAAAGCCCAGCAGCACCGCAGCCACCAGACGCGGGCGGACCGGCGCCGTCTTGAACAGCAGGGCGCCCAGAATCATGAACACCGCCATCCAGACCGAGGACATATAGCTGAGCGTCATGGCCGTGCTCAGTGGCAGCTGGCCGATCGAGTAGAACCACAGCGACAGGGCCAGCACGCCCGCCAGGCTGCGACCGAAATGCTTGAGCGGCACGGAGGTGCGCAGGCTTTTGCCTTGCGCCAGCGCCATGCCGCCGACGAGCAGCACGCCGATCAGGCTGCGGTACATGACGATCTCGCTGGCGTCGTAGTAGGCCGAGGCCAGCTTGACGCAGACGCCCATGCTGGCGAACAAGAACGTGGCGGCGACGATCAGCAAAGAGGCGGACATGGCGGGCAGAGCAATCGAGGGCAGGGCTCAGAAAAGACAACGCCCCGGCAGGACGGCTGCGCAGGGCGTTGCGAGGGCTTGGGCAGAGGGTGGCTTGGCGCTCAGCGATCCAGCTTCATCTCACGCCGGTACCACTGGTGGAAATGGCGCATGCCGTCTTCCATCGGGCTCTGGTAGGGGCCGACTTCGTTGTCGCCGCGCTCCATCAGGGCGCGCCGGCCCTGGTCCATGCGCAGGGCGATTTCGTCATCTTCCACGCAGGTTTCCATATAGGCGGCCTGGTGGGCCTCGACGAAGTCGCGCTCGAAGGCGGCGATTTCCTCGGGGTAGTAGAACTCGACGATGTTGGCGGTCTTTTGCGGCCCTTGCGGGAACAGCGTGGACACGACCAGCACATGCGGGTACCACTCGACCATGATGTGCGGGTAGTAGGTCAGCCAGATGGCGCCGGACTCGGGCGGGCGGCCTTCGCGGTACTTGAGCAACTGTTCATGCCAGCGCTGGTAGACCGGCGAGCCGGGTTTGGCCAGATCCTTGTGGATGCCCACGGTCTGCACCGAATGGTGCTCACCGAACTCCCAGGCGAGATCGTCGCAGGTGACGAATTGACCCAGGCCCGGGTGGAAGGGGCCCACGTGGTAGTCCTCGAGGTAGACCTCGATGAAGGTCTTCCAGTTGTAGTCGCACTCGTGCACATGGACCTTGTCCAGCACATAGCCCGAGAAATCGAGTTGGGCAGCTGCCCCTAGATTCTTCAGCGAGGCGGCGACATCGTGACCGTTGTCTTCGAACAGCAGGCCGTTCCACTCGCGCAGCTTGTAGTTGTTCAGGTTCAGGCAGGGATCGTGGTCGAAATGCGGCGCGCCGATCAGCTCGCCCTGCAGGCTGTAGGTCCAGCGGTGCAGGGGGCAGACGATGTTGCTGCGGGTGTTGCCGCGGCCGCGCAGCATCACGGCTTGGCGGTGGCGGCAGACGTTGGAGATCAGCTCCAGGCCTTTGGGGGTGCGCACCAGGGCGCGGCCTTCTTTTTCCTGTGGCAGGGCGTAGTAGTCGCCCACCTCCGGCACGGCCAGGGCATGGCCGATGTAGCGCGGGCCGGCCTGGAAGATCAGCGCCTGCTCGCGCTGGAACAGGGCTTCATCGAAATAGGATGTCACGGGCAGCTGGGTGACGGTGCTGGCGTCTGCCGAGTTGGCAGGGCTGGCGCCGGAGCTGTGCGGTGTTTCAATCACTGAGAGGGCGATGCTCAGGTCGGACATGATCCAAGTGGGTCTCCTAGGAACCGGGGTGTCGGCCCATGCCGACACCGGCCGCGCCAGATGCGCGCAGGCCTGCTGTGGGAAAGAAAAGGATGAAAAAGCATGCAGCCCAGGAGAAGCAAGCCGGGGCGCTGCCGATCGGCGCCCCCTGCGGGTTTCTACTCTGGGGCTTGCCGTGCTGCGAGCAGGCAAGGAGGCGGGATTGTACCCAGGCCAGCCTTCAAGCGCCCCGGCCTGTCAAGTTACCCGCCGTTTCAGTCGTGGCGGCCGGCTGACATTGCCGCTGCGGGCGGGCGTGGCGCACTGACTACAATCGCGGTTTGCTTGTCTCGAACAATGACCCGATCCAGCAGCGCGTCCAAAGCCGCATCCAAAGCCGCCGCTTCCCAGGCGGAGGAGGATTTGGCACACCTTAGCTACGAGCAGGCGCTCGCTGAGCTGGAGCGTTTGCTGGCCGATATGGAGGGTGGCCAGCTGCCGCTCGATCAGTTGCTGGAGAGTTACAAGCGGGGTGCCGGCCTGTTGGGGCTGTGCCGATCGCGACTGCAGGCCGTAGAACAACAAGTCAAGGTGCTGGAGGGCGAGGGATTGAAACAATGGGGAGAGTCCTGAGCGTGGATGCTGGTGTGTTTGAACAATGGATGCAGCGCTCGCTCGCTGCGTGTGAATCAGCGCTGGACGGATTTGTCCCCGTCAATGCCCCGGCAGGTCTGGGCGAAGCCATGCGCTATGCGGTGCTCGACGGCGGCAAGCGCCTGCGCCCCTTGCTGGTGCTGGCCACCTGCGAAGCTGTCGCCGGTCATGCGGGCGCGGCCATGCGCGCGGCCTGTGCGGTGGAGTTGATTCATGCCTACTCTCTGGTGCATGACGACATGCCCTGCATGGATGACGATGTGCTGCGCCGTGGCAAACCCACCGTGCACGTCAAGTTCGGCGAGGCCCAGGCCATGCTGGCGGGCGACGCCATGCAGGCTCTGGCCTTCGAGGTGCTGACGCCGGACGAGGCGGACTCCGATATGGCGCCGGCCTTGCAAGCCCGCTTGTGCAGCCTGCTGGCCCGCTCGGCCGGCCATGCCGGCATGGCCGGCGGCCAGGCCATCGACTTGGCCAGCGTGGGCAAGCAGCTCGATGAATGCACGCTGCGTGACATGCACCGCCGCAAGACCGGCGTCTTGCTGCAAGCCAGCGTGATGATGGGCGCCGCCTGCGGCGACATCAGCCCGGCCGCGCGCCAGGCCTTGTCGGATTACGGCGCGGCTCTGGGCCTGGCCTTCCAGGTGGTCGATGACATCCTCGATGTAACCCAAGATTCCACCGTGCTGGGCAAGACCGCCGGCAAGGACCAAGACGCCAACAAGCCGACCTATGTGTCGGTGCTGGGCCTGGAGCCTGCCCGCGCCCTGGCTCGCCAGCTCCGCGACGACGCCCACCGGGCCCTGGCGGCCACCGGCCTGCGCAACACTGCCTGGTTGGGCCTGTTGGCCGATATGGTCGTGGAACGAGACAACTGAGCAAACGCGGCACCATCATCCATGAGTGACTCTCTGCTGCACACCATCAACAGCCCGGCCGATCTGCGCCGCCTGCCTCGCACCGAGCTGCCCAAGCTGGCCGGTGAATTGCGTGCCTATGTGCTGGACACCTTGTCCAATTCGCGCATCGGCGGTCATCTGGGCTCCAATCTGGGCACGGTCGAGCTGACCGTGGCTCTGCACTATGTGTTCAACACCCCGCATGACCGTATGGTCTGGGATGTGGGTCACCAGACCTATCCGCACAAGGTGCTGACCGGCCGTCGCGACGCGCTCGCCACCATCCGCCATTTCGGCGGCATCAGCGGCTTTCCGCGCCGCGACGAGAGTGAATACGACACCTTCGGAACGGGCCACTCGAGCACCTCCATCTCGGCCGCCCACGGCATGGCCATGGCTGCCAAACTCAAGGGTGAGGACCGCAAGGCCGTGGCCATCATCGGCGACGGGGCGATGACGGCCGGCATGGCTTTCGAAGCGTTGAACAATGCCGGCGTCGCCCACGGCGGCGTGATGGGCGATGTGCTGGTGATCCTGAACGACAACGACATGTCGATCAGCCCCCCGGTCGGCGCGCTGAACAAATACCTGGCCCGTCTGATGAGCGGCAGCTTCTACGCCTCGGCGCGCGAGGGCGCTAAGTCGGTGTTGAAGAACACGCCGCTGTACGAATTCGCCAAGCGCTTCGAAGAGCACACCAAGGGCATGGTCGTGCCCGGCACCATCTTCGAAGAGTTCGGCTTCAACTACGTCGGCCCCATCGATGGCCACGACCTCGATGCCTTGATTCCGACCCTGGAGAATCTGCGCGGCAAGAAAGGCCCGCAGTTCCTCCATGTGGTCACCAAGAAGGGCCAGGGCTACAAGCTGGCCGAGGCCGATCCGGTCAAGTACCACGCCGCACCGGGCAAGTTCGACCCATCGGTCGGTTTCGTCAAATCGGCAGCGCCGGCCAAGGTCAGCTTCACCCAGGTGTTTGGTGACTGGCTCTGCGATATGGCCGAGGCCGACAGCCGCCTGATTGGCATCACGCCGGCCATGCGCGAAGGCTCGGGCATGGTGGAGTTCCACAAGCGCTTCCCGACTCGCTACCACGATGTCGGCATCGCCGAGCAGCATGCGGTGACGGTGGCCGGCGGCATGGCTTGCGAGGGCATGAAGCCGGTGGTGGCGATCTATTCCACCTTCCTGCAGCGTGCGTATGACCAATTGATCCACGACGTGGCCCTGCAGAACCTGCCGGTGCTGTTTGCCCTGGATCGTGCCGGTCTGGTCGGTGCCGACGGTGCCACCCACGCCGGCAACTACGACATCGCCTTCACTCGCTGCATCCCGAATATGGCGGTCCTGACCCCGGCGGACGAGAACGAATGCCGCCAGGCGCTCTACACCGGCTACCAGCACAGCGGCCCGGTGACCGTGCGCTACCCGCGTGGTGCCGGTGTGGGCGTGGAAGTCCAGAAGACCATGAGTCTGCTGCCCTGGGGCAAGGGCGAGCTGCGCCGGCAATCGAGCAAGCCGCAGCTCGCGGGCGCGGCCGGCGCGCCGCGCATCGCCATCCTGGCCTTCGGTACCTTGCTGTACCCGGCCTTGGAAGCGGCCGAGCAACTCGACGCGACCGTGGCCAATATGCGTTTTGTGAAGCCGCTCGATGTCGAGCTGGTCACCGAGTTGGCGCGCACGCACGATGCCCTCGTCACCGTGGAAGACGGCTGTTTGATGGGTGGCGCGGGCTCGGCCGTGATGGAGGTCTTGCAAGCGGCCGGGCTCAATCCGCCGGTGCTGGTGCTGGGCCTACCCGATGAATTCATCGAGCACGGCGAGGTGCCCAAGCTGATGGCGGCTTGCGGCCTGGACGCCAGCGGCATCGAACAAGCCATTCTCAAGCGCTTCGGCGCCCGACCCAGCCTGCTGCGCCCCGCCGCCAATCAGTGAAGCATGGCCGCCAAGACCTTGCCGCGGCAAGGTTGGCGGCTTGCTGGCAAGCTGAGGGCTTCAGGGTTATCCCGTAATTTCTGCGGCCACATCGACGGGCCGCGCACCCGATTGCATGAACCAAGTCACCAGCGCCCTCCACATTCCCGACACCCAGAGCGAGCGCGATGAGCGCCACCTCGTCATCCAGCGCGTCGGCGTCAAGGATGTGCGCTACCCGCTGCAGATCCAGGTCGGTACGCAGGCGCAGCCCACGGTGGGCACCTGGACGCTGGATGTCAGCTTGCCGGCCGAGAAGAAGGGCACGCACATGTCCCGCTTCGTCGCCTGGCTCGACGCCTTGCAGGCGCCGCTGGATGCCGCCTCGCTGCGTGAGCTGCATGGTCAGATGCTGGTCAAGCTGGAGGCGGTCGAGGGCCGCATCGAAGTGGCGTTCAGCTTCTTCATCCGCAAGCGCGCGCCGGTGTCCGGCATCGAGAGCCTGCTGGACTACCAAGGCCGCCTGATCTCTGAAACCCGAGCTGGCCAGACCACGGTCTGGGCCGAGGTGGCCGTGCCGGTCAAGAGCCTGTGCCCCTGTTCCAAAGAGATCTCCGACTACGGCGCCCACAACCAGCGCTCGCTGGTGACGGTGCGCGCCGAAATCGGCGCCCAGGCGGTCAGCTGGCAAGAACTGGTGCGCTTCGCCGAGGAAAGCGCCTCCAGCGAAATCTGGCCCTTGCTCAAGCGCAGCGACGAGAAGTGGATCACCGAGCATGCCTACGAGAACCCCAAGTTCGTCGAGGATCTGGTGCGCGATGTGGCCCTCCGCCTGAACGCCGATCCGCGCATCGGTCGCTACACGGTGGACGTCGAGAACTTCGAGTCCATCCACAACCATTCGGCTTACGCGCGCATCGAGCGGCTCTAAATCAGCGAAGGGCGAGTTCCAGCGCTTGGCTCATGCGGCTCGCTTGATGCTGTAGGGCCTGCAGAAAGCTTTGTGCCAGCGGTTGCGCCGGCCGGTACATCGGCAGCAGGGCCGAGACCTGAAAAGGCACGGATACGCTGAAGCGTCTCAGCTGTAGGCCCGGGCCGGCCAGGGCCAGCGCCGTCAAGGGATTGACGATGGCCAGGCCCAGGCCTTGCTGGACCATCGCGCACACGGCCACGGCGCTGTGGGTTTCCACGCGCAAGCGGCGTTGCACGCCGGCCTCCGCGAACAGGGCATCCAGCTGCAGCCGGTACGGGTCCTCGGCCGAGAGGCTGATGAAATCCTGGCCCTCGAAGTCCGAAGGCTGCAGCACCTGACGCGCCAGCAGCGGGTGGCCTGCAGGCAATACACACACCTCATCCAGGGTCAGCACCGGCACCCGCTGTGTGCCCTCGGCGTTGTGCGCCTGCTGCTCGCTCAGGCCCAGGTCGAAGCGCTGCGCCCCCATCCATTCCTCGAGCAAGGGCGATTCCTGGGGTGTGATGGACAGCTGCGCCGCCGGGTGGGCGGCCAGAAAGTCGGCACAGGCGGCAGGCAGCAAGGCATGGCTGAGGGCAGGCAGGCAGAGCACGGCCAACTGCACCTGCTCGTCCCGGCCCAGTTGCGCGGCGCGGCTGCGGATGCGGTCCAGGCCCTGGTAGCTGCGCTGCACTTCGTCGAACAAGGCCAGGCCCCGCGCGGTGGCGCGCAGGCGGCCGCGCTGGCGCTCGAACAGGGCATAGCCCAGCAGTTGCTCCAGCCGCGCCAGCTCACGGCTCAGTGTCGGCTGCGAGCTGCGCAGCAGCTGGGCGGCTTCGGTGACGCTGCCGGCCGTCATGACGGCGCGGAAGACTTCGATATGGCGCAGGCTGATGTCCGGGTTCACGAGATGAGCATATCCAAAATGAATTGGGTGTTTATAAATCAATATTTGAATGAATGGCGCAGGGCAGGCATGCTTCAGCCATTCCCTGAACCCTGCCCGAGAGAGCCCGCCCATGCCTGCTGCCACCCTGACCCCCACCCGCCTGCAAGCCCTGGCCCAGAATTTCGGCACGCCCTTGTGGGTCTACGACGCCGGCACCATCCGTGAGCGCATCGCCGCATTGCGGGCCTTCGATGCCATCCGCTTTGCGCAAAAAGCCTGTTCCAACACCCACATCCTGCGCCTGATGCGCGAGCAGGGCGTCAAGGTCGATGCCGTCTCGCGCGGCGAGGTGCTGCGTGCCTTGGCGGCCGGCTACCGCGCCGATGGCTCGGTGCATTCGGACATCGTTTTCACGGCCGATCTGCTGGACCGCGAGACCCTGGCGACCGTGATCGAGCACCAGGTGCCGGTCAATGCCGGCTCCATCGACATGCTGCACCAACTGGGCGCTGCCTCACCCGGCCACGGCGTCTGGCTGCGCATCAACCCCGGTTTCGGCCATGGCCACAGCAACAAGACCAACACCGGCGGCGAGCACAGCAAGCACGGCATCTGGCATGCCGACCTGCCGGCCGCCCTGGTGGCGGTGCAGGCGCAGGGCCTGCGCCTGATCGGCCTGCACATGCACATAGGCTCGGGCGTGGACTACCGCCATCTGTCCGAGGTCTGCGGGGCCATGGTGGACCTGGTGCGTCAGGTGCAGGCGGCCGGCATGGACTTGCAGGCGATCTCGGCCGGCGGCGGCTTGTCGATTCCCTACCGCGATGGCGAGCCCGTCATCGACACCGAACATTACTTCGGCCTCTGGGATCAGGCGCGCCAGCAGGCGCAAACCCTGCTGGGCCACGCCTTGCAGCTGGAGATCGAGCCGGGCCGCTACCTGGTGGCCGAGAGCGGTGTGCTGCTGGCCGAGGTGCGCGCCAGCAAGGACGTGGGCCGCAACCATTTCGTGCTGGTGGATGCCGGCTTCAATGAGCTGATGCGCCCGGCCATGTATGGTGCCTTCCATGCCATGAGCCTGCTGCCGGCCGATGGCCGCGCGGCGGGTGCCGAGCGGCCATCGGTGGTGGCCGGCCCGCTGTGCGAATCGGGCGATGTGTTCACGCAGGTGGACGGTGGCGTGGTCGAGCCGCGCCTGCTGCCGGCCGCCCAGGTCGGTGATCTGCTGGTGATTCACGACACCGGCGCCTACGGTGCCTCCATGTCCAGCAACTACAACAGCCGGCCGCTCGCGGCTGAGGTGCTGGTGGATGGCGAGCAGCAGCGCCTGATCCGCCGCCGGCAGACGGTGGAGGAATTGCTGGCGCTGGAGGCGGGGCTGTGAGCCGATGACAAAGACGTGACGCCTCGATCTGATTCTTGATAGTCCAGCTCAATAGGCACAAGCAATGACAGTGATTTGATTAATCAAACCTGCAAGCCGGGGCTTGCTTTTATGATTCATCCATCGCAGGTTTTCGAGCTTGTGCCACCCTCTCTATCAACCCAAAGGAAATGTCATGTCCTTGATCAACACCCAAGTCCAGCCTTTCAAGACCGAAGCCTTCCACAACGGCAAGTTCGTCACCGTCAGCGACGAGAGCCTGAAGGGCAAGTGGTCCGTGCTGATCTTCATGCCGGCGGCTTTCACCTTCAACTGCCCGACCGAAGTCGAAGACGCGGCCGACAGCTACGCTGAATTCCAAAAGGCTGGTGCCGAGGTCTACATCGTCACCACCGACACCCATTTCTCGCACAAGGTCTGGCACGAAACCTCGCCGGCCGTGGGCAAGGCCAAGTTCCCCCTGGTTGGCGACCCGACCCACAAGCTGACCCGCGCTTTCGGCGTGCACATCGAAGAAGAAGGCCTGTCGCTGCGCGGCACCTTCGTGATCAACCCGGACGGCATCATCAAGACCGCCGAAGTGCACTCCAACGAAATCGCCCGCGACGTGTCGGAAACCCTGCGCAAGCTGAAGGCCGCCCAGTACACCGCCGCCAACCCCGGCCAAGTGTGCCCGGCCAAGTGGAAGGAAGGCGCCAAGACCATCGCTCCTTCGCTGGACCTGGTCGGCAAGATCTAAGTCTGCGTCAGACTGGATCGAATGACGATTGAATTCGCAGGCCCGGGAGGGCTTGCGATTCCCCTTCAGCGAGATCTGTTGTTCAAGCTCCGCTGAAAGCGCCCCGGCCTCTCCGGCTGAACCTCAGGGCGTTTTCAGAGTGGCTTCGCAGCGCCACGCCTGTACACCCCGAAAACGGAGAAGCACCATGTTGGACGCACAACTGAAGACCCAGCTCAAGGCCTACCTCGAGCGCGTCACCCAACCTTTCGAAATCATCGCCAGCCTGGATGAGCGCGAGGCCTCGAGCGAGTTGCTCGGCCTATTGCAGGACATCGCGGCGATGTCGGACAAGATCACGCTCAAGACCGACGGCCAAGCCGAACGCCGCCCGTCCTTCAGCCTGAACCGCACGGGCTCGGACATGAAGCTCAGTTTCGCCGCCATTCCCCTGGGCCACGAGTTCACCTCCCTGGTGCTGGCCCTGCTGTGGGTGGGTGGCCATCCGCCCAAGGTCGAGCCCGAGGTGATCGAGCAGATCCGCGGCCTGGATGGCGATTTCAGCTTCGAGGTCTATATGTCCTTGAGCTGCCACAACTGCCCCGATGTGGTTCAAGCCCTGAGCCTGATGGCGGTGCAGAACCCGCGGGTCAAGACCGTGGTCATCGACGGCGGCCTGTTCCAGGACGAGGTCAATGCCCGCGAGATCATGGCCGTGCCCAGCATCTACCTGAACGGCCAGTTCTTCGGCTCGGGCCGCATGACGGTGGAAGAGATCGTGGCCAAGCTGGACACCGGTGCCGCCGCTCGCGATGCCGCCAAGCTCAGCGAGAAGGCACCCTACGACATGCTGATCGTCGGCGGCGGCCCGGCCGGCGCGGCCGCGGCCGTGTACGCCGCCCGTAAGGGCATCCGCACCGGTGTGGCGGCCGAGCGTTTTGGCGGCCAGGTGAACGACACCCTGGCGATCGAGAACTATGTCTCCGTGCTCGAAACCGACGGCCCCAAGTTCGCCGCCGCGCTGGAAGGCCATGTCAAAGCCTACGACGTGGACATCATGAATCTGCAGCGCGCCGAGAAGCTGATCCCGGCGACCGAGCCCGGCGGCCTGATCGAGGTGCAGCTGGCCAATGGCGGCACGCTCAAGTCGCGCTCGGTCATCCTGTCCACCGGCGCACGCTGGCGCAATGTCAATGTGCCCGGCGAGCAGGAGTACAAGAACAAGGGCGTGGCCTACTGCCCGCATTGCGACGGCCCGCTGTTCAAGGGCAAGCGCGTGGCGGTGATCGGCGGTGGCAACTCCGGCGTGGAAGCGGCCATCGACCTGGCCGGCATCGTCGCCCATGTCACCCTGATCGAGTTCGGCGAGGCCTTGCGTGCCGATGCGGTGCTGGTCAACAAGCTCAAGAGCCTGCCCAACGTCACCATCCACACTTCGGCCCAAACGACCGAATTCACTGGCGAAGGCGGCAAGCTCAACGGCCTGAACTACACCGACCGCAACAGCGGTGAAGCCCATCGCATCGAGCTGGAAGGTGTGTTCGTGCAGATCGGCCTGGTGCCCAACACCGAGTGGCTCAAGGGCGTGGTGGAGCTGAGCAAGCACGGCGAGATCATCGTCGATGCCAGGGGCCAGACCTCGCTGCCCGGCGTATTTGCCGCCGGCGACGTGACCACCGTGCCCTTCAAGCAGATCATCATCGCCACGGGCGAGGGCGCCAAGGCGGCACTCGGCGCCTTTGACTACCTGATGCGCCAGCCGGTCCTGTGAACCCGAGGGGCCTGGCTGGCGCTTGGGGCTGGTGAGACGGGCATCAGCCCGCGTCAGCCCCAAGGTAGCGCCACACGGGGGCCAAGCCCCAGTGCCAGGCGGCCAGGCCCAAGGCCGCGCTGTAAATGCAGGCCAGCAGGCCTGCAGCCCATGCGTAAAGCAAGAGCAAGCCATCCCGCAAGGCCAGCCCCAGGCCCAGCAGCGCCATGCACAAGGCTGGCAGCACATTGCCCAGCGGCAGGGGCAAGAAAATCAAGGCGCCCATCAAGGCCACGATTGCGGCCATCCAAGGGCGCGGCCCGGCCTGTGTGAGCGAACCGAGGCCGTGCTGGCCGCGCGCAAAGCGGGCCGCTCGCTCATAAAGCCAAGCCATCATCAGCAATGCGCGGCGTGCCCAGCGAGCCGGCATCTGAAAAGCTGCCACGCGCGCGGGCAGGGCGCCGACTGGGTCGCCGCGCCAGATCGGCACGGCCAGCATCATCAGCGCCAAGCCCATGACGTTGCCCACGCCGGGCACGGGCAAAACACAAGGTGCGGCCAGCACCAGCAGCAGCGAGCCCAATCCAGCAGAGCCTTGCAACGTCGCGAGCTCAGCCAGGCTCACCGCTTCAGCGTTCAAGCGTGCTGCGGCTTCCCGCAAGCGCTGGTGAGGTGGCTGAAAGGCCCCGGGCGGCGAAGCCACATGGGGGTTCGAAGATGAAGGGTCAGTCGTCATGGGTCCCCTAGTTTGGGCTGCCCGTGTGACGGCCATGCCATGCCTTCATGCACGGACTGTGAACTGACCTGCTCCTGTCTTGACGGCGTCACGCCGGTTTCATCATGCCTGCCTAGACTCGCCGGCCATCGGTCACTTGACCACACCGCCCCAAGCCCTGATGGCCAGATTGATTGCCTTGTTGTTGCTGGCCAGTTTGCTCAGCGCCTGTTCGCCACGGCTGATGCTGGTGCGCAGCGTGGCGGACGAGCTGGCCAGCCAGGGCCAAGCGGAAGAGGAAGACCTGGGGTTGGCGCGTGAATCCGCCGCCTTCTACCTGAAGCTCTCGGAATCTCTGCTGCGCCAGACGCCGGACCATCTGGCCCTGGCCGAATCGGTGGCCGGCGGTTTCACCCAGTACGCCTATGCCTTCGTGGCCTTCGAGGCCGAGCGCCTGGAGAGCCGCGACGCCCGCACCGCGTTGCAGCTGCGCCAGCGCGCTGCGCGCCTGTACTTGCGCGCCCACCGCCATGCCATGGCGGCCTTGGAAGCCCGGCATGGCGGCGGCTTGCGTCAGGCCTTGCAGATGGCACAGCCGCTGCCGCCCCTGCCGAGCGAACAGGTGGGCCTGGCCTACTGGGCCGCAGCCTCCTGGGCGGCCTACATCTCCTTGTCCAAGCACAACCCCGACATCGTGGCCGATCTGCCGCAGGCCCAGCGCCTGGCTGAACTGGCCTGGGCCACCCAGCCCCTGCATGGCGAGGGCGCATTGGCCGCGCTGCTGGGCACGCTGGAGGCTGCGCGCCCCGGCGGCAGCAGCCGCCGTGCCGAAGCCTTGTTTGCGCAAGCGTTGACGGCCGCGGCCGGCCGCAATGCCGGCGTGTATGTCGGCCAGGCCGAGTCGCTGGCCCAGCCCGCTGGCGACCGCCCGGCCTTTGAGGCCTTGCTGCGCCAGGCCCTGGCCGTTCCCGGCAACAGCCTGGGCAATCAGCTGATGCGCCAGCGCGCGCAGTGGCTGCTCGACAGTGCCGACGATTTGTTCTGAGGCTGGGGCGGCTCGCCGCCCCATCTTGCACTGAAAACACCTAACTTCGACAACACCATGACCCGAATCCGCCGTCGCCATGCCGCCGCCTGCCTCCTGGCCCTGTGCACCGCCGGTGCGAGCTGGGCGCAAGCACCGGTGCAGTTGCGCATCGGCAGCCTGGTGCCCAAGAACTCGCAGTACCACCAGCAGCTGATGGAGATGGGCGAGGGCTGGCGCGCCGCGCAGGGCAGCCAAGCCCGGTTCACGGTCTTCACCGATGGCAGCCAGGGCGGCGAGGCCGAGCTGGCGCGCCGCATGCGCATCGGTCAGCTGCAAGGCGCGCTGATGTCGGTGGTGGGCTTGCGCGAGATCGAGCCCACGGTGGCGGCCTTGCAGAACCTGCCTTTGTTGTTCCGCAGCTGGGAGGAGGTCGACCATGTGCGCGAGAAGATGCGCCCCGCCATGGAGCAGCGGTTTCTGGAGCGGGGCTTTGTGGTGGTGGCCTGGGGCGATGCCGGTTGGGTGCGCTTCTTTTCCAAAGAGCCAGCGTCGCGGCCCGAAGACTTCAAGCGCATGAAGTTCTTTGCCTGGGGCTCGGAGCCCGAGCAGCAGGCCATCATGAAGAACCTCGGCTACACGCCGGTGCCGCTGGAGACCGCCGATATCCTGCCGGCCATGCAGACCGGCATGATCCATGTGGTGCCTGCAACCCCGTACTTCGCGCTGGCCAGCCAGATCTACAACACGGCATCGAACATGCTGGACATCAACTGGGCGCCCATCGTCGGCGCCCTGGTGGTCACCAAAAAGGCCTGGGACGCCATGAGCCCGGCGGCCCAGCAGGCGCTCAAGGTCGGCGGTGAAAATGCCGGTCTGGCCATGCGCCAGCAAGCGCGCCGCGAGGTGGATGAAGCGGTCGAGGCCATGAAGAAGCGCGGCCTCAAGGTCAACAAGCCCACACCCGAGCAGATGCGCGAGTGGAGCGAGCTGGCCGAGCGCCTCTATCCGCGCATTCGCGGCAGCATGGTGCCGGCCGAAACCTTTGATGAGGTCTTTCAGCACCTCAAGGCCTACCGCGCCAGCAGGGGTCTGTGAGCATGCGCTTGGAAGTGGCGCCGAACCTGTCCCGCACGCCGCCGACGGTCAACCCTCTCACTCAAAGCCTGAGTCGCTTTGACGAAGGCCTGGCTTCTCTGGCTCTGGCGCTGATGGTGCTGCTGCCGCTGGTCGAGCTGGCGCTGCGCCCCATGATGGGCCGGGGCATCGAGAACGCGCCCGTGCTGGTGCAGCATCTGGGCCTGCTTCTGGCCATGTTCGGTGCCATCGCGGCCGAGCGCCACGGCCACCTGAGCACCCTGGGCAGCAGCCTGGCCCAGCGGGGCGGCGAGCGCCAGCAGCGGTGGGTTCAGGCCTTCGCCAAAGGCGGCTCGGCCCTGTTGTGCGGCATGTTGACTTGGGCCAGCTGGCGCTTTGTGGCCAGCGAGATCGAAACCGCGCATCCGCTGGCCTATGGGCTGCCGGTCTGGTGGGTGCAGGCCTGCATGCCTCTGGGCTTTGCCTGGCTGGGTTTGAAGCTGGGCATGCGCTGCGCAAGCCGTCCGTTCCCTCAGATCGCCTGCGCTGTGCTGCTGACTCTGGGCGGTTGGTTGCTGGCCTCGGTGGCGGATGGCCAGGGCGGCCGGCTGTGGCCGGCGCTGGTGCTGCTCTTGCTGGCGCTCCTGGCCGGCGCGCCGGTGTTTGCGGTGCTCGGCGGTTTGGCGATGGCTCTGTTTTGGAGCGATGGCCTGCCGCTGGCTTCCATCGCCTTGTCGCACTACCAGATCACGGTCAACCCCTCGCTGCCGGCGCTGCCCTTGTTCACCCTGGCCGGTTTGGTGATGGCGCGCACCGGCGCAGCGCAGCGCCTGGGCGCGCTCTTTGTGGCCTTGTTCGGCGGCGGCGCGCGCGGCACGGTGCTGGCGGCGGCGGTGCTGTGCTCGGCCTTCACGGCCTTCACCGGTGGCAGCGGCGTGACCATTCTGGCGCTGGGTGGCTTGCTGCTGCCCTTGCTGCGCAATGCCGGCTACCCCGAGCAACGCGGCATCGGCCTGGTCACCAGTGCCAGCGCCCTGGGTGTGCTCCTGGCCCCCTCGGTGCCCTTGATCATGTATGCGGTGATCGCCCGGGTGCCCATCATGGACATGTTCCTGGCCGGCCTGCTGCCGGCGCTGGTGATGGTGGTGTGCCTGCTGCTGTTCGGCGGCTTTCTGCGGGGCAATGCCAGGGCGGATCCGGTGCTCAGCTCGCGCCCGAATGCGCGTCAGGCGCTGGCGGCGGCCTGGACGTCCAAATGGGAGCTGCTGGCGCCGGTGGTGGCGATCGGCTCCCTGGCCGGCGGCCTGGCCACCCCCACCGAGAGCGCCGCATTGACGGCCGCCTATGCGCTGCTGACCCAGGCTGTGGCGCACCGTGAGCTCAGCTGGCGCCTGCTCGGGCGCTGCCTTTCGGAAAGCGCGCAGCTGATCGGCGGCGTGATGTTGATCCTGGGCATGGCGCTGGCGCTGACCAATTTCCTCGTCGATGCGGGCATTCCCGATCTGGCCGTGGAGTGGGTGCAGGGGGCGATTCCTAACAAGTACCTCTTCTTGCTGGCGCTGTGCGCCTTCCTGTTTGTGGCTGCCGCCTTGATGGAGATTTTTGCGGCCATCGCCGTGCTGGTGCCCTTGCTGCTGCCGCTGGCGCAGAGCTACGGCATCGACCCCGTGCACTTCGGCATCATCTTTCTGGCGGCGATGGAGGTCGGCTTCCTTTGCCCGCCGGCGGGCATGAACATCTACTTCGCCGCCGCCATGTTCGGCAAGTCGATCCGCTATGTGGGCCGGGCGGTCTTGCCGGCCATGCTGGCCATCTTTGTGGGCACGCTGCTGATCGGGCTGCTGCCGGCGCTGAGTACCGGGCTTGCTGCGCTCATGGCCCGAGCGCCTGCCGTCTGAATCACACGCCCGAGGGCCGCACGGCCATGATTCAAGCCGCTGCGGCCGCAGCCTGCCTGCTGCGGAACAGGCCTTCGACGCTGTAGATCGCCAGGGCCGCCCAGATCAGGCCAAAGCCCACCAGGCGCGTGGCGGCAAATGGCTCGTGGTACAGCCACACACCCAGCATGAACTGGATGCTGGGCGAGATGTACTGCAGCAGGCCCAGTGTGGCCATGGGAATGCGCCGCGCACCGGCTGCGAACAGCAGCAGGGGCGCGGCGGTCAGCGGGCCGGCAAACAGCAGCCAGAGCAGGGTGGAGGGCGCCTCGGCGCCATGGGACAGGGCGCTCTGGCCCTGCCAGGTCCACCAGGCCATGGCTGCAGCCGCCAGCGGCGCCAGCAGCAAGGTCTCCAGGGTCAGGCCCTCCAGCGCACCCAGGCTGGCGATCTTGCGCAGCAGGCCGTAAACGCCGAAGCTGGCCGCCAGCACCAGGGCCACCCAGGGCAGGCGGCCGGTCTGCAGCGTCAGCCACAGCACCCCCGCCGCCGCCAGGGCCACGGCCAGCCACTGCAGCGGCCGCGGGCGCTCATGCAGCACCGCAAAGCCCAGGGCCACATTGACCAGGGGGTTGATGAAGTAGCCCAGGCTGGCATCGAGCACATGGTCGTTCTGCACCGCCCAGACGTAGGTCAGCCAGTTCACCGACAAGAGCAGGGCCGAGAGCAGAAAGGCCGCCAGCACCTTGGGCTGGCGCAGCACCTGGCCCAGCCAGGCCCAGCGCTTGAGCACCGTCAGCACCCCCAGCAGGAACACCAGGCACCAGAGCGTGCGGTGGGCCACCACCTCCAGCGAGGGCACCTGGGCGATCTGCTTGAAATAGAGCGGGAACAGGCCCCAGAGGGTGTAGGACAGGGCGGCGAAAAGCACCCCGCGGCTGGCCGAGGCGGCGGCTGAAGAGGAGGGGGCGGGGCTGCGGTTCATGCCTGCATTGTCGGCCCAGGCCGGTGCGCGGGCAGCGGTCAGGCGTGCCAAGGATGTCAAAAGTCATGCCGGGCAAATACGTGCTTCGCAAGGGCCAGCGCGCATGGCCCAATCGCGAATCCTGTGGCGTGCAAGGCTTGAGGGTCAGGTCTTGCCAATGGCCCGGGACGTCGGCTCAGCTCCTGGCGCCGACTTCGTGACTCTGTACACCTCAAGGTCTCTTCATGCCCATGCGCTCTTCTTCGCCGGTGGCGTCCGCCGCACTGTTTGCTTGCTTGCTCTTGGGTTCTGGCGCGGTGCTGGCTCAAGCAGCCGGTGCTTCTTCGGGCAGCGCCGCCCCGGCGCCCTATGACTTCAAGGCCAACTACACCAAGTACGAGTACCGCATCCCGGTGCGCGACGGTGTGCGCCTGGCCACCACGGTCTACGTGCCCAAGGACAGCAGCAAGAAGTACCCCATCCTGATGACGCGCACGCCCTACAGCTGCGCGCCCTACGGCTCCGACCGCTACAGCGGCCGCCTGGCGCCCAGCGAGGATTTCCTCAAGGCCGGCTACATCCTCGTCTGCCAGGACGTGCGCGGCCGCAATATGTCGGAGGGGCGCTTTGTCGAGATGACGCCCCATGTGCCGAACAAGAAGAGCAAGAACGATGTCGACGAAAGCAGCGATATGCACGACAGCGTGCAATGGCTGCTGGACCATGTGGCCGGCCACAACGGCCGGGTCGGCATCTGGGGCAATTCCTACCCCGGCTTCTACAGCGCCGCGTCCATCATCGATTCGCATCCGGCCATCAAGGCCGCATCGCCTCAAGCGCCGATTGCCGATTACTACAAGGGCGACGACGGCTACCACGGCGGTGCCTTCATGCTGGCCCATAACTACGGCTTCTTCACCAGCTTCAAGCCCCAGCCCAACCCCACCTCCGAGCCCTCACGCTGGGGCGAGTTCCGCTACAGCAGCGGCGACGCCTACAACTACTTCCTCAAGCTCGGCAATCTCAGCAATATCGCCAAGACCCTGGGCACGCCGGGCAACCCCTATTTCAACGACCTGATCGAGCACGACAACTACGACGAGCACTGGAAGCCGAAATCCATCACCCCGCACCTCAAGGGCATCCGCGCCGCCGTGCTGACCGTGGGCGGCTGGTTCGATGCCGAGGATCTGCCTGGCCCTCTGGCCATCTACCGCAGCATCGAAACCCGCAACCCCGGCATCAGCAACCAGATCGTCATGGGCCCCTGGCGCCATGGCGGCTGGTTCCGCACCGCCGGCAAGTCCATGGGCTCGGTCAGCTTTGGCGGCAACAACAGCGAGTACTTCATGAAGCAGGTGATGCTGCCCTTCTTCGAGCAGCATTTGCGCGGTCAGGGAGAGGCCAAGATCGCCGAGGCCACCATGTTCGAGACCGGCAGCAATGTCTGGCGCCACTACCCGGCCTGGCCGCCGGCCGAGGCCAAGCCGCGCCAGCTCTACTTCCAGGCCGGCGGCAAGCTCGACTGGAAGCGGCCCGAGGCCAGCGCAGGCACCGAGGCGGTGGATCGTTACGTCAGCGACCCCAACAAGCCCGTGCCCTTCACCAGCTACGCCGCCCAAGGCATGCCGGCCGAGTACATGGTGGGCGATCAGCGCTTTGCCGCCACCCGGCCCGATGTGCTGGTCTATCAGACCGAGGTGCTGGAACGCGACCTGACGGTGGCCGGCCCGATCAAGGCCCGGCTGTATGTGTCCACCACCGGCAGCGACAGCGACTTCATCGTCAAGCTGATCGATGTCTACCCGCACGACATGGAAGACGAAAGCCCTTCAGGCCCGCCGCCCAGCGACGTGCCGCCGCCGCGCCAGACCCTCAACAGCTACCAGCAGCTGGTCCGCGGCGAGCCGCTGCGCGCCCGCTTCCGCAAAGGCCTGGACAAGCCCGAGGCCGTGGTGCCCGGCGAGGTGATGGCCCTGGACATCGAGCTGCCCGACGTCAACCACAACTTCCGCCGCGGCCACCGCCTGATGGTCCAGGTGCAAAGCAGCTGGTTCCCCCTGCTGGACCGCAACCCCCAGCGCTTTGTGCGCATCAAGGATGCCGCGCCTGAGGACTTCCAGCCGGCCACGCAGACCCTGTTCCGCGCGGGTGATCGGGCGTCGCAGCTGGAGATGCGGGTGATTGAGGGGCACTGATCAGGCGTGCGTTTAAGGCCGGAGGGGGCAGCTTGGCGGGTGTGCTTCAGCCAAGCCTCGGCCTTCCTCAAACTTTGCGTTGATGCCCTTTGTGGGGAGACATCAGCTCTTGGCTTTGGACTAAGGCTGCCATGCTTCGTTCACCGATTTAATCAAGCATGATCATTCAGGGAAGACATGCTATTTCCCCATTTTGTTGGGGCATGGGTCATCGTCTTCCATCAATCTAAAGCTAGTGGCAAATCGGTCCAGCTGGGCATTCGCCTGCTGCAGCTGTTCGGGCTCGTTCACGAGCGCGCCAATCGTTGCGATGCTCTTGCCGGAGGCCGTGACGGTGGAAAGAAAGTAGATTCCGCGAACGTCCTGCGGATCATTTTCAAAGAGGCGCCAGCGTAGGAAGTAGGTCACTGGCGTCGATCGATAGGCTTTACGCTGGGTTCGTTTCAGCTCCGTATATTTCGTGTGGCTCAGCCCTAAGTCGGCAGCCCTATTGGCATGCCAGGCTACGTAGGCCGGTAGAAGTTCGGTCGCCGGTTTGGTTTGGCCCGCGTCGACGAACTGGCTGACTTCGAGAGTTTTAAATCCAAGCCTCAAGCCTTCCACGAAAAAAACGACTTCGTTGGGCTCGCGTTGATCGATTCTTTGGTATCCCGCAGCGTTCAAGATGGCGAAGTAGTAGTCGCCTTCTGGTTGCCAAGTGACAAAGCGCAGATCGCTGGTGTTCGAATCTATGTAGGCTGTTGTTCCGCCTTCATTGACGCAAGTCGTCGCATGGACTGTGCCGCAAGCGATGAGCGCACAGCTGGCCGCGAGCTTGTAGCCCGAGCGAGCCCCACTTCGGCGGAAGATGCATCGAAGCAATGTTCGGATCACGCTTGTGTCCTTTCGTGGAGTCAAGCATTGCACTTTTCGGCAATGGGCGTCTGGCAGCAGTTCAAGTAGCTGCGACGTTACGGGCAGCGATGTCGCGACAGGATACCTAGACATGCAAACCGCAAGCTTATTCGGGGAGCAGCCACCGTTTTCGGGCATCAACTCTTTGACTCATCCGAATCCTTGAGCCTCCCGCCAAACTGCCTGCCCCCAATCCTCCCCCTCGCCCGTCCGCCACGCCCCGCGCCCCAACATCGCCTCCCACTCCGGACCCGGCGCCGCGCGCAGCTGCAGCGCCTCTCCAGTCCATGGGTGCCGGATGTTCAGTTCCAGCGCGTGCAGCCACAGGCGCTGCGTGCCCAGGAAGGCGGCGACGGCTCGGTTGTGGGCGCCCTTGCCGTGCGTGGCGTCGCCGATGATGGGGTGGGCGATGTGCTTGAGGTGGCGGCGGATCTGGTGGCGGCGGCCGGTGAGCGGGCGGGCTTCGAGCAGGCTGTAGCGGCTCGCGGGGAAGCGCGGGTCCAGGGCCAGCGGCCATTCGACCCGGGCCAGGCTGCGCCAGTCGGTGCGTGATTCCAGGAGGGGCTGGCCGGCGGAGGGCAGCTCGGGGTCACGGGCCAGGGGGTGTTCGATGCGGCCTTCCGCTGCCGCCGGCCAGCCGCGCACCAGGGCCAGGTAGCGCTTGCGGGCCTGGCCTTGCTCAAAGGCCTGGCCCAGCTGCGAGGCGGTGTCGGCGTCGAGTGCAAACAGCAGCAGGCCCGAGGTGCCGCGGTCCAGGCGGTGCGCCGGCCAGACGGGGCGGCCCAGCTGATCGCGCAGCAGCTGCAGGGCGAAGACCTGTTCCTGCGCGGCAATGCTGCTGCGGTGGACCAGCAGGCCGGCGGGCTTGGCGATGGCGACGAGGTGTTCGTCGATGTGGATGATCTGCAACATGGTGGGGGGTGAGTATTACCTGCGGCGCGGGGTGCGGGCAGAAACCGGCACGGCTGCCGCAGGGTGTCCGAGCCCATGGATGGGGCTGTTTTCTCCGGTAGCCATGAGGAAAACCTCGCGGCTGTGCGCTGTGCAAGCGCGCCCCACCTTTCGGGGGGGATGGTGGGGCGGCGCCACGGTCGAAACAATCCTGTCATCGCCAGAACCCATCATTTGATTGCTGAAAAAGAAGGCGCCGCAGCTTGGCGCTGTCAAGGAGTCCCCACCATGCCGCAAGTCTTTCACGTCGGATATCGCTCACCCTGGGTCAGTGCCGTGGCCTGGGTTTTGATGGCGCTGGGCCTGGCCGGGTTGGGGCTGATGGGCTTCTGGTTGGGCAGTGGGGTGGGCGCCGGCCTGCCCAGCTTGCGCAGCGTCTGGGGCCTGGGCCTGATGCTGGCGCTGCTGCTGGCCTCGGGCTTGTGCATCACCGGGGGTCAGGGCTTGCTGCGCCGCTACGAGTGGGCGCGCCGCCTCTGCCGCGGCCTGCTGGTCGCCCTGCTTCTGGCTTCGCCCATGCTGCTCTGGGTCAGCGGCTCGCACCTGCTGCTGGCCGCCCTGTGCCTGGTCTGGAGTGCCGTCATCCTGTGGACGGTGCACACGCTCAACACCCGCAGCGTGCGCCAGGAGTTCGCCTGATTCGCGTTGGCGTTTTGGCTTCAGCCCTCAGCTGAGCTCCCCGTCCAGATAGAACCAGGCTCCGTTCTGACGCACAAAGCGGCTGCGCTCCTGCAGGCGCTGAGCCCGCCCGCCGAGCTTGCAGCGGGCCACAAACTCCACCCAGGCATGGTCGGCGTCGAGCTGGCCATGCTTCTTCACCTCCAGGCCCAGCCATTTCAGGCCCGGCTCATTGGGGCTCAGCTCGGCCGGCCGCGTGCTGGCATGCCAAGTCGCTTGCAGATAGGCCAGCTCATCGAGCACATAGGCGCTGTAGCGCGAGCGCATGAGGGTCTCGGCGCTGTCGGCCAGCAGCTCGCCGCTGGCGGCGAACTGGGCGTGCAGCCGGCCACAGCAGCGTCGGTAGGAGGCGGCGCGGCCGCAGGGGCAGGGCAGGTCTTCGGTGGCTTTCATCGGCCGCATGATGCCGCAAACCTAAAATGCGGCGATGAACCTGCCTCATGACCCGCGCCCCGAAGCCCCGCCCGAAGAACTGAACGAGGACTTGTTCGCCGCCGCCGAAGGCCCGGACACCCATCAGCTGGCCGCCGAGGCGGCGGAAGACGCCGGTCAGGCCCTGGCCTCCAGCGGCCTGCTCAAAAACCTCAACCCCGAGCAGTACGCCGCCGTGACGCTGGGGCAGGAGCCGGCCCTGATCCTGGCCGGTGCCGGCTCGGGCAAGACCCGGGTGCTGACCACCCGCATCGCCTGGCTGATGCAGACCGGCCAGCTGACGCCGGGCAGTGTGATGGCCGTGACCTTCACCAACAAGGCCTCCAAGGAAATGCAGACGCGCCTGGGCACGATGTTGCCGGTCAATGTGCGCGGCATGTGGATCGGCACCTTCCACGGCCTGTGCAACCGTTTCCTGCGCGCGCACTGGAAGCTGGCCGGCCTGCCGCAAGGCTTCCAGATCCTCGATGCATCGGACTCTGTCTCGGCCATCAAGCGCGTCATCAAGGCCATGAAGCTCGATGAAGAGCGCTTCGTGCCCAAGCAGGTCAGTTGGTTCATCGCCGGCGCCAAGGAAGACGCGCAGCGCCCCGGTGACATCGAGCCGCGCGACGAGCAGACCAAGACCCTGATCGAGATCTACAAGGCCTACGAAGACCAGTGCCAGCGCGAAGGCGTGATCGACTTCGCCGAGCTGATGCTGCGCTCCTACGAGCTGATGCGCGACAACCCGGCCGTGCGCGACCATTACCAGCGCCGCTTCAGCCACATCCTGGTCGATGAATTCCAGGACACCAACAAGCTGCAATACGCCTGGCTCAAGATGTTCGCGCCCCCGGGCCGTGGCCAGGGCGTGATGGCCGTGGGCGACGACGACCAAAGCATCTATGCCTTCCGCGGCGCGCGGGTCGGCAATATGGCTGATTTTGAGCGCGAGTACCGCGTCAAAAAGGTCATCAAGCTGGAGCAGAACTACCGCAGCTACTCCAACATCCTCGATTCCGCCAACGAGCTGATCAGCCGCAACAGCCGCCGCCTGGGCAAGACCCTGCGCACCGATGCCGGCCCGGGCGAGCCGGTGCGGGTGTATGAAGCCGCCAGCGATTTCGCCGAGGCCCAGTGGCTGATCGAAGAGGCGCAAGCCCTGCATCGCTCGGGCATCGATCGCAAGGAAATCGCCGTGCTCTACCGCAGCAATGCGCAGTCACGGGTGATCGAGTCGGCGCTCTTCAATGCCGGCATTCCGTATCGTGTGTACGGCGGCCTGCGCTTCTTCGAGCGGGCGGAAGTGAAGCATGCGCTCTCGTACTTGCGCCTGCTTGAGAACCCCAACGACGACACCAGCTTTCTGCGCGTGGTCAATTTCCCGACCCGCGGCATTGGCGCGCGCGCCATCGAGCTGCTGCAGGACGCCGCCCGCGTGTCCGGCCGCAGCCTGTACCAGAGCGTGGGTGCGGTGGCCGGCAAGGCGGGCAGCAATCTGCAGGCCTTCACCGGCCTGATCGACTCGACCCGCAACCTGACCCAGGGCCACACCCTGCGCGAGATCATCGAGCAGATCCTGGAGATCTCCGGCCTCAACGAGTTCTACCGCAACGACAAGGACGGCGCCGAGCGCCTGGAGAACTTGGGCGAACTGATCAACGCCGCCGAAGCCTTTGTCACGCAAGAGGGCTTCGGCAAGGACGCCGTGGCTCTGCCGGTCGATGAACTCTCGCCCGGCGCCATCTCGGAGGGCTTCCCTGCCGCCGTGGCCCCGGCGAACTTCACGCCCGATGCAGAGACCGGCGAGATCATGTCGCCCCTGGCCGCCTTCCTGACCCATGCCTCGCTGGAGGCCGGCGATAACCAGGCGCAAGCCGGCCAGGACGCCGTGCAGCTGATGACGGTGCACTCCAGCAAGGGCCTGGAGTTCGACGCCGTCTTCATCACCGGCCTGGAGGAAGGCCTGTTCCCGCACGAGAACTCCATGTCCGACAGCGACGGCCTGGAGGAAGAGCGCCGCCTGATGTATGTGGCCATCACCCGCGCCCGCCAGCGGCTCTATTTGGCTTTCAGTCAGACCCGCATGCTGCACGGCCAGACCCGCTACAACGTCAAGAGCCGCTTCTTCGATGAGCTGCCGGAGCACGCGCTCAAGTGGCTGACCCCGCGCAACCAGGGCTTCGGCTCCGGCTTCGCCAAGGAATACCAAAGCGCCTGGGAGCGCGGTTCGGGCCTGAAGTCGGTGGTCGGCGCCGGCCGGGTCGAGAAGCCCGCCTACGACACCACGCCGGTGCCCAAGAGCATGAAGCAGGCCGCCGCCCAGAAGGTGGCCGACGAGCACGGCGGCCTCAAGGTCGGCAAGGGCGTGTTCCACACCAAGTTCGGCGAGGGTGTTCTGCTAACGCTGGAAGGCAGTGGCGCCGATGCCCGCGCGCAGGTCAACTTCGGCCGCCACGGCATGAAGTGGCTGGCGCTGTCGGTGGCCAAGTTGACGCCGATTGATTGATTGGTGGGTTGGTTAAGGGGCTGCACCCCTGGTTTGTGCGTAGTCCGGACGAGTCACTGGACTGTCATCTGCGAGTCACGTGGGTTTCACGGCCGCTACATAAGCTCTGGCGGATTCCTCAACCTGAGCTGATGCAAGCCGAAGCAAGCCATGACCAAATCCAACGATGTCTCCGTTCGTGACTTCAACGAAGAAGACTCCAATACCTCTGCCAACCCGAGCTTCGACAGCGTGCTCGCCGCACGCCTGAGCCGCCGCAACATCCTGCGCGGCTCCATCGGCAGCGTGGCCACGGCCGTGCTGGGTGGCGCCTCCCTGAGCGCCTGCGGTGGTGGCGACGATCCGGCGCCCGCACCGGCTCCAGCTCCTGCCCCCGCGCCGGCTCCGGCCCCTCTGGACAAGCTCGGCTTTGGTGCCGTGGCCAAGTCCCTGGCTGACGCTGTGGTGGTGCCTGCTGGCTACACCGCCACGGTGCTGTTCGCCCTGGGTGACCCGCTGACCGCCACGGCCACCGCCTTCAAGAACGACGGCACCGACGCTGACTTCGACAGCCGTGCGGGCGACCACCACGACGGCATGGAATACCTCGGCCTGTCGGCCGACGGCAAACCCAGCCGCACCAGCAGCGACCGCGCACTCCTGGTGATGAACCACGAAGCCACCAGCCACAACAGCGGCGAGCGTGCCTCGGCCTTCGTTCACGCCAATGGCGGCACCAACACCCTGCCGCGTCCTGCCGCTGAAGTGGACCGCGAAGTGCCGCTGCACGGTCTGTCGGTGGTCGAAGTCAAGAAGTCGGGCGCCACCTTCGCCTACGTCAAGGAATCGGCCTTCAACCGCCGCATCACGCCGCTGACCCCCGTGGTGCTGTCGGGCCCCGCCGCCGGCAACGCGCTGATGAAGACCAAGTACGCCGCCGATGGCAAGACCGCCCGTGGCACGTTGAACAACTGCGGCACCGGCTACACCCCCTGGGGCACCGTGCTGACGGGTGAAGAAAACTGGGCCGGCTACTTCACGCGCGGTGCAGCTGACGATGCCGCGCGCGGCAACGACAAGAGCGTGACCTCGCTCAAGCGTTATGGCCGCAGCCAAGGCGGTGCCAGCCGTCACGGCTGGGAAACCGGCGGTGCCGACGACAAGTACGCCCGCTGGGACATCAGCAAGAAGGGCACGTCGGCCGACGGTTCGGATGACTACCGCAACGAGCTGAACACCTTCGGCTACCTGGTCGAAGTGGACGGCTACGACAAGGCTGCATCGATCAAGAAGCGCACCGGTCTGGGCCGCTTCGCGCACGAGAGCGCAGCGTTCAGCGCGCTGGTGGTCGGCAAGCCCCTGGCTGTGTACATGGGCGATGACCAACGTGGCGAGTACATCTACAAGTGGGTGTCTGAAGCCACCTGGGTGGCCGCAGATGCCAACCCGGCCGACCGCATCGCCACCGGCGACAAGTACCTGGACAAGGGCAAGCTCTACGTTGCCAAGTTCAACGCCGATGGCGCCGGTCAATGGATCGAGCTGTCCATCGACAACCCGACCATCAAGGCGGCCACCAACTACGCCTTTGCGGATCAGGCCGATGTGGTCGTGAATGCCCGCCTGGCGGCTGACGCCGTGGGCGCCACCAAGATGGATCGCCCCGAGTGGTGCGCCACCCACCCGACGACGGGCGAGGTCTACTTCACGCTGACCAACAACAGCAACCGCAAGGTCGAGCCGGCTTCGGGTGATTTCGCTGTGGACTCTGCCAACCCCCGTTCGTACACCGACAAGCGTGCCGGCGTCGAAAGCAAGCCTGGCAATATCAACGGCCACATCCTTCGCTTGGCTGAAACGGGCGGCGAATCGGCCGCGGTTGGCTTCAAGTGGGACGTCTATCTGTTCGCGGCTGAGTCCGATGCCGATGCGTCGAGCGTCAACCTCTCGGCACTGACCGCCGACCAAGACATGTCCAGCCCGGACGGCCTGTGGTTCAGCAAGTCCACCGGCCTGTGCTGGATCCAGACCGATGATGGCTCCTACACCGACAAGACCAACTGCATGATGCTGGCTGGCATCCCCGGCAAGGTGGGCGACGGCAGCAAGAAGACGCTGAGCTACACCAAGAAGGACGGCAGCGTCGTGACCGTCGACACCTACGCAGGCAAGACGCCCACGGCCGATACGTTGAAGCGCTTCCTGGTCGGTCCGGTGGATTGCGAGCTGACCGGTTGCTGCGAGACGCCTGATGGCAAGGCGCTGTTCGTCAACATCCAGCACCCGGGCGAAACCATCAAGTCCGCTGACGCTGCTGATCCGACCAAGTACCTGAGCCAGTGGCCCAGCAACGCCGGCTACGGCGCCGGCAAGCGTCCGCGCTCGGCCACCATCGTCATCACCAAGAACGACGGCGGCCGCATCGGTACCTGATGAGCTCCTCCGCTTGCGGCACCCTCGGGTGTTGCAGGTGAAGGCCTAAGCAAGTAGCAAAGCCCCGGCATGCCGGGGCTTTGTCTTTTGGGGCCGGCGATGCTGGCGCTGCAGGCTGCTCAGCGCTCGGCCGCCTGCCAGGCTTGCACCAACTCTTTCGCGCGTTCGCCCACCATGCTTGCGCTGTCACCCGCGCGGTAGATCGCCGAGCCCAGGCCGGCGCCCGTGGCACCGGCGCGGCGGTAGGCCGCCAGGTTGTGCAGGCCCATGCCGCCGACCGGGTAGATCAGGGCCTCGGGCAAGACCGTGCGCCAGGCCCGCAAGGCCTCGGGCGGCAGAGCGTCGTTGGGAAAGGCCTTGAGCGCATGGGCGCCCGCGCGCAGCGCGGCAAAGGCCTCGCTGACCGTGGCCACGCCGGGCATGGTCCACAGGCCCAGGGCCACGCTGTGGCGCAGCAGATCGGGGTCCAGATGCGGGGAGATGGCCAACTGACCACCCGCCTCGCGCAGAGCGTCCGCCTGCTCGGGGCTCAGCACCGTGCCGGCGCCCAGGTGGGCGTCGGCCGGCAGGGCCTGGCGCATCAGGCTCAGGGCCTGCAAGGCGCCGGGGCGGTTTAGCGGCACTTCGATCAGGCGCAGGCCGGCCTCGTACAGGGCCAGGCCGACTTCGGCCGCTTCTTCGGGCTGCAGCCCGCGCAAGATGGCGACCAGGGGCGGGTAGGCGGGCGTGGGCGCAAAGGGGTTGGTGTTCGCTTTCATCGCGGTCCTTTCAATCGTCCAGGCCTTCGAGCGCACGCAGCGCGGCCAGATGCGCTTCGCGCGGATCCAGGCATTGCAGGCTCAGGCCCAGTCGTTCGGCAGCGCGCGCATACCAGGCGCAGAGCCGGGCCTCGCCCACGGCCAGCAAGGGCAGGGCGCGCAAGGCAGGCTGGCGCCGCAACTGGCCCAGCTCGCTGCCGATCAGCAGGCCCGAGAGGCGGGCCGCGGCCTGCAAGCGCAGCGCGTCCACCGCGCTGCCTGGTGTGTGGGTCGGCGGTGCCAGCAAGGCCTCGGCGCGCACGCGGAAGAGCTGGGCCAGCAGCGATGAAGCCTCGTCCTGCGCCCAGTCCACACCTTGATCAAAACCTTGCTGGGCCAGCGGGTGCTCGAGCAGGGGCTGGGTGCTGTCGATCAGGCTGCCCAAAGCGCCTTGCTGGCTCAGCAGTCGGAACAGCTCGCCGGTCATGAAGGTCTGGAAGCTCAGCACCTGAGCCAGGCCCCGATCGCTGCGCAGATGCGCCCATTTGCTGTGCGTGCCGGGCAGGATGAACAGGGCTTCATCGCCCGCCGCCGTGCCGCTGGCTTGCCTATGCCGCCAGGCGCCCAGCAGCTGGGTTTCCTCGCCGCGCATCACATCGGCCGGGCCGGCTTCGGGCAGCTGGCTCAGGCCAGGCAGCAGGCGCAGGCGCGGCGGCTCGGCGCAGACCATGCGGGCGGCGGGCCAGTCGAGCTCCAGGGCCTGCGCGCCCAGCTGGTCCAGGGCCAGAGGCACCGGCAGGTAGGGCGCTTCACGCCAACCGAGGCGGCTGCCGATCATGCCGGACAGCCACACCGTGCGCGGCCCCTGGCGCAGCCAGTCGCCGATGAATCCGGTCAGCTCGGCGCCGAAATCGCGGCGCTGCCCGGGCTTGCTGTTCAGCGCGGCGTGCAGCACGCCGGCCTGGTCGTGGCGCTCGGCCAGCAGCTGGCCGTTTTCATCAAGCGCATAGGCGCGCCGGCTGCTGCTTCCCCAGTCAATTCCGATACATCTCATCGTAAACCCCAGTCTGTTCACGGGCCTTGGCCCTTGTCATGCAGCGCGAAGCTGCGCACAATGAGGTAACGTTAACACATTGCAATCACAGCTGTCCTGAAGGCGGGTGTGGATGCGTTCAAGAACAGGCTCAAGCAGCAAAGGCGGCCCCGCATGTCGGACGATTCGAACAGCAACAACAACAACGGCAACGACAACCAAAACAAGAAACCGGCGCGCCGCTCCCAGCACTGGTTCGGTGGCAACAGCAAGGACGGCTTCATCCACCGCTCCTGGATGCGCAACCAGGGCCTGGGCAGCGAGGCCTTCGACGGCCGACCCATCATCGGCATCTGCAACAGCGGCTCCGATCTCGTGCCCTGCAACGCCCATTTCCGCGGCCTGATCGACAAGGTGCGCGAAGGCATCCTGCAAGCCGGCGGCGTGCCGCTGGAGTTCCCGGCCATGGCCTTGGGCGAGAGCAATCTGCGCCCCACGGCCATGCTGTTCCGCAACCTCGCCGCCATGGAGGTGGAGGAGTCCATCCGCGCCAATCCCATGGACGGCGTGGTGCTCATGGTCGGCTGCGACAAAACCACCCCGGCCCTGCTGATGGGCGCGGCCAGCGTCAACCTGCCCACCCTGGTGCTCTCGGGTGGCCCCATGCTCAACGGCCGCTACCGCGGCCAGGCCATCGGCTCGGGCACCCATGTCTGGAAGTTCTCCGAGGCGGTGCGCGCCGGCCAGATGAGCGAAGCCCAGTTCCGCAGCGCCGAGGCCTGCATGTCGCGCAGCGCCGGCCACTGCATGACCATGGGCACCGCCTCCACCATGGCCTGCATGGTCGAAGCCCTGGGCATCGCCATGCCCGACAACGCGGCCCTGCCGGCCGTGGACGCGCGCCGCCACGAGCTGGCCCGCCAGGTCGGCCGCCGCATCGTCGCCCTGGTGCAAGAGAACCGCCGGCCCAGCGACATCCTGACCCGCGAGGCGTTTGAGAACGCCATCCGCGTCAACGCTGCCATCGGCGGCTCGACCAATGCCGTCATCCACCTGCTGGCCCTGGCCGGCCGCCTGGGCGTGCCGCTGAACCTGGACGATTGGGACCGCCTCGGCCGCGATGTGCCCACCCTGGTGGACCTGCTGCCCGCCGGCCGTTTCCTGATGGAAGAGTTCTGCTACGCCGGCGGCCTGCCCGTGGTGATGCGCCGCCTGGCCGAGGCCGGCCTGCTGCACCGCGATGCGCCCAGCGTGGCCGGCGGTGCCATCGGCCCGCACATCGAGGCGGCCGAGTGCTTTGACGACGAAGTCATCCGCCCGCTCGAACGCCCCGTGGTGGCCCAGGGCGGCATCGCCGTGCTGCGCGGCAACTTGGCGCCCGATGGCGCGGTGATCAAGGTCTCGGCCGCCTCGCCGGCCCTGATGCAGCACACCGGCCGCGCCGTGGTGTTCGAGACCATCGAGGACTACAAGGCCCGCATCGACGACCCCGCGCTGGACATCGACGCCAACTCCATCATGGTGCTCAAGAACTGCGGCCCCAAGGGCTACCCCGGCATGGCCGAGGTCGGCAATATGGGCCTGCCGCCCAAGCTGCTGGCGCAAGGCGTGAGCGACATGATCCGCCTGTCCGACGCGCGCATGAGCGGCACCGCCTACGGCACCGTGGTCCTGCATGTGGCGCCCGAGGCCGCGGCCGGCGGCCCGCTGGCCCTGGTGCAGAACGGCGACCTGATCACCCTCGATGTGGCCGAGCGCCGCCTGCATCTGCATGTGGACGAAGCCACGCTGGCCGAGCGCTGCAAGGCCTGGGCGCCGCCGCCCAAGCCGGCCTCGGGCTGGGCCCGCTTGTATGTGGACCATGTGCTGCAGGCCGACAAAGGCGCGGACATGGACTTCCTCGTCGGCCAGCGTGGCGACCATGTGGCGCGCGAATCCCATTGATTCCCATGGATCTGAGCCACCTGCAGTCACGACACCCGCGATGAATATGAGTATTGATTCCCCATCTTCCGCTGCCGTCCCGCTGGCCAGCTACCCCAGCCTGCGCGGCCGCGGTGTCCTCATCACCGGCGGCAGCTCCGGCATCGGCGGCGATATGGTGCGCGCCTTTGCCCGCCAGGGCGCGCGCGTGGCCTTCACCGGCCGCAATGCTGCCTCCGCCCAGCAGGTGCTGGACGACTGCAGCGGCGCGACCTACAAGCCCCTGTTCCTGCGCTGCGATATGAGCGATGTGGCCCAGCTGCGCGATGCCGTGGGCCAGGCCGATGCCTGGACCCTGGGCCTGAGCGTGCTGGTGAACAACGCCGCCGATGACGACCGCCACGCCTTTCTCGAGGTCACACCCGACTACTTCGACAGCCGCGTGGCCATCAATCTGCGCGCGCATTTCTTCGCCGCGCAAGCGGCCCTGCCCAGCCTGCAGCGCCAGGGCGGCGGCAGCATCATCAACCTTGGCTCCACCAGCTGGAAGAACAAGGTGGTCGGCTACGCCGCCTACGCCACCTGCAAATCGGCCATGACCGGCCTGACCCGCAGCCTGGCGCGCGAGTTCGGCCCCGCCGGTGTGCGCGTCAACACGCTCACGCCCGGCTGGGTGATGACGGACAAGCAGCTCAGCACCTGGGTCGATGCCGAGGGCGAGCGCGCCATGGACGAACACCACTGCCTGCCTGGCCGCATCAGCGGCAGCGATGTGGCCCAGCTGGCCCTGTTCCTGGCCGCCGATGACAGCCGCATGATCACCGCCCAAGAATTCGTCATCGACGCCGGTTGGACCTGAGCATGAGCGTGCACCAAGCCCACATGCCCGACACCCTGCCGCGCTACAGCGCCCGCTGCCTCTGGCCGGCCGAATGCCAGCTGGGCGAAGGCCCGCTGTGGCTGGCCGATGCGGCCCAGGCCTCGGCCGGCCGCCTGCTCTGGCTGGACATCCACGGCGCCGCCGTCCATGGCCTCGACCTGCCCTCGGGCCAGCGCCACCGCTGGGCCTTGCCCTGGCGCGTGGCCTGGCTGATCGCCAGCAATGGCGCTGACGGAAAAACGGAGGAGGGCGTCTTCCTCGCCGGCCGTGTCGATGCCGTGCTGCGCCTGCGCCTGTGGCCGCAGCTGGAAGTGCTGGGCCCCGGCCTGCCCATTCATGAGCCCGCAGCCCCGGGCCAAGGCCTGCGCTTGAACGACGCCAAGCTCGACCCCTGGGGCCGGGTCTGGTTCAGCGGCATTTACGAGCCCGACCCCAGCCAGCCCCGCGCCGAACTGCTGCGCCTGGACAGCCGCGGCCAGCTGCGCACCATGGACCGCGGCTACCGCATCGGCAACGGCCCCTGCTTCAGCCTCGACGGCCGCACGCTCTGGCATGCCGACAGCGGCCTGGGCTGCGTCTGGGCCTATGCGCTGGATGAAAGCGGTGAGCCGCAAGGCGCGCAACAAGGCACGGCGCCGCGCCGCCTCTGGCGCCAGTTCCCGCCCGAAGAAGGTGTGCCTGACGGCATGTGTGTCGATGCCGAAGGCGCGCTCTGGATCGCTCACTGGGGCGGCCACCGCGTCACGCGCTACAGCCCGCAGGGCGAGCCCCTGGCCCGCATCGATCTGCCCGTCAGCCAGGTCACCAGCTGCTGCTTCGGCGGCGTCGATGGCCGCCAGCTCTTCATCACCAGCGCCCGCACCGGCCTCAGCGAAGCGCAGCTGGCGCGTGAGCCCCTGGCCGGCGGCCTCTTCGTGGCCGATCTGCCGGTGGCCAGCGCGCCGCTGGGCCGCTTTGTCTTCGATGCGGCGGCCCTGCGCGCGGGCACGCCTTGGGCATGAACGCAAGTCGCTTTTCCTCCGGGGTGGGCGCGCCAGGCTTGGCGCGACAATGCCGCCCGCCAGGCCATTCGCGCCGCCGCGCGCGGCGCCGGGCCTGCGTCCATTGAGGGAGAGAAAAGCATGTCAACGATGAAGAGCAACAAGCCTGTTCCGAAGCGCCGCGCGCCGCGCGAAGGCGAAGCGGCTGCGCCCGCCGTTTCACCCGCTGCACCGGTCGCAGAGCCCACCCAGGCCGGCCGCATCACCGTCAGCGACATCGCCGCTCGTGCCGGCGTGTCGGTGATGACGGTCTCGCGTGCGCTCAGCGGCAAGGGCTATGTGGCCGAGGCCACGCGCGAGCGGGTGCTGGCCATGGCCCAGGCCATGGGCTATGTGGCCAATCTGGGCGCCAAGGCGCTCAAGGGTGGGCGCACCCATGTGCTGGGCCTGCTGGTCACCGACTTTGAATCCCCCGTGGTGGCCGCCATCATCAATGCCATCAGCCATGTGGTGAAGAAGGCCGGCATGGACTTGATCATCTACGACATCGCCCCCAACGAGGGCGGCCAGGCGCGGCCCGAGGTGGTGCCCCTGCTCAGCAGCTTGTGCGATGGCCTGCTGCTCATCCTGCCCGGCCAGCACGGCGAGCAGCTGGAGCATTTCCAGCGCACCGAGCTGCCCGTCGTCTTGGTCAACTACTGGCGTGCGCCCACGCCGCTGCCGGTGGTGCGCGCCGACAACTACGAGGGCGCCTACGCCCTCACACGCCACCTGCTGGACCTGGGGCACCGCCGCATCGCTTTTGTGCGCGGCACGGCCTACTCGGGCCAGAGCCAGGAGCGTGAGCGCGGCTACACCGTGGCCCTGGCCCAGGCCGGCCTGTCGCCTGCGCCCGAGCTGGTGGTGGAGGGCAACTTCGGCCAGCGCTCGGGCTTTGAGCAAGGCCTGCAGCTGCTGGACCTGGCCGAGCCGCCCACCGCCGTCTTCTGCGCCAATGACTTGATGGCCCTGGGCCTGCTCGACGCCGCCCGTGCCCGCGGCCTGCAGGTGCCCAAGGACCTGTCCCTGGTCGGCTTCGACGACATCCCCGCCGCTGCCCACACCCACCCGGCCCTGACCACCGTGCAGCAAGACTACGAGCAGCTGGGCGGCAGCGCCGTGCGCCTGCTGCTGCAGCAGATCGAGGCCGGCGTGCAGCGCGGCATCCGCGTCGAGCTGCAGAGCAGCCTGGTGATCCGTGAATCCACGGCGGTGCCGCCGGCGGCCAAGGCCGCGCGCGGCGCATCCTCTTCCTCTGTTTCTTCTTCCACCGCTGCGGCGCGCAAGGTGGCTTCTGCGCCTGCCCAGCCCGAACGCAAAAAACGTTAGGCCGCCAAAGCAGCGCAGCCACGATGCGGCGTGCGGGGCGGCCTGAAATCTAGCTCTCATTTGTTTCCGCCCCGCCCATGAGTTCCTTGCCCACGCCCACACCCGCGTCGTCGTCTGCTTCACCGCCCACCTTGTCCTCGGGCCCCGAGCCACAGGCTGCGAGCTGGGGCCTGCGTTGGCGTGATCGTTGGACGCAGGGCCGCTGGAGCAATGGCACGCTGGTCTACGGCAGCTCGGGCCTGGTGCTGCTGTTTGCCCTGCTGCTGCTCGGTGATTTCGCCTGGAGCCTGAAGGAGCGGGCCGTCACGCCCGTGGCCCAGGTTCTGTTGAAGCAAATGCAGGCCAGCGATTTGTTCATCGCCCTGGTCGTGGGCTCGGTGCCGGCCGGCCTGGGCCTGCTGCTCGGGCCCATCGTCGCCGTGCGCTCGGACCGACACCGCGGCCCCTGGGGCCGGCGCATCCCCTATCTGTTCCTGCCCACGCCTTTCATCGTCGTGTCCTTGGTGGGCATGGCCTTCACGCCCGAGCTCGGTGCGGCGCTGCACAGCGTGCTGGGCGGGGCTTCACCGGGTGAGCGCGTCTGCGCGCTGATCGTGTTCTCGCTGATGTGGAGCCTCTTCGAGGTGGCCTCCGTCACCGCCAATGCCGTGTTCGGCGGCCTGATCAATGACGTGGTGCCGCCCACCCTGGTAGGCCGCTTCTACGGCCTGTTCCGTGCCACCAGCCTGCTGGCCGGCATGGCTTTTACCTTCCACCTGATGGGCCGGGCAGAGCAACACTTTGCAGCCATCTTCATCGGCATCGCCCTGATTTACGGCCTGGGCTTTGCGCTGATGTGCTGGCGCGTGCGCGAGGGCGACTACCCGCCGGTTGACGCTGTTCCTGCGTTGCAAGATGCCGCAGCCGGTGGCGGCGCCCTGGGCCGCTACCTGCGCGAGTGCTTCACGCAGCCTTACTACCTGTGGCTGTTCCTGGCCATGACCCTGGGCCTGGTGGCCGGCAACCCGGTCAACAGCTTCGGCGTGTTCTATGCGAAACATGTGGGCCTGGGCCTGGACGGCTATGGCAAGTACCTGGCCCTGACTTACGCCATCTCCCTGCTGCTGGCCCTGCCCGTGGGCTGGCTGGCCGACCGCTGGCACCCGCTGCGCGTGGGCCTGGCCGCCATCACCGCCTACGGCCTGGCCATGCTGGCCGCCGGCACCCTGGTGCGTGAGGGCGGCCAGTTCGCCCTGGCCTTTGTCTTGCACGGCGTGCTCTCCGGCATCTACCTCACCGGCACCGCCGCCCTGGGCCAGTACCTGTTCCCCCGCACCCGCTTTGCCCAGTTCCAGTCCGCCATGAGCCTGATGGCCGCCCTGGGCTATATGGTCGTGCCCCCGCTCATGGGCGCCTGGCTCGATGCCTCCGGCAACGAGTACCGCCACACCTTCATCGCCAGCGGCGCCCTGGCCTTAGGTGCAGCGCTGGCTTTTGTGATGGTGCACCGGCATTTCCAGCGGCTTGGTGGGGCGGGGGGGTATCGGGCGCCGGGGTGAAGGGGAGCTGTGTGCAGGGAGCCGTTCGCTGGCTAACCAAAACGTCGTCGCGGATGAGATGGGGTCTTGAGATTTAAGGCCTGACCCTCGCGCCTTGACCCTCGCGCCTTGCCCTCGCGCCTTGTGTGACCCTCGCGCCTTGTGCTCGGTATTGCACCGCGGTGGGCTACTGCGGATTACGGCTGACTAATTCCCGCAATCCACTTTTCGAGGCTGATCAGCCGGCCATCGTCAATATGCTTCAGCACTTTGCGGATTGACGCCGAGTCATCTTTGCCCGTCAGAGCACGACCATAGGTCGCTTTGACGGCATCGGTGCTGATATGAACCACCTTGTTGAACATCAAGTTGTTGACCACCAGTTGTTCGCACGCGCGCATCAGGCGCGCAGGGTCAAACTCGTTAGTCACGAAGACATACTCAAACGGCTTGCGATCCGACTCTGCTGCCACATAGTCATTGAAATCTGTGATGAACTGTTTTTCACGGTCGGCGCGAACGCTCCATTTCGCTGTCACCAGCGTTCTAGCCTCTGGCCGAATGACCGCAACGTCCACCTTGTTGGGCTTGTCGCCTGATCGCACGCGATTGAAGCCGGGCAGCTCGTGTAGGGCTCGGCGCGTGTGAATCTGCAGGTCCCTGCGTCGGCAGGTTCGTTGCAGCACCTGCGCGATGACATCCTCGAAGCCTTCGCCGACTAGGTTCTTTCGCTTGTTGTCCAGCGCCATGTATTGCCGGGTGCGCTGGACTATGCGATCCCACTCTTCCCGAGAGGGCTCAGAACTCAGATGCGCGGCTAGGCCATCCTTCATGATCGTGACCAGCTCAGGATCCTCCCCGGGGCGCGGAAAACCCCGGCCGGCGTACGGGCGTCGCTGAACTTCGGCCTTGGCCGCTATCTGCTCCGCCTGCTGAAGCACATAGGAAGCAAGATCCTCGGACGCCTTCAGGAAGAGCCAATCAATGCGCTGGGCCAGCTCGCCGGGCGGCGTGCCGAGAGCTGTTGACACCCAGTCGTGAAACGCTAGCGACCGGGCGTACCAGCGTTTGCCAGGCTGACACTTGTCGCTTTCGTAGCAATGTCCCAAACCTGTGGTCTGGTCAGCCCAAAGCAGCAGTTGGTAGACGTGCGCCCATGCTCGATCCGGGACGATACTGTCTTCGCTCTGCTGCGAAAAATACTGGTCTATAAGCCGGGTCCGGTTCTCTGCTCCAAACGCCGATTTCACTGCAATAGCTGCGTTGGCTTGTGCCTCTTCGGTCAAAATTCCCCTCCTCGCGACTCCGTCATGCACGGCGCTGTTCTTGATCCTCCTTTATACCGCGCAATTGCTGAATTAGGTCTAAGGCAAGTGCCCTAGCTAGCAGAGGGGGGACGGCATTGCCTGCTTGACGGTATCGCGAGTGCGCCGGGCCGCCATCGTGCCTTCCTTCAATCATCCCCCGCCGGTGATCTGTGGTGAAAACGAATCGGTCGGGGAAGGACTGCAACCTCGCAAACTCACGTACAGACAAGGCTCTTGCCACGGCGTAGTGGTAGACCGAATCGGCCTTTGTGTTGAGGGTCCACGCCCAAACGCCGGGATGTAGGCGCCGGTATGCGTAGAAGTGCTTGCGTGAAAGCTTGCCAGTACCGTTGTCATGCCCCCATCGATGTCCCGTGATGTACCGATCGGTCAGCTCGTCCCGAAGGTCTCGGTAGTTGCCGCCAGGTGGAATTCCGAGTAGGCGCAACTCCGTATCCGGATTGATGCGCGGTACCTGCACGTTGGCCAAAGTTTTGCCAGCACCGTCTCGCATGAGTTTTTGGTATGCGCTCTTTGGAGCAGAAAGCTCCGCATATGGGATCACGTCCACACGATTACCCACTGGCAGGCCGATCAAGTCACTCAAGGCATCAGCTGCGGTGACGACAGTGGCGTTCGCAGGGTCTACAAGCGCCTCACCTGTCCGCATACTCCGAAGGTGTTCTTGAACAACCACTTGATAGCGTGGTTTTCGTGGCCCCGCAAACCGGGCGAGGGTGACAGCCTGGGTTGCATTCGTTCCAGCAATTTCAACAGGCGTGAGGCCGGTGGTCCTGCGGACCCCAACAAACAGCAATCGCTTGCGCGACTGCGGAACGCCGAAATCGGCCGCGTCGGCGACTTGAGGCAGCACTTCGTACTCACCATCTAGAGCTAGGTCAGCGGCGATCTGTTCGCGCAC
Source organism: Roseateles sp. GW835-FHT13E02 (assembly GCF_058794035.1). Taxonomy (NCBI): domain Bacteria; kingdom Pseudomonadati; phylum Pseudomonadota; class Betaproteobacteria; order Burkholderiales; family Sphaerotilaceae; genus Roseateles; species Roseateles sp. GW835-FHT13E02. The sequence goes on from NZ_JBXAGJ010000014.1 coordinate 123,053, forward strand.
CCCCATCTGATCCATTCCAGTCACGTTCTCAACGACGAATGCTGGTGGCAAGGTCTGCTTCAACACATCGAGGAACTCGCGATAGAGCGAGTTCCTCGGGTCGTCGATCATGCGCGTGTGGTTGCGGACTTGTGAGAATGCCTGGCAAGGAGGACCTCCAACCAGCACAGTCGCACGGCGAGCTTGTTCAAGGATCTGCTCTTTGATCGCCGCGCTCCGGATGTCGCCAGTAATCGCTTTGGCGCCGGGAAAATTTGCCGCGTAGGTCGCCATCGCATCGGGGTCGTTGTCCGAGCCCGCGATGACGGCAAAGCCAGCCTGTCGGAAGCCCTCGGACAAACCGCCGGCCCCGCAGAACAGGTCAACCACTGCAAAGGGTGTCTCGAAGCCGGAAGCTAGCTTGGCTGAGGCCTTGGTGCCACTTCCGACCTTCGGATTCGAGCTCTTCAGCGCCTGGATTTGTTTTGTCATTTCAGGCTTTCAGGTCTGTTGGGTTCTGGGAACTGCCGCTTGCGCGTCAATTTCAGAACGCTGCGCTACAAACAATTCGCCCTGGCCGCCCTGGAAACGGGCGACATAGGCCTCCATGAACTCGCGCAGCACGTCAGACGCTTGCTTCCGCTCCGCCTGACAAGCGGCTGCGAACGCTGAGCGTAAGTCTCTCTCTACTCGAATGCGGATGCCGGCGTCTTTCATGCGGCGGAGTTTAATGCGTGGATACACGGTGTGTATCCATCCATCTGTCGGTGCGCGGCCTCCACAACTCAGTTCGCCACGGAGGACGCCGTGGTTGGCAGCAAGGGAGTGAATCGTCTTTAGTGCTGTACGAATATACAGCACTAAAGGCGCAACGCCTACGGCGCAGAAACCCTGGCTGAGCTCCCATCAGCCGGGTTGGTCTTCACTTCATCGACGCATACCTCACTCGCTGTCTCGTCAAGCGAGTGGCGGCTCGCTGGTAGTCAATGGGAGTTCACCCAGGGCAACCGAAAGGCAGAACTCGCTGCATTGCAGCCTTCGCTGAATCTGAGATCCGCTGCCCCGGCGCCTGAAGACATATCCCCGCCCCATCCTGACCCCACCTCAGGGCTTGCCCTAGCCCCCGCTTGTGCTTAACATGTTATCGTTATCACACATTGAACATAAGCGAACATGAGCCACACACACTTCCACGCCATTCCCACCGCCCCGGGCCACCATGTGCTGCAGGGCGCGAGCTGCCTGCTGCTGGGTTTTGAAAAACTGGTGCTGCTGCCGGGCCAGGCGCACAGCGGGCAGGTGGCGGGGGACCGCGAGCAGATGTTGGTGGTGCTCTCGGGCACGGCTGAGGCGGTGGACGTGGTGGGTGGCCCGCGCTTTGCGAACGTGGGCGGCCGGGCCAATGTGTTTGTGGGCAACCCGCACAGCGTGTACCTGCCGCGCGGCAGCCGCTTCACGGTGAAGGCCAGCAGCCGCTTCGAGGCGGTGCTGGTGAGCGCGCCGTCCAGTTTGGACACCGAGGCCTACGAGGTGCGGCCCGAGGCGGTGCGCACCGGCACCTGGGGCACGCTGAACTACACGCGGCATTTCCGCGAGATCTTGACGCAGCCCGATGGCCGCCCGGCCAGCAGCCTGATCGTGGGCGAGACCATCACGCCCTCGGGCAACTGGAGCACCTACCCGCCGCACAAGCATGAGCGGGAGGATGAAAAGGGCGGCGAGGTCTTCCACGAGGAGATGTATTACTTCCGCGTGGCCTCGCCCGAAGGCTTCGGCCTGGCGCGCCACTTCAGCCCCGAGCACGGTTTCGACCACACCCACACGGTGCGCGACGACAGCCTGCTGTCCATTCCCTACGGCTACCACACCTACGCCGCCGCGCCGGGCGCTAAGAGCTACTACCTCTGGTTCCTGGCCGGTGACGGCCGCCGCCAGGGCGTGGCTTTGCAGCCCGAGCTGGCCTGGACGCAAAAGCTGGTGGGCATGTGCTGAGTGAGTGAGACAAGCCAAATGAGCACCAACACCCCATCCCAACTCCAATCCCTGTTCTCCCTGCAGGGCCGCGTGGCCCTGGTCACGGCGGGCGCCAGCGGCATCGGCCAGGCCCTGGCCATCGGCTTGGCGCAAGCGGGCGCCGATGTGGCCATCACCCGCCACAGCCAGAGCAGCGAGGACACAGAGGCGGCGGTGCGCGCCCTGGGCCGCCAATGCCTGGTGATCGCCACCGACCTGGCCCGGCCCGAGGCGCCGGCCGAGGTGCTGGCCCAAACCCTGAAGCACTACGGGCGCATCGATGTGCTGGTGAACAACGCCGGCATCATCCGCCGCGCGCCGGCCGCCGAGGTGCGCGACGAAGACTGGGACGCCGTGCTGGACCTGAACCTCGACGCCGCCTGGCGCCTGTGCCAAGGCGCCGGCCGCCAGATGCTGGAGCAGGGCAGCGGCCGCATCATCAACATCGCCTCGCTGCTGAGCCTGCAGGGCGGCATCCGCGTGCCGGCCTACGCCGCGGCCAAGCATGCGCTGCTGGGCCTGACCCGCGCCCTGGCCAATGAGTGGGCCGGCCAAGGCGTGGGCGTCAACGCGATTGCCCCGGGCTATATCGAAACCGCCAACACCGCGCCACTGCGCGCCGACCCCGAGCGCAGCCGCCAGGTGATGGAGCGCATCCCGGCCGGCCGCTGGGGCCAGGCGCAAGACCTGGTGGGCGCGGCAGTGTTCCTGGCGTCTCCTGCGTCTGCATACATGCATGGCCAGTTGCTGGTCGTCGATGGCGGCTGGATGGCCCGCTGAGAGCTTGAGCGCTTTCTACTGCGCGGCCGCCATGCGTCGTTGGTCCGGTGCTCGGAATCCTCACGTACAGGAAGTACGTTCCGGTTCCTGCGCTCCGTCCGCCTCGCCTGACGGCCGCTCGCTACGAAAGCACCCAAGCTTTGAAGCTGCTTTGCAAATAGAGACCTTGCTTCTTTCCCACACCCGCCCGCAGCCGAAGTGCTGCGGCGCCCCATGCCTGATCGAGACATGACGACCACCGTTTCTCTTGTTGAACACCCCGAGGCCGGCGCGGCCAGCCCAGCATGCACGGCGCAGCCCTCCATGGTGGTGCGCGCCGAGCAGGCGATTGCCGCCGCCTGCGCCCAACTGGGCCGCTGCCTGCAGCAGTTGGGCCCGCATTTCCCGGGGGACACCAGCAAGGGCAATTACTTCGCGCCCGCCGTCTGGCCCGAGGAGCCGGACGGCGTCAACAGCAGCTGGACGGCGGGTTTCTGGACCGGCCTGCTCTGGATGGCGCATGAGCTGAGCGGCGAGGCCCGCTTTGGCACGGCGGCAGCCGCCCAGCTGGACGGTTACTCGCGCAGGCTGGCGCGGCGCTTTGTGGTGGATCACCACGACCTGGGTTTTCTCTTCATGCCCTCTTGCGTGGCGGCGCTGCGCCAGGGGCCGCAGCCTCTGGCCCACGCCACGGCTTTGCAGGCGGCCGCCTTGCTGATGACGCGCTATCTGCCACGCGCCGGTGTGGTGCAGGCCTGGGGCCGGCTGGAAGACCCGGCTCAGCGCGGCCGCATCATCATCGATTGCCTGCTCAACCTGCCTCTGCTGCACTGGGCCGCAGGGCAGGGCGGCGCGGCCGAGATGCGCGAGGCCGCCATCAGCCACGCCCAGCGCTCGCGTGAACACCTGGTGCGGCCCGATCACAGCAGCTTCCACACCTTCCACTTCGACCCCGAGACCGGCGCACCCTTGCATGGCACCACGGCGCAAGGTGCCTCGGACCAATCCTGCTGGGCGCGTGGCCAGGCCTGGGGCTTGTATGGCTTTGCGCTCAACCACCGCTGGGTGCCGGAGCAGGGCTTTTTGCAAACGGCCTGCCAGCTGGCGGATCACTTCCTGGCCCTGCTGCCCGAGCATGGCATTGCCTGCTGGGACATGAGCTTCCCGCCCGAGGCGGGCGAGCCCTGGGACAGCTCGGCCAGCGCGATTGCGGCCTGCGGCCTGATGGACATCGCCGAGCAGCTGCCCGCGGCCGAGGCTGAGCGCGCCCAAGCTTACCGCCAGGCGGCTGACCGCATCCTCGACGGCCTGCTGCGCCACTGCGCCGGCTGGGACGCGCCGGGCAACGCCTTGCTGCGACACGGCGTCTACAGCAAGCCCGATGGCTTGGGCGTGGACGAGGCCAGCCTGTGGGGCGACTTCTTCTTCCTCGAAGCCCTGGCCCGCCGCGCCCGTGGCTGGACGCCGTTCTGGCACCCGCCTGCGGCTTTGAGCTCAAGACCGATTCCACCTTCGACTTCGACCCCTGTTTGACCTGGGCTGCGCGGCGCCCCTGCTTGCCAATTCTTCTTTTTCTTCTCGATGCCTTCTCTCTCGCTTCCCTGACCTTTCTCTTTCCGCTCCCCCCGACTCGCTGCGCAGATCAGATCAATACCTACACTGGAGACACGACCATGCGACCCTCGACTCAGACTTTGTTTGCCCCTCGTTCCGCTTCGGCTTTCCCGACCGTGCCGCACGCCGTGGCCATCGCCGCCGCCAGCTTCCTGGCCCTGGCCGCCGGCGGCGCTGCGGCGCAAAGCAATGCCTCGGCCGCCACGCCCGAAGCCAAGGCACCGGTGCAGAACCAGCTGGACACGGTGGTGATCAGCGGCATCCGCGCGTCCAAGGAAAAGTCGCTGAACGCCAAGCGCTTTGCCGATGGCGTGACCGAGGTGGTGAGCGCCGAAGACATCGGCAAGATGCCGGACAAGAACGTGGCCGATGCGCTGCAAAAGCTGCCCGGCGTGACCACCACCGCCGGCAGTGGCGGCCAGGGCGGCTACGACGAGAACGACCGGGTCAGCATGCGCGGCACCAACCCCAGCCTGTCGCTGACCACCATCAACGGGCACAGCGTGGCTTCGGCCGATTGGGACCCGGGCGACCAGATCGCCGGCGGCACCGGCTCCAACAGCTCGGGCGCGGCGCGCAGCGTCAGCTTCCTGCTGCTGCCTTCGGAAATCGTCAGCCAGGTGGTGGTGCGCAAGAGCGCCTCGGCCGACCAGCTCGAGGGCGGCGTGGCAGGCTCGGTGGACATCATCACCCGCCGCCCGCTGGAGTTCAAAAAGCGCTTCTCGGCCGAGATCGGCTTGCAAGGCGTGTACGCCGACCAGGCCGGCAAGACCGACCCGCAGTTCAATGCCTTGTTCAACTGGAAGAACGAGGCCAACGACGCGGGTGTGATGCTGCAGGTGTTTGACCAGACCCGCCACATCCGCCGCGATGGCCAGTCCGAGATCACCTGGGCCCGCCTCTCGCCCGCCACACCGGCCGGCCAGGCCAATGGCGGCCAGTTGGGCAACAAGCTCTACATCAGCGGCCTGATCAACAGCCTGTTCGAGCAAAAGCGCCAGCGCCAGGGCGCGGTGCTGGGCGCCGAGTTCAAGGTCTCGCCGGACCTGACGGTCAACCTCGACGCCTTCCACAGCGAGCTCAAGGCCAGCTACACCAACACCCGTTTCTTCGTGCGCCCCGGCAATTCGGTGGCGGCCAGCGGCGGCGTGGTGCCCAGCGAAGTGAGCTTGGACGGCGAGCGCATCAACGCCGCGCGATTCAACAACAGCGGCAATGCCATGGGCGCTCAGCTGGAGACGCAGGCCAACCCGCTGGCGGCCTCCAAGACTCAGTACCTGAACGCCGACTTCAACTACCGCGCCAGTGAGGCGCTGAGCTTCAAGGGCCAGGTCGGCCACACCCGCGCGCAGGGCGACACCTTCCTGTATTGGAATTACGCCTTCCTGCCCAACACGGCCACGGCCTACAGCTTCCAGGGCATGGACAAGCCGGTGCAGGTGAGCCTGCCCAATGGTTTTGACGGCAGCAAGCTCAGCTATCTGCCTGGCAACTCCGGCGCCGACAACAGCTTCAGTCAGCAGCGCAGCAAGGACCGCGAGAACTACGGCCAGATCGACGGCGAGTACCGCTTCGCCGAGAGCTGCCTGATCTCGGCCCTCAAGTTCGGCGCTCGATTTGCCGAGCATGAGCGCGAGGGCAGCCGCCCGGTCAAGGGCGCCGCGCCGATGAACGCCACCAAGAACGGCCAGGTTGCACTGACCAGCCTGCCGGCCTGGGGCGGCGCCAGCTTCCCCAGCAACTTTGGCAGCGGCCTGGGCGGCAACCCCGGCGGCGCGGGCGTGCCCTTGATTGACCCAGCCGCCGTGGTGGCCTGGTCGGACGCCAACTTCTCGGCCGACCCGGTGTTCAACCGCCCGGTGTCCGGCGTGTTCACGGTGAAAGAAAACGTCAGCGCGGCCTACGGCCTGGCCAAGCTGGCGCGCGACGACTGGCGCGCCGAGCTCGGCCTGCGCCTGGTGCGCACCCGCACGCAAGTCACCACCAACACCGGCGTGCCCTGCGGCGCCGTCACCGCCAGCAATGGCCTGACCTACGGCAGCCCGGCCCAGGCCGAGGCCTGCAAGGGCTTTGTGCCCGAGGGCGCCAGCCTGGTGACCGGCTCGCGCTTCGGCAACTTCTACATCAAGAGCACCGAGAGCAGCGACACCCAGGCCCTGCCCAGCGCCAGCCTGAGCTATGACCTGAGCGACAAGCTGCTGCTGCGCGTGGCGGCGGCCAAGGTGATGGCCCGCCCGGACTACAGCGCCCTGGGCTCGACGCTCAGCGCCTTTGCCTACAACCCGGCCAACAACCCGCCGTCCACCGCGGCCGGTGGCAACGCCGAGTTGAAGCCCGTGGTGGCCAAGAACTACAACCTCGGCCTGGAGTGGTACTTCGCGCGCCGCTCGGTGCTGTCGGCGCAGGTGTTCATGATGGACTTCGACACGCTGATCGGCGCGGGCAGCTCCATGCAGCAGCAGCTGAACACGGCCATCCCGGTGGCCCTGGGCGGCCCGGCCGTGGTGCCCACCCTGGTCAGCTCGCCGGCGGCCACTACCGGCCGTTCGCGCGGCCTGGAGCTGGGCTATGAGCAGCCGGTCTGGGGCGGCTTTGGTGTCTCGGCCAACTACACCTACGCCCATGCCAAGGAAGCCAACGGCAACCCCATGCTGGGCGCCTCCAAGAACAGCTACAACCTGGGCGCCTACTACGAGGACGAGGTCTTCAGCGCCCGCCTGGCGTATGCGCACCGCAGCGCCTCGCGCGTGGGCCTGTACGGCCTGTCGCAGAACTATCTGGCGGCTTCGGGCACGCTGGCCGCTTCGGCCAACTACAAGCTCAACGACACGGTGACCCTGACCTTTGAAGGCCTGAACCTCAACAAGCCGGTGACCCGCTTCTACAACGCGGCCAATGCCAACGTGCCTTTTGATGCCACCACGGCGCTCTACAGCAGCGGCCGCCAGTTCTACCTCGGTTTGCGCCTGAAGTATTGATGATGGGTGCGGGCGCTGCCGCCGGTGCATCAGGCCGGCGGTGGCGCCTTTTTTGTCTTTGCTTGTTCCTTTCCCTTTGCGGTTTGTGATCGTTCATTCGATCGATCGGCGCCGCGCTCATGCCATGCAGTCCCCCAGCTCCTGTATTCCTACCCCCTCGACCTTTGCCGTCTGCGGCGATGACTTTGTGCTGAACGGCCAGCCGGTGCAGCTGCTGTCCGGCGCGCTGCATTACTTCCGCGTGCTGCCCGAGCAATGGGAAGACCGCCTGCTCAAGCTCAAGGCCCTGGGCCTGAACACGGTGGAGACCTACGTGGCCTGGAACCTGCACGAGCCGCGGCCGGGCGAGTTCTGTTTCGAGGGCCGGCTGGACCTGGTGGCCTTTGTGCAGCTGGCCCAGCGCCTGGGCCTGTGGGTGATCGTGCGGCCCGGGCCCTACATCTGCGCGGAGTGGGAGTTCGGCGGCCTGCCGGCCTGGCTGCTGGCGGACGGTGAGATGGCCTTGCGCTGCAGCCACCCGCCCTATCTGGCGGCGGTGGACCGCTTCTTTGCCGCGCTGCTGCCGCTTCTCACGCCGCTGCAGATCACCGAAGGCGGGCCCATCCTGGCCATGCAGGTGGAGAACGAATACGGCAGCTACGGCAGCGACAAGGATTACCTGGCCTGGACCGAGGCCAGCCTGCGCCGCCACGGCGTGCGCGTGCTGCTCTTCACCTCGGACGGCCCGACCGACCACATGTTGACCCACGGCACGCTGCCGCATCTGCTCAAGACTGGGAACTTTGGCTCGCGCGTGCCCTCGGAGCTGGCCAAGCTGCGCGAGCACCAGCCCCGCGGCCCGCTGATGTGCATGGAGTTCTGGAACGGCTGGTTCGACCACTGGGGCGAGCCCCACCACACCCGCGACGGCGAGGACGCTGCCCGCTGCCTGGGCCAGATCCTGGAGGCGGGCGCTTCGGTCAACATCTTCATGGTGCACGGTGGCACCAGCTTCGGCTTCATGAACGGAGCCAACACCGATCTCAAGACCGGGGCCTACCAGCCCACGGTCAACAGCTACGACTACGACGCGCCCCTGGCCGAGGACGGCAGCGTGACGCCCAAATTCATCGCCATGAAGGCGGTGATCCTGGCACATCTGCGCCAGCAGGCGCAGGCCCGCGGCCTGCCGGCGCCCGAGTTGCCACCGCTGCCGCCCGAGGCGCCGCGCTTCGATCTGCAAGGCCTGGCCCTGGCGCCTTGCCAGCCCTGGTTCGAGGCCTTGCACGGTCTGGCGCCCACTCGCATCGATGTGTGCCCGCGCAGCATGGAGCAGCTGGGGCAGGACTACGGCTTCACGCTCTACCGCTGCCGGGTGCGCCACCCGAAAGGCCCGGTGACGCTGTCGGTGCAGGCCGTGCATGACCGCGCCCAGGTGTTTGTGGACGGCCGGCCCGTGGGCCTGCTGGAACGCAACGGGGCCTTGAGCCTGGCGCTGGATTGGCCTGGCGGCGAGGCCACGCTGGAGCTGCTGGTGGAGAACCAGGGCCGGGTCAACTACGGCCCGCAGTTGCATGACCGCAAGGGCCTGCTGGGTTGGGTGCGCCTGGGCATCAATGTGCTGCAGTGCTGGGAGCACTTCGCCTTGCCCCTGGCCGAGCTGCCGGCGGGCGCCACGCAGGTGCGCGCTGGGGCCTCGGTGCAGAGCGGCCTGCCGCAGTTCTTCAGCGCCGACTTCGAGGTGGACGCGCCGGGTGACTGCTTTGTGCGACTGAACGGCGGCCACAAGGGCCAGGTCTGGATCAATGGCTTCAACCTCGGCCGCCACTGGATGCGTGGCCCGCAGCTGGCGCTCTACCTGCCCTGGCCGCTGCTGCGCCAAGGCCGCAACACGCTGACCGTGCTGGAGCTGCAGCCCGAGGCCGGCCAGGCCTTGAGCGCCGATTTCTGCGCCCGCCTGCCGCAGGCGGGTGAGGTGGTGGACATGGCGCCGACGCTGGCGGAGCTGTGGTGATGGACGCCTTGTTCGTCACGCACGCACGCGGCCGGCCCAGCCTGCCCCTGCCTGAAGCCGTGATGCGCTTTTATGTGCAGCAGGTGGAGGCGGGCATGAGCGTCACCCAGGCCTGCCGGCATGGGCGCTTTTCCGACACGACCTTCTACCGCTGGCGCCAGATCCTGGCGCAGACGGGTTCGGCCCAAGAGCTGAACCCGCCTGCGGCGGGCTGAGGGCGCGGATCAGCGCTGCAGCCGGAAGCGGGCCTCGAAAGAGCGCCCGGCTGCTTGGGCCACATTGACCTGCAGCTGCACCGTGGGCGCCAGGCGCAGCACGGTGATGCCGGGGCTGCTGGCCAGCATGGCGCTGGCGGCGCGCTGAAGATCCAGAGTGATGCTGCCGGTGTTGACCTGGGTGGGGTCGGCCACGCTCAGGGCCAGCTCGTCGCCGCTCTCGCGCATCAGCACCGAGGCCTTGGCGCTGCTGCTCAGCAAGGGCTTGCCGTCGAGGTTCAGCGTTTTGCTGCCATTGGTCAGGAAGTTGGCGCCAACCAGGCCGAGGCTGCTGTCCTGCACGGCCAGCAGGTCGGTGCTGCGCGCCAGAATCTTGAGCGTGGGCTGGGCCGCGAAGGCGGCGGTCTGCGTGGCGCTGCGGCCGGGCAGGATGACATAGCTGTAGCTGGCGGCCGTGGGCTTGAGGCCGTGCGGGATGGCCAGGCTCAGGTAATGGGCGCTGACCGTGTCGTCCAGTTCCTGGGACTTGATGGCTTTCCAGCTGCCGCTGCGCTGCTCTCGCAGAGCTTGCAGCGTGGGCCGGTCGGGGAAGACGTAGCCGATGTCCGCGCCCGGCTGGCTGCCGGCCAGGTGGGCCCAGGCGGTGTTGCTGAGGCTGGCGCTCCAGCCCGGCATGCTGGGTTGGGTCTGGCCGCCCACGGTCAGCGCGTTGCTGCCGCTCGCATTGAGCTTGCGGTTCTCGACCACGGTTTCCACGGCCAGGCTGCCGGTGCTGCTGATGGCCGCACCCAGGGCGATGATCTTGTCGCCGAACAGGAACCAGGCCTTCTTGCCCTTGAGCGAGCTGCCGGTCACGTTGAGCGCACCGAAGTCCAGCGTGGCGATGGCGTAGCGGCCTTCGAGCTGGGCGCCGCCGACCCAGTTGCTGGTGTTCTTGATCAGGGCCCAGTTTTTGAGGGCGGCGCTGCTGCGGTCGGTGGTGGTGCCGGGCAGGCGCAGCAGGTCGACCGTGGCCCAGTAGTCGCCATCGAAGGCCTGCTGGTCGGCGTTGTGCAGGCTGCTCATGCCCATGCCGGTCCACCAGGGGCGCAGGTTCTCGCCATTGCCCGATTCGTAGGCGCTGATGCGGTTGGAGAACAGGCTCAGATCAAAGCTGAAATCCGCATGGCGCAGCACGGCGCGGTCCATGGCGGCGAAGACCTGGGCGCCGGGCCGCTCGGGCGCGGGGCTGAGGCTGGTGTTGGCTTGCAGGTCTTGCAGCAGGCTGATCTCATGCAGGCTGAACTTGGCGCAGGCGCTGTCGGGCGCCAGGGCCTGGCCGGTGAAGCAGCCGGGGCCGAGGTAGCGGTTGCGCTGCAGCCAGCCCTTGACCATTTCCTTGAGCGGCTGCGCCTGGGCCGCGGGCGCGCCCTCGGCCAGGCGCAGCAGCGAGCCCATCAGGCTGCGGCCGGCGGAATGGTTGCTGGAACTGCGCCGGGCGATGGCACGGCCACGCACCGAATCGGCCATGGCGCCATCGCGCACCAGGGGGCGGAAGGCGCGCTCGCTCCAGTCGTAGACGTTGCTGAGCTGCGGGTCGGTCGGGGCCCAGAGGCTGCCGTTCAAGAGCAGCAGCAGGCGCGAGAGGCTGTCCATCACCACCAGACCGTAGCTGCCGGTGTAGGCCACGTAGTTGTGCTGGATGAAGGAGCCGTCGGCGTAGAAGCCATCACCCTGGGTGACGTTGGGCAGGGTCTGGCTGATGGCGTCGCGGGCGTGGCGCAAGCGCTCGTCCGAGCCGCCGAGCGCGCCACGCACGCCGACGATCAAGGCCTTGTCCAGGCGGTTGGCGCCGGTTTCCTCGAGGCTGGGCTGGTTGCCGCGGTGGGTGGCGTCGGGCACGTAGAAATCAATCGTGGCGAGATAGCGGCCGCGCTCTTCGGTGCTGAGTGCGCCATGCATCAAGGTCAGGATGCTGCTCAAGGCCTGCGGCGCGCCGATCTCCCAATCCCACCAGTTGCCGTAGCGGCTGAGGCCCGGGCGGTAGCGATTGGCGTGCATCCAGGCCAGCCCATCGATCACGGCGCTGGCCAGCGTGGGGTTGCCGAACAGGCGCGAGCCCGGCGTGGCCTGGGCGCGCGCCATCAGCAAGAGGCGGGCGTAATGGCTGGTCAGCACCGAGGCATCGCTGCTGCTTTGCAGATCGGGCCACAGGCCGGGCGTGCTGCTGGAAAGGTCGATGGCCTGCCAGTGCAGCTCGGCCTTGTCGGCCAGCTCGGCCAGGGCGGCCTGGCGCTCGGGCAGGGTGCTGGGGCTGCCGGTCAGCTGCTGCAGCCAGCGGCTGCGCAGCTGGGCGTAGTCGCTCTCGGTCTGGGCTTGGGCAGTCTGCAGGGCCAGGCTGCTGGCCAGGGCGAGCAGGGCGGGGCGCCAGAGCCGTGCGCGTTTCATGGGCACCATCATCATCATCATCATGTCGACGTCTCCTCGGTGTGGGCCGGCCCTGTGGTGGCTGGCGTGTTATTTGAGGTGAACGTTAACATTTTGTGCGGCTGGTGGAGCTAGGGTTGTCGCCAGGAGGGGCGGTGCCAAGACGTTCAGCCCTGGGCGGGGCTGAGCTCACTCGCCTTGGGCGGCGGGCAAATCCTTGGGTGCACCGAACATGAAGCAGTCGATGAAGGTGAAGTAGAGCGAGGTGTAGAACACCGTCGTCAGCATCAGGCCCACCGGCATGGCCACCAGGGGCAGGTACTGGCCGAGGCCGAGCGCGCCGAGCAGCAGGCTGCAGATGGCCGAGGCGCCCATCAGCAGGCCGCCCCAGAGCAGGGCGTTGTAGGCGAAGGCCGTCTTGTTGCGCCAGACGCCCAGGGTGCTGGAGAACAGGGCTTGCATCAGGCCCTGGCCGCCCCAATGGATCAGGGCCGGCGCATGCCAGAAGGGGATGGACAGCAGGCCGGCCAGGCCCAGGCGTGTGACTGCGCCCCAGAACAGGCGTGGGTCGGCCAGCAAGGCATCGACCTCGGCCTTGGGCGCATCCTTGCCGAGCAGGGTTTGCAACTGCTCCATCGCACCGCCGTCCACCCACTCGGCCAGCAGGCTGATGCCCACGGTGGCCAGGGCGTAGATGGCGCCCAGCAGCAGCTGGTTGTTGCGGCGCTGCTGGGTCAGCTTGAGCGGCGCCAGGAACACGGCGGCGGTCGGCGTCTTCTCTTGCAGCACCAGATGGGTGGCCAGCATGAAGGCCAGGGAGAGCAGGGGCACGGCCATCAGCAGCGCGACCATGCCCACGCCCGGCAGGAGCAGCAGCACAAAGGCCAGGAACACAAAGGTGGCGAACAGGCTGGCCAGGGCCAGAGGGCGGCGCTGGAAGACCTTGAAGCCATGGCGTATCCAGAGCAGGCCGTTGCGTGCCGGCACGGTCTGCAGGTGCAGCATCATGGCGGGGGTGGGGCGGCTGGCGTCACTCATTCCGTGGACTTCTCAAAAACTCGATGGGGGCGTGGTGGGGCGCGTGTGGGCGCTTCACGTGGATGGGAGGGCATGCCAGGCGCGCGCGATGCGCTCGCGCAGCACGCGCTCGAAATGGCTGGGGTCATGCGGCTTGAGCAGGCTGGCCTGGCGCGGCAGGTGCACATCCCAGAGCCGCGAGATCCAGAAGCGCAGCGCTGCCGCGCGCAGCAGGGCGGGCAGCAGGCGATGCTCGGTGCCGCTGAGCGGCCGCACGGATTCGTACGCGGTCACAAAGGCCTGGGCGCGTGCTTCGTCGAGGCGGCCGCTGGCCAGGTCGATGCACCAGTCGTTCAGGCACACGGCCAGATCGAAGAGCCAGGTGTCGACGCCGGCGAAATAGAAGTCGAAGAAACCGCTCAGGCGCTCGCGCCCCTGCAGGGGCTGCACGCCCTCGGGCTGCGGCGGCAGCAGCTCGAACATCACGTTGTCGCGGAACAGGTCGGCGTGGATGGGCCCGCGCGGCAGCTCGGCAAAGCTCTGCGAGGCGGCCAGCTGCTGCTGGTAGGCCAGCTCTTCGCGCAGCAGGGCCGCTTGCTCGAGCGCCAGATGGGGCAGCAGCACGGGCACGGTGTCGGTCCACCAGGCCAGGCCGCGCAGATTGGGTTGGTGCAGGGGGAAATCCTGGCCGGCCAGATGCATGCGGGCCAGGGCGGCGCCGACCTGCTCGCAGTGGAAGAGATCGGGCGCCAGCTGGTGGCCGCCGCGCAGCTTGTTGACCAGGGCGGCCGGCTTGCCCTGGATCTCGAACAGGATCTCGCCCCGCGCGTCGGCCTGCGGGTCGGGCACGGCCAGGCCGCGCGCGGCCAGGTGCTTCATGAACTGCAGGTAGAAGGGCAGCTGCTCGAAGCTCAGTCGCTCGAACAGGGTCAGCACGAACTCGCCGCGCTCGGTGGTCAGGAAGTAGTTGGTGTTCTCGATGCCGGCGCCAATGCCGCGCAGCTCCAGCACCTGGCCCAGGTCCAGACGGTTGATCAGGGCTTGCGCCTGCTCGAGTGTCACTTCGGTAAATACGGCCATGTCAGCACTGCTTGATCGCTTGCTACAGCGTGGGAATCGAGGCGGGCGCGGCGGCGGCTTGAGGGGTGAGGCTCAGGCGGCCGGGCCTCGCGCTCAGAAGTTGAAAACGTTCCAAACGCGCTTGCCGGCGGCGCCGCGCGTGGAGCCCGGGCCGGCCGACAGGTCGCGGCTGCCATCGCCCATGATGATTTCGTAGCTCGGTAGCTTGCTGTTCTTGGACTGGACCGTGACCTTCTGGGTCTGGCCGCGCACCCGGGTCTCTTCGATGCGGGTGCTGTCATCCTCGATCACGGTGACGGTCACGCGCGCATCGGCTACGCCATCGGCAGCTGCGGCCGCAGGGGCTTCAGGCGCCGGGGCGGGCTTGGCCGGTGCCGGATCGGCCGCCTGGGCCGAGGCGCAAAGCAGGCCGCTCAGCAGAACCAGGGCGGCTGGCAATGATCGAAACCAAAAGGTCGAGGAGTTCATACTTGCATTCTAGGGCCGGGGCTCGGCCCCTGCGGCGGCAAGGGCGCTGCGCTGCGGGCCTTGTTGCGGCGGCTCCTGCCTAACCCGCAGTTCGCACAGCGCTTGTTGGCCCCGGGGGTTTTGCGCTAGGATGGTGCCCTGTTGGTGCTCGTGGGACTCCCAAAAGTCCTGCAGTTAAACGGGAATCAGTAGATGCAAGCCGTCCCTTCGGACCTTGCCTGACTGAGCTGCCCCCGCAACGGTGCGTGAACGAAGCGGCCTGGCCTTGCGCCAAGCCGGCCTCAGGGTTCATCTCAAGCCACTGGATGTTGTTGTCTGCATCTGGGAAGGCGATGGACTCGATTTCACCAGCCCGGATACCGGCCAACGAAGCGGTGCGCCGCAGCCTTTGGGCTGCCGCACCATGTGGCGAAAACCTGCGGGGAAGCGGGCGATCGCGCTGTTTCGGTGTCTCTACCCATGGATTCCTCTCCCTCCTAGGCCCTGGTCGGGTCTGAGCTTCGGGTTCTCGCTCGTCGGGCCGTTGTGCCCTTGTGCTGGTTCGTTTGCGCGTTTGCGCCGCAGCGGCCGGCTGAGGCTGCTGCATGGCCGATTGCGCCAGGCGCCGCGCCGCTGACCCCGCATCTCACCCCGCCCCCGAGAACTGTTTTCCCGCTGACGCATGCGCCCGGCTCCGGCCGAGGCCTGCGCGTGGCCTGTCCCTGCGCGACCCGCTCTCGGCTGCGCTGTGTTCCACCACCCCTTCATTCCACTCCCATCGGAGCTGCCACCATGCACATCGAACCCGGGCTGATCGCCCCCGCCAAACTGACCCTGGCCGCCGCCGTGGCCGCGCCGCTGGTGCTGGCGCATCTGCCGCCGCTGTTCAAGCAGCCGGCGCTCTTGCTGCGCACCTTGCTGGCGGCGCTGTTCTTCTCGCTCTTCATGCAGGCCTTTCACATGAAGGCGGGCCCGTCGGAGCTGCATTTCCTCGGCGCCATGCCGCTCTACCTGAGCTTTGGCTTTGTGCCCACGCTTCTGGGCCTGCCCCTGGGCCTGCTGCTGCAAGGCCTGGTGTTCGAGCCGCAGGATCTGGTGCATCTGGCGGTCAACTCGCTGTCGCTGATGCTGCCGCTGATGGCGGTGCACCACGGCCTGGCCCGACGCCTCGTCCACGGCGAGCGGCCGGTCACGGTCAAGACCTTGCTGCAGCTGGACAGCGCCTACTACGGCGGCGTGATTGCCATGGTGGGTTTCTGGCTGGCCATGGGCCAGGGCGAGACCAGCCTGGCCGAGTGGGCTCGCTTTGCCGTGGCCTACGCGCCGGTCGTGCTGCTGGAGCCTCTGGTGACGCTGGGCACGCTGTGGCTGCTGCGTGCCGATGGCCCGCTGCGCCGCCTGCCGCTGGCGGCCCAGTGCTTTGCACCGCAGCCGGGTCGGGCATGAGCGAGGCGCGAGCCGAGCCCGGCACGGTCTGGTTTGTCGGCGCTGGCCCAGGTGACCCGGACCTGATCACGGTCAAGGGCCGGGGCCTGATCGAGCGCGCCGGCGCCATCCTGTTTGCCGGCTCCCTGGTCGACGAGGCAGCCACGCGCTGGGCGCCGCCGGGCTGCGAGATTGCCGATTCCAAGGGCATGACGCTGGACCAGATGTCGGCCTGGCTGATCGAGCGCGCCGCGCGCCACGACACCGTGCTGCGCCTGCAGACCGGCGATCCGGCGCTCTACGGCGCACTGATGGAGCTGGTGCAGCCGCTTGATGCGGCGGGCGTGCCGCTGCGCGTGGTGCCGGGTGTCTCTTCGGCCATGGCCTCGGCCGCGGCGGCGGTGGAGACCTTCACCCTGCCGGAGCTGACGCAAACGGTGATCTTCACCCGCGTGGCCGGGCGCACGCCCATGCCGGCGGGCGAGGAGCTGGCAGCCCTGGCCGCGCACCGCTGCACCTTGTGCATCTTCCTGTCCATCACCCTGCTGGGCCAGCTCACGGCCGAGCTGCGTGCGGCCGGCTGGGCCGAGGACGCGCCCATGCTGGTGGTGCACAAGGCCTCCTGGCCGGGCGAAGAGCAGATCCTGCGCGCCACCCTGGCCGATGTGAAGCAGCGCTGCCGCGAGGCCGGCATCGTCAGCCAGTCCATGGTCATCGCCAGCCCGACCCTGGGCTCGCGCCACTGGCCCGAGCTGGCCAAGTCCAAGCTCTACGACCCCAGCTTCACCCACCGCTTCCGCCGCGCCAGCGTGCCGGCCCAGCCCGAACTCTGAGGCTCTGTTGCCATGTCAAACACTCCCAACGAAACCATCCTGCTGGTGGGCCACGGCTCGCGCGAGGCCGGCGCCAACGAGGAGATCGAGGCCTTTGCCGAGCAATGGCGCCAGCGTCAGCCGGGCTGGCGCATCGAGGTCTGCTTCATCGAGTTTGCGCCGGTGATGCTGCATGGTGGCCTGCGCCGCGCGGCGCTCGGCGCGCAGCGCGTGCTGGTGCTGCCGCTGATTCTCAATGCCGCCGGGCATGTGAAGATGGACATCCCGCAGGCCATCGACAGCGCGCGCCTGGACTGCCCCGGCACGCAGTTCCTCTATGCCCCGCACCTGAGCGCCTGCGACCCCATCCTCGCCCTGCTCAAGCGCCGCCTGCGCCAGGCCATGATGAGCCTGGACATGCCCGACCCGCGCAATACCGGCGTGGTGCTGCTGGGCCGCGGTGCCTCGGACCGCCAGGCCAATGGCGATGTGGCCAAGATGGCGCGCTGGCTGCTGGAGGAGGGCGACCATGAGCTGGTCGATGTGGCCTTCACCGGCATCACCCACCCGCGTCTGGAGCGGGTGGTGCAACGCCAGAGCCAGCAGCTGATGACGCAGATCGTCGTGCTGCCGTACTACCTGTTCAGCGGCACCTTGATCAGCCGCATCCAGCGCCAGGTCGAGCATCTGCGCTTGCAGTACCCGCAGCTGCGCTTTGCCCTGGCCGATTACTTCGGGGCCGAGCGCGAGATCTTCGAGCTGCTGGAGCAGCGCGCCGCCGATCTGCGCGCGGGCGCCCCGGCCGCCCTGATGCCTTGCGACGGCTGCAAGTTCCGCGAGATCGCCGTCAGCCTGGGCCATGGCGGCCATCACCATGGGCCGGAGCCGCATGTGCACGATCACGACCATGGGCATGACCATGCGCACGGGCATTCGCATGACCACCCGCATTCGCACGACCACTCGCACGACCACACACATGAGCACAGCCACGCGCACGATCACGAGCACCACCACCACCATCACCCCCACGACGCCCATGCCCACGGGCATGCCCCGGTATGAGCATCCACCAGGTCCTGGGCAACACCGTCACCGAGCAGCTGACCGCGGCCGGCCGGGCCATCGAGCATGACTCCTTCGCGGTGATCGACCGCGAGGTCGGCCCGCATGGCTACGACGCGCAGCAGTGGCCGGTGGTGCGGCGCATGATCCATGCCAATGCCGATTTCGATTTCAACGGCCTGACGGACTTTCACCCGCAGGCGGTCGAGGCCGGCTTGGCCGCCATCCTGGCCACGGGCGGGCGCGCGCCCAGCCGCGTGGTGGCCGATGTGGAAATGATCTGCGTCGGCCTCTCGCGCCCGCGCCTGGCGCATTTCGGCATGGGCACGCATCAGTTCATCAGCGATGCCGATGTCATCCAGGCAGCCACCGAGCAGGGCACGACGCGCGCCGTGCAGGCCATGCGCAAGGCCCAGGCCCTGGGCCTGCTGGACGGGGCCATCGTCGGTATCGGCAATGCGCCCACGGCCCTGATCGAGCTGGTTCGCCTGATCCGCGAGCAGGGCGTGCGCCCGGCTCTGGTGGTGGGCATGCCGGTCGGTTTTGTCTCGGCGGCCGAGAGCAAGGACTTGATGGCCGAGCTGGACGAGGTGCCCTGGATCGTCATCCGCGGCCGCAAGGGCGGCTCCACCCTGGTGGTGGCGGCCATCCATGCCCTGCTGGGCCTGGCCGAGGCGCGCGAGCTGCAGCACAGGGGATCGGCGCGGCCATGATGGACAAGACCGTCAAGCGCGGCACCCGCACCGGCTTCACCACCGGCGCCTGCTCGGCCGCGGCCGCTCGGGCGGCGGTGCTGGGCCTGGTGCATGGCGCCGTGCCCGAGACGGTGGAATGCCTCTTGCCCAATGGCCAGCGGGTGCAGTTCGCCGTGCAGGACGGTCGCTGCGAAGGCGAAGGCCTGGCCCGTGTCGCTCATGCCATGGTCATCAAGGATGCCGGCGACGACCCGGACTGCACCGACAAAGCCCATCTGACCGCCGATGTACGCCTGCGCCCCGAGCAGCAGGGTCAGGTCTTGCTGGCCGGCGGCTTCGGCGTCGGCACCGTCACCATGCCGGGCCTGGGCCTGGCGGTGGGCGGCCCGGCCATCAACCCGGTGCCGCGCCGCAATATCGAGGACAACGTGCGTGAGATCGGCCAGAGCCTGCTCGACGAGCTGGGCCTGGAGGTCTGCATCTCGGTGCCGCAAGGCCTGGAGATGGCCAAGAAGACGCTCAACGCGCGACTGGGCATCCTGGGCGGCATCTCCATCCTGGGCACCACCGGCATCGTCAAGCCTTACTCGACGGCGGCCTACCGGGCCAGCGTGGTGCAGGGCGTGCAGGTCGCCGGAACCACGGGCGCCGGCATGGTGGCCCTGACCACCGGCGGCCGCACCGAGAAGTTCGTCATGGCCGAATACCCCGAGCTGCCGCAGGCCTGCTTTGTGCAGATGGGCGACTTCCTGCGCTATGCGCTGGACGCGGCGGTCAAGGCCCGCCTGGCCCATGTGGTGATCGGCGGCATGGTGGGCAAGCTGACCAAGATCGCCCAGGGCGAGACCATCACCCACGCCGGCCGCGCCGAGGTGGACACCGGCCTGCTGGCCGAGCTTTGCGCCGGCATCGGTGTGCCGGCCGAGGTCTGCGAGGACATCCGAAACGCCGAAACCGCCCGTTATGCCAGCGAGCGCGTCGAGGCCCTGGGCCTGGTGCTGGAGTTCCACCAGGCCCTGGCCGAGCGCGTGGTGCAGACCCTGATGGGCCGCTACCCGGGCAAGTTCCGCCTGACCGTGCTGGTCTGCGATTTCGAGGGCCGCAAGCTGGCCGAGGCGGCCAGCGATTGAAGAACACCCAGATGACAGACATGACGATTTCTGAAACTCACACCCATGCGCCGGGCCTGCCGCTGGGCGAGGACACCCGCTACGAAGGCCAGCGCTTCAGCGGCCGGCGCTGCCAGGTGATCGGCGTGCTGGACGATGGCGCGGCCAGCCTCAGTGCGGCCGCCCTGGCCCAGCTGCGCGCGGCCGATTGCGTGATCGGTGCGGCCCGCACCCTGGCACTGTTCGCGGCCGAGATCGCGCCCGGCGCGCGCCGGCATGAGATCGGCAGCGCCCTGTCCCAGGTGCCGCTCTGGGTGCGCGAGGCCCAGGCCCAGGGCCAGCGCTGCGTGGTGCTGGCCACCGGCGACCCGCTGTGCTTTGGCATCGCCAGCTATCTGGCGGCGCGCCTGTGCATCGACGCGCTGGAGGTGCTGCCCAACCTGAGCACCATCCAGCTGGCCTGCGCCCGCCTGGGCCTGCCCTGGCAGGACCTGAAGTTCTGCTCGGTGCACAGCCGCGATGCCGGCGAGTGGCAGCCCGGCGCCGATGCCACGCATGGGCTCTACGCCCTGCTGCAGACCCTGCGCCAGCACGAGCGGGTGGCCGTGCTGACCAGCCCGGAGAACAGTGCCGATCGCATCGCCCGCATGCTGCTGGCCGAAGGGCTGGGCGAGGCCTTTCAGATCGCCGTGGCCGAGTCCCTGTGCCAGCCGGGCGAGCGGGTCCGGGCCGAGCTCAGTGTGGCCGAGGTGGCCGAGCTGCGCTTTGCGCCCTTGCATGTGATGCTGCTGCTGCGCCTGCAGCCGCGGCCGCGGCCGGTGCTCTTCGGCCTGGCCGATGAGCGCTTTGAGCAACGCCAGCCGGAGAAAGGCCTCTTGACCAAACGCGAGGTTCGCGCGGTGTCGCTGGCGCGCCTGCAGCTGCGCACCAACAGCATCGTCTGGGACATCGGCGCCGGCTCCGGCTCGGTGGGCCTGGAGGCGGCGCGGCTCTGCCCCGAGGGCCATGTTTACGCCATCGAAAAGAACAGCGAGGACGCCGCCATCATCGAGCGCAACCGCCGCAGCCTGGGCCTGAGCAACCACAGCAGCCAACAGGGCCGCGCGCCCGAGGGCCTGGAGGCCTGGCCCGCGCCGGATGCCGTCTTCATCGGCGGCTCGGGCGGCGAGCTGGTCGAGCTGATCGAGCGCGTGCTGGCCCGGCTCAAACCCCAGGGCTGGCTGGTGATGAACTTCGTGACCCTGGAGAACCTGGCCACGGCGGTGGCGGCGCTGAAAGCCGTGGGCGCGAGCTGGGATGTGCTGCAGCTGCAGGCCTCGCGCAGCAAACCCATCCTGCACATGCACAGGCTGGCGGCGGAGAACCCGGTCTGGGTGGTGTGCGCGCAGCGCGGGACTGCGACATGAGTGAGAAGCTCGTGCAAGCCAAAGGGATGCTGTACGGCGTCTCACTCGGCCCCGGCGACCCGGGGCTGATCACGCGCCGCGGCTGGGCCTTGCTGGAGCGGCGCGACGCCGTCTGGACCTATCCGGTGCGCAGCCTGCGCAAGGACAGCTATGCCCTGGACATCGCCCTGCGCGCCGGCCTGCAGCCGCCCGCGCAGCACCAGTCCCTGCTATTCCCGATGACGCATGACGCGGAGAAGCTGGCCCGCCACTGGCTCAAGGCGGCCGACACGGTGCGGGCCCTGCTGGCCCAGGGACAGGACGTGCTCTTTCTGGTCGAGGGCGATGCCTCCACCTACGCGAGCTTTGGCTATCTGGCCCGGGTGCTGCGCGAGCTGGAGCCTGAGGCCCGCATCGAGATCGTCGCTGGGGTCAATTCCTTCAACGCCGCCTGTGCCCAGCTGCAAATGCCGCTGTCCGAGCAGGACGACACCATCGCCATCGTGCCGGCGGCCTACGGCATTGCCGCGGTCGAACGCATGTTGGAGGACTTCGACACCCTGGTGCTGATGAAGGTCAAGCCCCTGCTGGACGACTTGATCGACCTGCTGGAGCGGCGCGGCCTGCTGGCCCACAGCCGTTTCATCGAGAAAGCCGGAAGCCCGGTCGAGCGCATCGTCCACGAGGTGGCCAGCCTGCGCGGGACCAAGGTCAATTACCTGTCCCTGCTGCTGGTGCGCAATCCGGGGCGGGTGCGGGGCGAGTTGCAGCGCGGCTGCCGCAAAAAGGACGCGGCGGGCACCGGGCCGGCCGATGACGTGAACGAACAAGAAGAGAGCGATGTATGAATTCCACTGAGATTGCAGCGCCCCTGCCGCGGGTGGTGCTGGTGGCCATCACCAAGCATGGCGCCGCGCAGGCGGCGGCCCTGGCGCGCGAGCTGCCGCAGGCCGAGCTCTGCGTGGCCGAGAAGTTCGCGCCCGCCCTGGCCGGCCTGACCAACCCGTTGCGCGTCTACAGCGGCGCCTTCAAGGACGAGATGGCCGCGCTGTTCGCGCGTTATGACCAGATCGTGTTCTTCGTCTCCCTGGGCGCCGTGGTGCGCCTGATCGCGCCGCATCTGAAGAGCAAGGACGAGGATCCCGGCGTGCTGGTGGTCGACGATGCGGGCGAGTTCGTCATCCCGGTGCTCAGCGGCCATGTCGGCGGCGCCAATGCCATGGCCGAGCAGATCGCGGCCCTGCTGCGCGCCACGCCGGTGCTGACCACGGCCTCGGACGTGGGCAAGACCATTCCGGTAGACATCCTGGGTCGCGAGCTGGGCTGGCGGGTCGAGGCGCCCAAGATCAACATCACCCGCGTCTCCGCCCATGTGGTCAACGAGGAGCCGATCGCCTTTGTGCAGGAGGCTGGCAGCCCGCATTGGTGGACGCGGCCGACGCCGCTGCCGGCCCACATCCAGCGTTTCGAGCGCTTCGCCGAGGTGGACCTGGCCCGCTTCAAGGCCGTGCTCTGGGTCACCCATGCGGAGGTTCCTGAAGTCCTCTGGCAGCGCCTGGCCGAGCGCCTGGTCGTCTACCGGCCGCCGCTGGCATGAGCATGAGCCTGCCATGCGAGGGCCCGGTGGTGCTGGGCCTGGGCTGTGATCGCGGCACCTCGGCCGAGACCATCGCCCAGGCGGTGGCCCAGGCCCTGGTGCGCCTGGGCTGCGGCTCGGCCCAGGTGCGCGGCCTGGCCAGCATCGCGCTCAAGGCCGACGAGGCCGGCCTGCTCGCCTTTGCCGCGGCCCAGGGCTGGCCGTTGCGCTTCTACAGCGCGGCCGAGCTGGCCCGTGTCGAGGTGCCCAACCCCTCGGAGACGGTGCGGCGCCACACCGGCACGCCCTCGGTCAGCGAGGCCGCGGCCCTGCTGCTGGGCGGCGGCCGGGTCAGCGATCTGCTGCTGGAAAAACACAAGCACCGCGGCGCCGATGGGCGCCATGCCACCGTGTCGGTGGCCCGCTCACACAAGGAATGAAGCCATGAATGAAGCACTGAAGCCCAGCGATGCCAGCGAGCCCAACCATCCCAGCCCCGGCCGCATCATGCTGGTGGGCATCGGCCCCGGCAGCGTCGAGCACATGACCCTGCGCGCGCGCGCAGCCATTGCCGAGGCCGATGTGGTGATCGGTTACGTCACCTACATCAAGCTGGTGGCCGATCTGCTGGAAGGCAAGGAGATCGTGCGCAAAGGCATGACCGAGGAGCTGGACCGGGCGGTCAGCGCGCTGGAGCAGGCCCGCCTGGGCAAGAAGGTGGCGCTGATTTCCTCGGGCGATGCCGGCGTCTACGGCATGGCCGGGCCCACCTACGAGGTGCTGTTCCAGGCCGGCTGGACGCCGAATGACCCGGTGCAGCTGGAGATCGTGCCCGGCGCCTCGGCCATCAATGCCTGCGCCTCGCGCGTGGGCGCGCCGCTGACGCATGACTTCTGCTCGATCTCTCTGTCCGATCTGCTGACGCCCTGGCCGACGATTGCGCGCCGGCTCGATGCCGCCGCGGCGGCGGATTTTGTGGTGGCGCTCTACAACCCCAAGAGCGGCCGGCGCACACGCCAGATCGTCGAGGCGCAGCGACTCTTTCTGCGCCACCGCCGTCCGGACACACCGGTGGCCGTGGTCAAGAGCGCCTACCGCCGGCGCGAGCGCATCGAGTTCACGACGTTGGACCGCATGAGCGAGTGCGAGATCGGCATGTTGAGCACGGTGTTGATCGGCAACAGCAACACCGTGATCCAGCATGGCCTGATGGTCACGCCGCGCGGCTATGCCAACAAGTACGACCTGAGCGAAGGCGGCGAGACGCGCGCGGGTGAGCGGCCAGGACGCTCGCTGTCCACCGGCCTGCTGGGCTGGCTGGAAGGGCTGCAGGCCGACCATGCCGCGGGCGACAGCATCGAGGTTCTGGCCGCGCGCCACCGCCTGCCGCCTGACTACATCCGCGCCACGCTGAGCGAGGCGCTGGAGGACGAGCCCGTCGAGGCTGCCACTGAGGAAGCGGCCTGAACGATGGGTCTGCGGGAGCAGAAAGAAGAAGTGTGTGTGTTTGAAGTGAGCCAGAGAACAAAGATGAAGTGCATGGGACGAGGGAAGCCAGGGCCGTGGAGCCGGACTTTGTGGTGGCTGGGCCTGAGCCTGGCCTTGCTGTCGCCGGCATGGGCAGAAGCTGCGGCGGAGGCAAGCGCGCCTGCGCCTGCGAGCCCGCAGGCGCTGCAGCGTGTGGAGGTGCAGGGCCAGGCGCAGCGCGGGGCACGCAGTGTCTTGCAAGCGCCGCAAAGCACCGCCTCCCGCCTGGGCCTGAGCCCGCTGGAAACGGCCGCCAGCGTCGAGGTGCTGGACGTGGAGCGCCTGCGCGCGCGGGGCGATGCCAGCGTGGCCGAGCTGGTCTCGCGCAGCACCGGCCTGGCGGCCCTGGGCTCGCCGGGCTCGGGCAGCACCTACAGCAGCCGCGGCTTCAGCGGCAATGACTCGGTGGCCCAGGCCGAGGATGGCCTGCGCATGGCCACGGCCTCGGGCACCCAGTCCAGCCCGGCGGACAGCTTTGGCTATGAGCGCATCGAGATCCTGCGCGGGCCGGCCTCGGTGCTGTTTGGTGACGGCGCCATCGGCGGCCTGATCAATCTGGTGCGCAAATCGCCGGGCCGCGAGGCGCGCAGCGAACTCACTGCCGGCTTGGGCACGGACGGCGAGTACCGCCTGGGCCTGGGCCTGGGCCGGCCTTTGGGCGAGCAACTCGGGCTGCGCCTGGATGCGCTGGCCAAGGGCGGCGATGGCTTTGTCGCGCGCGGCCAGCATCGCAACCGCAAGCTGATGAGCTTGCTGCGCTGGCAGGCCACGCCCGATCTGCGCGTGGACCTGAGCCTGGACATCCACCGCGACAGCCCCACGGCCTACTTTGGCTCTCCCTTGAAGAACGGCCAGCTCTGGGCCGAGCTGCGCGGCGAGAACTACAACATCAGCGATGCGATCTGGCGCATGGACCAAGAGCGCGCTCGCGCCCGCCTGGACTGGCAGCTGGCCGAGGGCCTGGCCGCCCGCGTGGTGGCCTACCGCTTCGAAGCCGACCGGCGCTGGCAGAACCTGGAGGAGTACGCGCTCAGCGCCGATGCGCAGACGGTGCGGCGCTCAGGCTATCTGGGCATCGCGCATGAGCTGCGCCAGAACGGGCTGCGCGCCGAGCTGCTGGGGCAGGGCGGTCAGGGTGGGCCGGGTGCTCGTCTGAACTGGTCGCTGGGCGCGGAACGCATGGATCTGCGCTTTCAGCATTCCAATGATTTGTACGAGTACAAGACGGTGAGCAGCGTGCCCCTGCATGGCTTCGACGCCGGCCACTACATCGCCGCGGCCGAGCTGCTGCCTCGCAACCGCTCGCAGACCGAGCAGCTGGCGGTGTTCGCCGAGGCCGACTGGCAGCCGCTGGACGGCTGGCATCTCAGCGCCGGCCTGCGCCGCGACCGCAGCGTCGTTGATCGCCAGATCCTCTCGCCCAAGCCCGATGCCTGGAGCGGCCGCTTCACGCCCACCGCCTGGCGCCTGGGTACGGTCTGGCAGCTCAGCCCGGCACAAAGCCTCTACGGCCAGCTCAGCAGCGGCACCGACCCGGTGGGCACCATCGCCACACTGAGCAAGGCCAATGCTGCCCTGCGCCTGACCGAGGGCCGGCAGGCCGAAGTCGGCTTCAAGCAGGCGGGCGCGGTGCTGGAGTGGACGGTGGCCCTGTTCCAGATCGCCAAGACCCACATCCTGACGCCCGACCCCAAGAACCCGCGCGAGAGCGTGCAGGGCGGGCGACTGCGCTCGCGGGGCCTGGAGCTGGGCCTGGCCTGGACGCCGGCGCCGGGCTGGCGCCTCGATGCCAATGCCAGCCTGCTGCGCGCCCGCTACACCGAGCTCTTCGACAGCGCCGGTCTCTCGCTGGCGGGCAAGCGCGCACCGAATGTGGCCGAGCGCCTGGCCAATCTCTGGCTCAGCCGCCAGCAGGGCGAGTTCGACCTGGGCGCCGGCCTGCGCCATGTCGGCCAGCGCTACACCAACACGGCCAACACGCAGAGCCTGCCCGGCTACACCGTGCTCGACGCCTCGCTGGGCTGGCGCTTCAGCCGCCAGGGCGCGCTGCGCCTGCAGCTGCGCAATCTCGGTGACCGGCTCTATGCCAGTAGCACCTACACCGCCAGCCAGGCCATGCTCGGCAAGCCGCGCAGCGCCGATCTGGTGCTGGACTACCGCTTCGACTGACCGCCGGGAGCTCAAGCGATGTGGCGCCGTCTTCATCTGATCCACCGCTGGGCCGGCATCGCCCTGGGCCTGCTGGTGCTGCTGTGGCTGCTCTCGGGCCTGGTCATGCTCTTTGTGGCGCGGCCCGAGCTGCGCCCTGAAGAGCGCCAGAGGGCGCTGGCCGAGCTGCCCGCGCAGGCCCCTGCGGTGACGCCAGTCCAGGCCTGGGCGGCGCTGGGCGCCTCGGCCCCAGCGGAGGCGGGCGGCCTGCGCCTGCAGCAGCAGCTGGGCCGGCCGGTCTATCTGCTGCAGGCCGGCAAGCGTTGGCGGGCGGTCGACGGCCTCAGCGGTCAGCCGCGGCCGCCGCTCGATGCAGCCCAGGCCGCAGAGCTGGCCCGGGCCTATGCCCAGGGCCTGAGCGGGCGGCCGCTGGAGCTGGCCGAGCTGGAGCTGTTGGAGCGCGACCAGTGGACGGTCTACAGCCGCTTCAACGCCCAGCGCCCGCTCTACCGCGCGGCCTTTCGCGACGAGGAGGGCCTGGAGCTCTACATCGGCCAAGCCAGCGGTGAGCTGCTGCTGGACACGCGCCGTTGGGAGCGGGCCTGGAACTGGCTGGGCTCGGTCACGCACTGGATCTACATCACGCCGCTGCGCCAGCACAGCGAACTCTGGCGCCAGATCATTCTCTGGAGCAGCGGCGCGGCGGCGCTGATGTGTGTGCTGGGCCTGATGCTGGGCCTGCAGCGCCTGCGCCTGCGGCGCCGCTACGCCAGCGGCAGCGTCTCGCCCTACCGTGAGCGCTGGCAGCGCTGGCACCATCTGCTGGGCCTGGGCGGCGGCGCGGTGCTGCTGGCCTGGTTGTTCAGCGGCTGGCTGTCCATGGGTCCGGGGGGCTGGCCCGGCGGCGATGGTGAGGCCGCGCGGCTGGAGCGCCAGCGCTGGCAGGGCAGCAGCCTGCCAGCCACCTCCCTGGCGCTGCCCGCGTCTCGGCCGGGCGTGGTGGCGCTGGAGGCGCTGCGCTTTCAATCGCAGACCTGGTGGCTGGCGCGCCTGGCCCAGGGCGGCAGCGAGTTGATCTCGCCCGAGGGTCAGGTCTTGCCCCAGGGCTTGAGCGAGGCGCAGTTGCGCGCTGCTGCCGAAGCCTTACGGCCTGATCAGGCGCTCCGAGCCGGCCAATGGCTGCACGAGGGCGATCTCTACTACTACCCGCTGCGCCACCACCCGCGCAGCTTTCCCGTCTACCGCCTGGACTATGCCGACGGCGTGAGTGTCTACCTCGACCCGCGCAGCGCCCGCATCGCCCTGCGCCTGGATGCCGCCGGCCGCTGGAACCGCTGGCTCTTCCATGCCCTGCATCGCTGGGATCTGCCGCCCTTGCTCGGCCTGGGCTGGGCACGCGATGCCTGGGTCATCGGCCTGAGCCTGGCTGGCCTGGCGCTGACGGCCGCGGGCGCCGTGCTCGGCTGGCGCCGCCTGCGCGGACGCCGCCCCTCCATACTCAAACGCCCTTCCGGCCAGAAAGCCCTTGCCACACCATGAATGATGACGAGCTCTCTCCACCGACTTCGGACGCGCCCATCGTCCGCCCCAAGATCGCCAGCTACCGGCGCCATCTGCTGGTCTGCACCGGCCCGCGCTGCACGGCCGATGGCGAGGCCCAAGCCCTGTTCGACAACCTGGGCGAGAAGTTCAAGGCCGCCGGCCTGCACGAGGGCGAGCTGCGCGTGAAGCGCAGCCGGGTCAGCTGCTTTGCCGCCTGCAAGGGCGGGCCGGTGATGTGCGTGCAGCCCGATGGCACCTGGTATTTCAATGCCCGGGGTGAAAACCTGGACCGCATCATCGCCGAGCATCTGCGCGATGGCCGGCCGGTGGCCGAGCTGGTCTTCCACCAGGGGCCGGGCTGTATGGATGAAGAAGCGGCTGAGCCATGAGCGGCCCTTGCAAGCCGGGGCGGGTGAGCCTGGTCGGCGCTGGCCCGGGCGCGGCCGATCTGCTCAGCCTGCGGGCGCTGCGCCGCATTGAGGCGG
This sequence comes from Roseateles sp. GW835-FHT13E02, assembly GCF_058794035.1. Lineage (NCBI taxonomy): Bacteria > Pseudomonadati > Pseudomonadota > Betaproteobacteria > Burkholderiales > Sphaerotilaceae > Roseateles > Roseateles sp. GW835-FHT13E02. Next base: position 151,323 of record NZ_JBXAGJ010000014.1, read on the forward strand.
CCGAGGTGGTGGTGCATGACCGCCTGATCTCGCCCGAGATCATGGCCTTGCTGCCGGCACGGGCCGAGCGCATCAATGTGGGCAAGGCGGCGGGCGCGCACATGGTGGGCCAGGCGCAGATCCATGCCATCCTGATCGAGCAGGCGCGTGCCGGCCGCGAGGTGGTGCGGCTCAAGGGCGGCGACCCCTTTGTCTTCGGCCGCGGCGGCGAGGAGATGCTGGCCTTGCGCGAGGCCGGCATTGTCTGTGAGGTGGTGCCGGGCATCACGGCCGCCAGCGGCTGCGCGGCGGCGGCCGGCATCCCGCTGACGCAGCGCGGCATGGCGCGCGCCTGCGTGTTCCTGGCTGGGCAGCTGGCCGACGAAGGCACGCCCTTCGATGAGCAGCTCGATTGGCCGGCCTTGGCGCGGCCGGGGCAGACGCGGGTCTTCTATATGGGCATCGCCCGCCTGCCGCGCATCGCCGGCCAGCTGATGGCCCATGGCCTGAGCCCGGACACGCCGGCCGCCATCGTGCAGGACGGCACGCGGCCGGGTCAGCGGGTGCTGGCCAGCCGCCTGAGCCGCCTGCTGGAGCGGGCGCCGGCCTACGGGCCACGACCGGGCCTGCTGATCATTGGCGAGGCGGTGGCCCTGAGCCCGGACTACCGGGAGGATTGAGCCTGGAGCCGGGCGGCCGGCACGACAATGCGGGCGACAATGCGGGCGACAATGTGGGGATGAGCGACACCAAACCCATCCTGCTGCTGGTCGACGGTTCCAGCTATCTCTACCGCGCCTACCACGCCATGCCCGATCTGCGCGGGCCCGAGGGCGTGGCCACCGGCGCCATCCACGGCATGGTGGCCATGATGAAGCGCCTGCGCGATCAGGTCGCAGCCGAGCATGCGGTCTGCGTGTTCGATGCCAAGGGCCCGACCTTCCGCGATGAGTGGTACCCCGAGTACAAGGCCCAGCGCGCGCCCATGCCCGATGCGCTGCGCGAACAGATCGCCCCCATCCACGAGGTGGTGCAGCTGCTGGGCTGGCCGATTCTGGAGGTGCCCGGCATCGAGGCGGACGACGCCATCGGCACCTTGGCGCGGGTGGCGGCCGAGGCCGGCCATGCAGTGGTGGTGTCCACCGGCGACAAGGACCTGGCGCAGCTGGTGACTCCGGACGTCACCCTGATCAACACCATGAACAAGGCGGCGCCCCCAGCTGCTGCGCAGCAGCCCCCCGAGGGGGCGCGCAGCGCACCTTGGGGCGGCCCGGCGGTGGACTGCGAAACGTTGGACATCCCCGGCGTGATCGCCAAGTTCGGTGTGCCGCCCGATCGCATCATCGATTACCTGACCCTGATGGGCGACACGGTGGACAACGTGCCGGGTGTTGAGAAGGTGGGCCCGAAGACGGCGGCCAAGTGGATTGCCGAGTACGGTTCGCTGGACGGCGTGATCGCCAGCGCCGACAAGATCAAGGGCGTGGCCGGTGAGAACCTGCGCAAGGCCCTGGACTGGCTGCCCATGGGCCGCAAGCTGGTGACCGTCAAGCTCGATTGCGACCTGACGGGCCATGTGCCCAACTGGCCGGCGCTGGAAGCCCTGGCCCTGCGCGAGGTGGACCGCGCTGGGCTGCAGGATTTCTACACCCGCTACGGCTTCAAGACCTGGCTGAAGGAAATCAGCGGTGGTGCGGCCGGCACGACCAAGGTGGCAGCACCGGTCAGCGGCGATCTGTTCGCCGACGCGCCGGCGGCGGTGGCCGATGTGGAACGCCGTTACGAGACCGTGCTGGACATGGCGCAGCTTCAGGACTGGATCGCCCGCATCGGCCGTGCACCTCTGGTGGCCCTGGACACCGAGACCGATTCCCTGGACCCGATGCAGGCCCGCATCGTCGGCATCTCCTTTGCCGTGGCGCCTGGCGAGGCCGCCTATGTGCCCCTGCGCCACGAGGGCCCCGATGCGCCGGTGCAACTGGACCTGGCCGAGGTGCTGGCCGCACTGCAGCCCTGGCTGGAGGACGCGAACGCGCCCAAGCTGGGTCAGAACCTCAAGTACGACACCCATGTTCTGGCCAACCACGGCATCGCCCTGCGCGGCGTGCAGCATGACACGCTGCTGCAGAGTTATGTGCTGGAAGCGCACAAGACCCACGGCCTGGGCGCGCTGGGCGAGCGCTACCTGGGCCGCGCCGGCGTGAGCTACGAGGATTTGTGCGGCAAGGGCGCGCACCAGATCCCCTTCGCCCAGGTCGATGTGGCCAAGGCGGCCGAGTACTCGTGTGAAGACTCGGACATGTGCTTGCAGGTCCACCAGATCCTGTGGCCGCGCATCGAGGCCGAGCCCGGCCTGCTGCGCATCTACCGCGACATCGAGATGCCCAGCAGCGCCTTGCTGGCCCGCATCGAGCGCACCGGCGTGCTGATCGACCCGGAGTTGCTGCAGGCGCAAAGCCATGAGCTGGGCCAGCGCCTGCTGGCCCTGGAGCAGGAGGCCTACGACATCGCCGGCCAGCCCTTCAACTTGGGCTCGCCCAAGCAGATCGGCGAGATTCTGTTCACCAAGCTGGGCCTGCCCGTGGTCAAGAAGACCGCAACCGGCGCGCCCTCCACCGACGAAGAGGTGCTGGAAAAACTCTCGCTTGACTACCCGCTGCCGGCCAAGCTGCTCGAGTACCGCGGCCTGGCCAAGCTCAAGAGCACCTACACCGACAAGCTGCCGCTGATGGTGAACGCCCGCACCCACCGGGTGCACACCAACTACGCGCAGGCCGTGGCGGTGACCGGGCGCCTGTCCAGCAATGACCCCAATCTGCAGAACATTCCCATCCGCACCGCGGAAGGCCGGCGTGTGCGCGAGGCCTTTGTGGCGCCGCCGGGCCATGTGATCGTCAGTGCCGACTATTCGCAGATCGAGCTGCGCATCATGGCCCACATCAGCGAGGACCCGGGCTTGCTGCGCGCCTTCGGCGAAGGCCTGGACGTGCACCGCGCCACCGCCGCCGAGGTGTTCTCGACGCCCCTGGGCGATGTCACCAGCGAACAGCGCCGTTATGCCAAGACCATCAATTTCGGCCTGATTTACGGCATGGGCGCCTTCGGTCTGGCCCAGTCCCTGGGCATCGAGCAAAAGGCGGCGCGCGACTACATCGAGCTCTACTTCCACCGCTTTGCCGGCGTGAAGCACTATATGGACAGCACCAAGGCACGCGCGGCCGAGCTGGGCTATGTCGAGACCTTGTTCGGCCGGCGCATCTACCTGCCCGAGATCAAGGGTGGCAACGGCCCGCGCAAGGCCGGTGCCGAGCGCCAGTCCATCAACGCACCCATGCAGGGCACGGCGGCCGATCTGATCAAGCTGGCCATGCTGGCGGTGCAGGCCGAGCTGGATGCAAGCGCCAAGTCCACCCGCATCGTCATGCAGGTGCATGACGAACTGGTCTTTGAAGTGCCCGAGGCCGAGCTGGACTGGGTGCGCCGCGAGGTGCCGCGCCTGATGGCCGGCGTGGCCCAGCTCAAAGTGCCGCTGCTGGCCGAGGTGGGCGTGGGCCCGAACTGGGAACAGGCCCACTGAGACGGGTTTTCACCGAGCTGGGCGCTGCCAAATGGCACAGGCCGATCGGCGCCCCCGGGGAAAACCCCTGTCATTTGCTTGTGCTACAGCGGGTTGACTCAGGGTGCGCCCTCTAGGTCGATTTCGCCTGATATGAGAAATTCTTCACAGCCCCGGGGAGTTGTGGGCGTGACTTATTTCTCATCCAAGGAATTCAAATGACAACGATGCAAACCGCACGCAAGCTGATTCTTGGTGCCGTGGCCGCCGCAGCCATGGCCATGACCGGCGCTGCTCAAGCTGATATCAAGCCGGCCAAATCGGCGCTGGGCCAGTTGGCCAGCCGTGGCGTCTCTGTCAGCGGTGCACCTTATGAATCCGCAGTCAATGCCCTGACTTCGCAAGCCGTGGATGTCACGGGCATCCAGAGCTTCGGCGAGTACGGCGACGCCGGCAATGTGGTGCTGAATTTCTACGTGGGCGCTTTTGCCACCATCACCAGCGTGGACTGGAACGTCAACCTGACCGCCAACGATCCCAGCTGGCTGTCGGAACTGACCCTGGCCTTCGGCAGCTCGGCCGGCGGCGACGGCGTGGTCTTCAACCCTGGCTTTGGCGACGATGACTCGGGCACCAACAGCTACTCGGGTTCGGCCAGCCTGGTCGATCTGGGCCTGTCCTTCCAGGTGGGCGCCGATGGCATCCTGCGCCTGGAGTTCCACGAAGGTTTTGACGACGCCAGCGTCAACCCCGACGGTGTCTGGAACTCCGGCAACGTCACCTTCGGCGTTGCTGCGGCCGTTCCGGAACCCAGCACATACGGCATGATGGCCCTGGGCCTGCTGGGCGTGGCCGCCGTAGCCCGCCGCCGCAAGAGCGCCTGATTCTTGGGCTGAGCCGCAGGCCTCGTGCCTGGCAGATGCTCAGCCGATCAGCGTCGCCCCGTCCCCACTTCGGTGCGGACGGGTTTGTTTTTTTCGGACGGCGCTCAGCTCATCTGGGCCGGCAGCCTCGCGGACCCGGCTGCGGGCCGAGGGCGAACCCAAAAAAGAGGCCGGTCAGAAAGACCGGCCTTTTGAAGTGCAGGAGCTGCTGCTGGCTTTAGCTTCAAGCCTGGCGCTGGCGGCGTCGCGCCGCGAAGGCGGCCGCCAGTGCCAGAGGCAGCAGGGCCAGGCTGCTGGGCTCGGGCACCTTGTTCAGGTCTTTGAAGTCCAGATCGAACAGGGCCATGTCGAGCGTGGCGTTCAGGCCCGGGACACGGTCACCGTCAAAGCTGCCATTGCGCACGGTGAACAAGCCGGTCAGCTGGATGTCCTGCAGCGCTGCACCTTGGTAGAGCTGGTAGCTGATGCCGGGGTAGACACCGCCGGGGTAGCTGTTGCCCAGTTCCACGCCGTTGAGGGCGATGTCGAACAGATCCACATCGATGGCGGGCGACCTCTGTTTGTCCTGCACGGTCAGGGTGATCGAGCCGTAGCTCTTGCCGATCAGTTGGCTGTTGACGCTGTTCAAGCTGCCTTTGGGGGCGAAGATGGAGCTGCCAGACCCCAGTTTGTACGTGCCATCCTGGTTGGTGCGCACGCCCCAGCGGATGTCGAAGTTGGCGGCGCCGGTGGCTGCCGAGTAGTTGTATTCGAAGGCGAACTTGGTCGAACCCGAGCCCCAGCCTGTGCCCGCCATATTGGCGGTTTGGCTGTTCGTCTTGTCCAGGCTGTATTTGGCGGAGCTGCTGCTCACGCTCAACTTGGCTTCCTGCGCCTGATCCAGCACAGGCCCAGCCACGGCCAGGCCGCTGGCTGCGAAAAGAATGGACAAGGCTGCGCCCGCGCGGGCCGTGCTCGCGTTCAAAAACATGATGAGTAGTTCCCTCGTGAAGTGGCTCGAAGCACATCGGTCGTGGGCTGGCCGCCCGCCAACTCGTGGCTTTCGTTTACTGCTGCTTACAGTTTAGAGTTCGCCCTCAAAACACAACACCCCGCAAGCTCGGGGTGCGATTGGCGAAAGAGGCAGGCTTGTTTCCGAACGAACGCTGATGAATCGAAAGATTCATTAACTTATATCTTTTGATTTGGCGGGCGATCAGCCGGCCCCGGTTTGGATGCAGTGCTGGCCTCCGCGCCAGCAGTGCACCGAGCCTGACTGAAGCCTGGCCTGCCGGCAGCGTCGCCGGGTGGCGTGGTGCCGGTCGGTTAGCATCGCGGCCATGAATTGGCCTTATGAATTGCAGATCGGCTGGCGTTACACGCGGGCCGGGCGGGGAGGGCGGCGCAACCGCTTCATTTCCTTCATCTCCGGGGTGTCCATGCTGGGCATTGCGCTCGGGGTGGCGGCGCTGATCATCGTGCTCTCGGTGATGAATGGCTTCCAGAAGGAAGTGCGCGACCGCATGCTCTCGGTGATCGCCCATATCGAGCTGCAGTCCTACCAGGGTCAGGCCTTGCCCGATTGGCAGGCTACCGCTGCGCAGGCCAAACAGAACCCGGCCGTGATCGGCGCGGCACCCTTCATTGCCACCCAGGTCTTGATCGCCCGCGGCGAGGACATGCGTGGCGCGGTGGTGCGCGGCATCTCGCCGGCCGAGGAGGCCACGGTCACGCCGCTGGCGGCCGAGCTCAAGGACGGGCCGCTGTCACGCCTGCGCCCGGGGGAGTGGGGCATCTTGCTCGGTTCCGAGCTGGCCCGTGCCCTGGGCGTGCGTGAGGGCGACAAGATCACCCTGGTGGCGCCCAACGGCCAGGTCACGCCGGCCGGTGTGGTGCCGCGGCTGAAGCAGTTCACCTTGGTCGGCACTTTTCATGCCGGACATTACGAGTACGACACGGGCATGGCGCTGATCCATGTCGACGATGCGGCGCGTTTTTTTCAGGTTGAGGGTCCGACGGGTGTTCAACTCAAGCTCAAGCAAGCGCTGAGCGCGCGCCAAGTGGCGGGGGAACTGGCCCAGGCCCTCGGCCCCGAGATTTACGTGCGCGACTGGACCCGCACCAATGCCAACTGGTTCGATGCGGTGCAGGTGGAAAAGCGCTTGATGAGCATCATCCTGACCTTGATCGTCGCGGTGGCCGCCTTCAACCTGGTCTCGACCCTGGTGATGACGGTGACCGACAAGCAGGCCGACATCGCCATCCTGCGCACCCTGGGCGCCAGCCCGCGCTCCATCATGGGTATCTTCATGGTGCAGGGCGCCGCCTCGGGCGTGATCGGCACGGCCTCGGGCGTGGGCCTGGGCCTGCTGGTGGCCTTCAATATCGATGTGATCGTGCCGGCCATCGAGCGCTTGCTCAATGTCAGCTTCCTGCCCGGCAGCATTTATCTGATCAGCCGCATGCCCAGCGACCCGCAGTGGGGCGATATCGTGCCCATCGGCGTGACGTCCCTGATTCTGGCTTTTCTGGCCACCCTGTATCCGAGCTGGCGCGCCAGCCGCGTCCAACCTGCTGAGGCCCTGCGTTATGAGTGATGTGTCCGCCGTTGTCCTGGAAGGCCAGGGCCTGGGCCGCCGCTTCAGCGAAGGTGCGCTCGATGTGCAGGTGCTCGCGGGCGTGGACCTGCGGGTGGATCGCGGTCAGACCCTGGCCATCGTCGGCGCCTCGGGTTCGGGCAAGTCCACCTTGCTGCATCTGCTGGGTGGCCTGGACAAACCCAGCGCCGGCCGCGTCACTTTGATGGGCCGCAATCTGGCCGAGATGGGCGAGCCCGAGCTGGGCCGCTGGCGCAACCAGCATCTGGGCTTTGTCTACCAGTTCCACCACCTGCTGCCTGAGTTCAGCGCGCTGGACAATGTGGCCATGCCCTTGCGCATCCGCCGCCGGACCCAGGAGCAGGCGAGAGCCCGCGCGGCGGCCATGCTGCAGCGTGTGGGCCTGGGCGCACGCCTGGCGCACCGGCCGGCCGAGCTGTCGGGCGGCGAGCGCCAGCGTGTGGCGATTGCCCGCGCCCTGGTGACCGAGCCGGCCTGCGTGCTGGCCGACGAGCCCACCGGCAACCTCGACCGCAGCACTGCACAAGCGGTGTTCGAGCTGATGCTGGCCACGGCCCGCGAGCTGGGCACGGCCTTTGTGCTGGTCACCCACGACCAGACCCTGGCCGCGCAATGCCAGCAGCAGCTGAGCCTGGTGGGCGGCACCATGCAGCCGGCCTTGGCCTGACCCTTTCCCCATCCCCTGATTTCCCTGCTTCCACGAGTGACCATGAGCCAAGACACCCGCTTCATCCTCAAGCTCAGCTGCCCGGACCGCGCCGGCATCGTCCATGCCGTGACCGGTTTTCTGCTGGAGCAGGGCGGCAACATCCTGACCTCGGCCCAGCATGGCGACGCCGACCACCAGCGCTTTTTCATGCGCATCGAGTTTGAATGCGCGGCGCTGACCGAGGCCGCTGCGCTGCAAGCGGCCTTCCAGCCCCTGGCCGAACGCCTGCAGATGGACTGGGAGCTGGTGGCGCGCTCGGCCAAAACGCGCGTGCTGCTGCTGGTGTCCAAGCTGGGGCACTGCCTGAACGACCTGCTGTTCCGCGTGCAGACCGGGCACCTGCCGATCGAGATTCCGGCCATCGTCTCCAACCACCGCGATTTCTACCAACTCGCGGCCTCGCACAACATCCCGTTTCACCACTTCCCGCTGCTGAACTCGACCGAGGAGCAGAAGCAGGCCCAGGAGCGCAAGATCCGCGAGGTGATGGCCGAGAACCAGATCGATCTGGTGGTGCTGGCCCGCTATATGCAGATCCTCTCGCCCGAGCTCTGCCGTGACTTGTCGGGCCGGGCCATCAACATCCACCACAGCTTCCTGCCCAGCTTCAAGGGCGCCAAGCCTTACCACCAGGCCTACGAGCGCGGCGTCAAGCTGATCGGCGCGACCGCGCACTATGTGACCTCGGACCTGGACGAAGGCCCCATCATCGAGCAAGAGGTCGCCCGCATCGACCACAGCCTGCCGCCCGAGCAACTGGTGGCCATCGGCCGCGACACCGAGTGCGTGACCCTGGCCCGCGCCATCCAGTGGCATGCAGAGCACCGCATCCTGCTGAACGGCCGCCGCACGGTGGTGTTCCGCTGATCGACCACCGTTTGCGGGGACTTCGGCATGTGGATTGACAGCCACTGCCACCTCGATGCGCCCGAGTTTGATGGCGACCGTGCCGCCGTGGTGGCGCGTGCTCGCGCGGCCGGTGTGCAGCAGATCGTGCTGCCGGCGGTGGCGGCCTTTGATTTCGACACGGTGCGCGAGCTGGCCCATGCGCATGGATTCGTTTACGCCCTGGGCATCCATCCGCTGTACGTGATGCAGGCCAGCGAGCAAGACCTGACCCTGCTGGCCGAGCAGTTGGAGCGCCACCGCAGCGACCCGCGCCTGGTGGCCATCGGCGAGATCGGCATGGATTTCTTTGTGCCCGGCCTCGATGCCGAGCGTCAGCGCTTCTTCTATCTGGAGCAGCTCAAGCTGGCTCGGCGTTTTGAGCTGCCGGTGCTGCTGCATGTGCGGCGCAGTGCCGATCAGCTGCTCGCCGGGCTGCGGCGTTTGCCGGTATCCGGCGGCATTGCCCATGCCTTCAATGGCAGCGCGCAGCAGGCCCAGGCTTTCGTGGACTTGGGCTTCAAGCTGGGCTTTGGCGGCACGCTGACCTTCGAGCGCTCGCAGCAGATCCGCCGCCTGGCGGCCGAGCTGCCGGCCGAGAGCCTGGTGCTGGAGACTGACGCGCCCGACATTCCGCCGCATTGGCTGTACAAAACCGCCGAGCAGCGTTCGAGCGGCGAGGCCATGGGCCGCAACGAGCCGGCCGAGCTGCCACGTATCGCCGAGAGCCTGGCCGCGCTGCGGGGTTGGAGCCTGGCCCGGACCGCGGCGATCACCAGTGCGAACGCGCGGGTGGCGCTGCCGCGGCTGGGCGGGCTCATCGAGCCGGGGGGGCCTGCATAGGGTTGGCTGCGGAGCTGCTGCCTACGACGTCGCGGGCGGCGTGCCGCGCGAACTGGCCGAGCGTTCGGCCCTCATCTGCTTCGATCTCGGGAATCGCTCGGGCTGCCCTGGCTGTGCGACCAGATCGCCGAACTGCCCGGCGATCCGCATTGGCAGATGCTGGCCAAGGGCCATCGTTCAGCGTCGATCGGCGAGCGCCCAAGCGAGGGCTGCATCGACGCCGCGTCGCAAATCGGCCCAGGTGGTCGGCACAAACTTGTCGGGCTGGAGTCCGTCGGCTGACGGCACGTCGAAGCGGTACATCCGCTTCGAATAGTTGACGCGCCGCTTGCTGTGAGGCAACACGAAACCGTCCATGTCCTGATAGCCGACCGGATTGGCACCCGTTGGCTCGCCGACCAGTGTGGCGTTGAATAGCTGCCGGAACTGCGCGGCATTGCTCATGCCGGCCGAGAAGGTCGTGGGGCCGATGAGGGCATAGATGCCGCCGTTCCAGTCGAGCTCATCGACAAGAATCATCTGGTGCGCAAAGCTGAGCCCGACGAAGAAGTCGCCGCCGCCGTTTTCGCGCAGGTCGATGATGAGCTTGCGGATCCGATGCTTGCGCAGGTAGGACTGGACCTTGGCGGCGAAGCGCTCCATCTCGGGAAATGACGGATATTGCGCGAAGTAGAGGTAAGCGGTTGCCTGTGCTGGATCCGCGCTGAGCCACAGCCGGTTGGAAACTTCGGCAACCTTTCGTCCGAGCGGCACCGTGTCGGGCGCGATGGTCGCGCTGAGCTGCTCGTAGTAGTCGTCGCTGCGCAGAGCGGTCAACAGTGCTGCTTGAGGCTTGCCGACATCATCGACGAGCTCGAAGCGGGCCTGGCGTGGCTGGCGCGTGACGCCGAGACCATAGAGGACCTCCGCGACATTGGCGTGATTGGCCGTCTGGCGCCGCAGCGACTGCGCGTTCTCGACCACCTGTGCGACCGGCGCCAGCTGTTCCTGCAGTTTTGACGCCGCCATCCCGTCGACCGCGACGAGCTTCGATCCGAGTAGCTGACGGAAGGCTGGGGTCGTGCGGACGACGCGCAATTCACCCTCGATCGATCGGAAGGCGATCGGGTAGCGGTGATGCTCGGCATCCCAGTAGGCCAGGTGGGTGTGGCCGTCGCCGACGAGCCGCGTGATGCGCATCAGCTCGACGACGATCTGCTGTTCATTGAGGCGGGGTAGTGCGTTCTCGAGTCCTGCGAGTGCGGCAGTGAACTCGGTTTTTGAGATCCGGTGGTAGAGGCGAATATGGCGAGCCTCCAGGGTTTGCCGATAGACGGCGAGATCGTGCTGCCAGCGCTGCACCTCGATTGGTTCGAGCGCGGCCGCGACATTCGATGTCAGCGCTAGGACTGCAAACAGCGCATACCGGCGCCATGCGGGCTTTAGATTCATACGGGCTTTCTCTTGGTTTCGCCGGGCATGGGCGCGCGTCGACACGGGCCGTGCTTCTGATTGGATGCAGCGTTTCGGTGTTCGAGTCGGCCCAGCAACCGGCACTCGATGTTGCGGCGCTGGCTGTTGCTCTCGCGATCAACGGCTACGCGGCGCAATCGGTGCAACAGCAAGGGATAGGCGGCGACACCGAAGCCTGCGACGGTGGCCTTGTGCGCGGCGGAGTGTATCTGCCTGTCATGGTCGATTCGAACTTCTGGCGGCCGATAATCCAAGTCGCCAGCGCAGCCAGGGCCGTCAGGCCGAAGTCGAGAACCTGGCAGCTGATGATTTGCCAGATGGCTTCGACAGTCACGATGAGGAATGAACCTTTTGATGCGGGTGGACAGGATGGGTCGATGACGGCAAAGCAGTTGCCGGCTGCACAGCCCGCCAGATGGCAAGGTCTGGCCCCGATCTGGGCGCCTGACGCACGCCTGCTGCTGCTGGGCAGTTTCCCCAGCGTCGCCTCCTTGGCCTCGCAGCAGTACTACGGCCATCCGCGCAACCAGTTTTGGCCGCTGCTCTCGGCACTCTGGGGTCAGGACTTGCGCGTGTTGGGCTACGAGGAGCGACTGTCGGCGGCGCGCGCACGAGGGCTGGCGATCTGGGATGTCTATGCCGCCTGCGAGCGCGATGGCAGCCTGGACAGCGCGATCCGCGCCGCCGAGCCGAACGATCTGTTGGGCCTTGCCGCGCGCATGCCGGGGCTGCAGGCGGTGGCGCACAACGGCGGCGAATCGGCCCGCCATATCAAGGTGACCCAGCGCTTGGGCCTGCCGGTTTACCGCCTTCCGTCCAGCAGCCCGGCCAATGCCAGCTGGTCCTTCGAACGCAAGCTGGCGACCTGGCGAGAAGTGTTCGCGCGCCATGGTCTACTTGCCCCATGAGCAAGACAAAGCAGCAAAACAAGAAGTCCGACTGGATTCCCGCGACCCTGAGCGAGTACGACGGCGTGCGCTTCCTCCACCTGGACTCGATCTGGGTGCAGGGCGCCATGCGCATCCGCAAGCCCCAGCATCTGGAGCTGGAGTACATCCAGCGCATGATGGCCTGGATGCTCTGGCGCCCGAGCGCCGAGCTGCGCAGCGGCCACGCCTTGCAACTGGGCCTGGGCGCAGGGGCCATCACCCGCTTTTGCCACAAGGTGCTGCGCATGAAGACCACGGCCGTGGAGCTGAACCCCACGGTGATCCAGGCCTGCCGCATGTGGTTCCACCTGCCCGAGGACGACAAACGCCTCACGGTGATCAACGAGGATGCCGGTCAGTGGGTGGCGAAGCCGGAGCATCTGCAAACGGTCGATGTGCTCAACATCGACCTCTACGACCACGAGGCTGCCGGCCCGGTGCTGGACGATGAAGAGTTCTACCGCCATTGCCATGGCTTGTTGGTGGACGGTGGCCTGATGACGGTGAACCTCTTCGGCCGCGACGCCAGCTTTGCCGCCAGCGCGCGCCGTGTGGCGGCCATTTTCGGCTCGGACCAGGTCTGGAGCCTGACGCCGACCAAGGAGGGCAACACCGTGTTGGTGGCGGCGCGCGGCGTGGTGGTGCCGGATCGTGAGGAGCTGGAGCGCCGAGCGGCTAATATCGAGTCGCTGTTCGAGCTGCCGGCGCGCAAATGGCTGCGCATGGTGCGGCCCCTGCCTGTGAGCATTCTCAACCCCATTTGAGCGCGGAGCGTCCCTTCTCCATCATGAATGCCAAGCCCAAGACCAGCGCCTCCGCATCGGCTTCAATCGCCTCATCCTCTTCCTCGGCCTCATCGGGCAACACGCCGGCCGCCGCGGGCGGCTCCAGTGGCGAAGGCCGGCTGGAATGGCGCACCCTGCTGCATTGGTTGCAGGAAGATGGCTTGATCGACGAGGCCCAGGTGCTGCGCACCGAGGGCCGTTTCGCTGCGGGTGACAGCTCGCTGCACCCGCTGGTGCGCCTGGGCCACGGCGGCTTGACGCGCAGCAACACGGGCAAGCCGCTCGATGTGGATGCGCTGTCAGAGTGGCTGGCCGAGCGGGCCAAGCTGCCGTATTTGCGCATCGACCCGCTCAAGGTCGATGTGGGCCGGGTGTCGGACGTGATGTCGGTCGGCTATGCCGAGGCCAAGCGCTGCCTGCCGCTGCTGGTGGGCGTGACCGAGGTGACCATCGCCACCTCGGAGCCTTTTGACACCGGCTGGGTGGCGCAAATTGAAGCCCATGTGCGCAAGCCCATCAAGCTGGTGGTGGCCAATCCGCTGGAGATTGCGCGCTACACGACCGAGTTCTTCACGCTGGCCCGCTCGGTGCGCGCCGCGGCAAAGGCGGGTGAGTCCAGCCAGGTGGCCAGCTTCGAGCAGCTGGTGGAGCTGGGCCGCAGCAACAAGCAGCTCGATGCCAACGACCAGGGTGTCGTGCAGGTGGTGGACTGGTTGTGGCAGTACGCCTTCGACCAGCGCGCCAGCGACATCCATCTGGAGCCTCGCCGCGAGATGGGCGTGATCCGTTTCCGCATCGACGGCGTGCTGCACACCGTCTACCAGCTGCCGCCCACGGTGATGAGCGCGATGACCTCGCGCATCAAGCTGCTCGGCCGCATGGATGTGGTGGAGCGCCGCCGGCCGCTGGATGGCCGCATCAAGACGCGCAATCCGGCTGGGGACGAGGTGGAAATGCGCCTCTCCACCTTGCCCACCGCTTTTGGCGAAAAGATGGTGATGCGGATCTTCGACCCTGACACCGCCGTCAAGGATTTGTCCATGCTGGGCTTTTCCAGCCATGACAGCGAGCGCTGGGAAAAGCTGGTCACCCAGGCCCACGGCATCATTCTGGTGACGGGCCCGACCGGCAGCGGCAAGACCACCACGCTGTACTCCACGCTCAAGCGCCTGGCGACCGACGAGGTCAATGTCTGCACCATCGAAGACCCGATCGAAATGATCGAGCCGGCCTTCAACCAGACCCAGGTGCAGACGGCCTTGGACTTCGGTTTCGCCGAGGGCCTGCGCGCCCTGATGCGTCAGGACCCGGACATCATCATGGTCGGCGAAATCCGCGACCTGGCCACGGCCGAGATGGCGATTCAGGCGGCGCTGACGGGCCACTTGGTTTTCAGCACCTTGCACACCAACGATGCCGCGGCGGCGATCACGCGGCTGACGGATCTGGGCGTGCCGTCCTATCTGATCAGCGCCACGGTGATTGGCGTGCTGGCCCAGCGTCTGGTGCGTACCTTGTGCAACCACTGCAAGGTGCCCGATCCCAGTGTCACCCGTGACACCTTGAATGACATGCTCAAGCATTGGCGCATGAACGGCGGCGTCAAACCCTACAAGCCGGTCGGTTGCCTGGAATGCCGCAACACCGGCTATCGCGGTCGTGCGGGCTTGTACGAGCTGTTGACGGTGGGTGAGACGGTCAAGTCGCATCTGCACCCCACACCCGACATTTCGGCCCTGCGCCGCCAGGCCATGCAGGAGGGCTTGCGGCCGCTGCGTCTGGCCGGAGCGATGAAAGTGGCTGAGGGCGTGACCACGCTGGAAGAGATCCTGCGCAGCACGCCGCAGTGGCAGACCTGAGGCGTAGGCTCAGCTCCAGCCCCAGCAGAGCAGCAGTGGCGACCCGCTGCGATTACGTGTAAGCCACAAGCGCAGCCCTACAGGGGGCTCCCTAGAATCCCGCTTCATCGCAGCTAGAAGCAGAAAAAGGGATTCCCCATGAAGATCAAGAGTCAAAGAGACTTCTGGTCCGGGTTGATGTTTGTGCTGGTCGGGGTGGTGTTTGCCTGGGCCTCCACCGAGTACAACTTTGGCTCCTCCGCCCGGCCCGGCCCGGGCTACTTCCCCTTCGGCCTGGGGGTCTTGCTGGCCTTGCTGGGCGGCTTGGTGCTGTTCAAGGCCCTGACCTTGGAATCCGAAGGTGGCGACCCGATCGGCCCGGTGGCCTGGCGGCCCTTGCTGGTCATCACGGCTGCCATTGTGTTGTTTGGTCTGGCCTTGCCTCGCCTGGGTTTGCTGATGACCTTGCCCCTGGTGATCGTGCTGGCCGCTGCGGCCGGTGACGAATTCAGCTGGAAGGATGCGCTGCTCAGCACTGTGATTCTGACGGTGGGCAGCTGGGTCATCTTCGTCTGGGGCCTGAAGCTGGTGATCCCAGTCTGGCCCACCATCTTCGGCAACTGAGGACTCGCGCATGGACTTGCTGAACAATCTCGCGCTGGGTTTTCACACGGCGCTGACCCTACAGAACTTGCTTTATGCCTTTGGTGGCGCTTTGCTGGGCACCTTGATTGGCGTGCTCCCGGGCCTGGGCCCGGTGGCGACCATTGCCATGTTGCTGCCTTCGATCTACGCGCTGGACGCCACGCCTGCCTTGATCATGCTGGCCGGTATCTATTACGGTGCGCAATACGGTGGCTCGACCACGGCCATCTTGATCAATGTGCCGGGTGAATCGAGCTCGGTGGTGACTGCCATCGATGGCTACCAGATGGCTCGCCAGGGGCGCGCCGGTGCCGCATTGGCCGCCGCTGGCCTCGGTTCCTTCTTCGCGGGCTGTGTGGGCACGATCATCATCGCGGCCTTCGCGCCGCCGCTGACCGAGCTGGCCTTCAAGTTCGGCCCGGCTGAATACTTCTCACTGATGGTGCTGGGCTTGATCGGTGCCGTGGTCCTGGCTTCGGGTTCGCTGATCAAGGCGATTGCCATGATCTTGCTGGGCTTGTTGCTGGGCCAGATCAACACCGATGTGATCTCGGGCACGCCGCGTTTCTCCTTCGACATCCCCGAGCTGACCGATGGCCTGGGCTTTGTGGTCATCGCCATGGGCGTGTTCGGCTTCGGCGAGATCATTGCCAATCTGGGCAAGCCGGCGGAACACCGCGAGGTCTTCACCAAGGATGTGAAGGGCTTGTGGCCGACACGCCAGGACTTCGCTGATGCATGGCCGGCAGTGCTCCGTGGCACCACCTTGGGCTCCATCCTGGGTGTCTTGCCCGGTGGCGGCGCCTTGCTGGCCTCGTTCGCGGCCTACACCTTGGAGAAGAAGGTCGCTCGCAACCCGCGCGTGCCTTTCGGCAAGGGCGCGATTCAGGGTGTGGCTGGCCCCGAGTCGGCCAACAACGCCGGCGCGCAGACCAGCTTCATCCCCATGCTGACGCTTGGCATTCCGCCGAACGCCGTGATGGCCTTGATGGTGGGCGCCATGACCATCAAGGGCATCCAGCCTGGCCCCCAGGTCATGACCAGCAACCCGGAGCTGTTCTGGGGGCTGATCGCCTCGATGTGGGTCGGCAATCTGATGCTGATCGTGCTGAACCTTCCCTTGATCGGAATCTGGATCAAGCTGCTGACGGTGCCTTATCGCTTCCTGTTCCCGGCCATCGTCACCTTCTGCTGCATTGGCTCCTACACCCTGAATAACAATAACTTCGATGTGTTCGTGACGGCAGGTTTTGCTGTCGTGGGCTACATCTTCTACAAGTTGAGCTGCGAACCCGCACCCTTGCTGCTGGGCTTTATCCTCGGCCCCATGATGGAAGAGAACCTGCGCCGCGCCTTGCTGTTGTCGCGCGGTGACTGGGGCACGTTCATGACCCGCCCTCTGTCCGCCGGCCTGCTGATTGCCGCGCTGCTGATGGTGGTGGTGGTCATGCTGCCTTCCATCAAGAGCAAGCGGGAAGAGGCCTTCCAGGAAGACTGAGGAGAGCCAGTTGCGGGCCTGTGGCGTCGATGGGGCGTCCAGCCGCTTCTGCCAGACACGGAAAGAGGGGGCTTCGGCCCCTTCTTGCATTTCGGCGGTAGCAACACGGCTCTGTGTGGTCGAGGGCGAGCCGCTGGGGGAGCACGCGTCGTAAGTAGCTTGGCCGATGCCGGAGCTAGCTACCCCACATGCCGCCTGGGTCACGGCTGATCAGCGACCTTCATCGAGAAAATTGCAAAAAGCTTTGCAAAGCCCAAAATTCCTGTGCTACAGTAGAGGGCTTCGCTGCACAGAAACACTTCTTCGGAAGTCAGCGAGTGACTCGAAAGGGTTGCTTGAGTATCTGGGTGACGAGGATCGAAGCGATTCGATGTGATTTGAGATTCAAAACAAATCTTGCAGAAATGCTTGACGAGTAGAAAGAAAATCAGTCATAATCTCGCTTCTGTGCTGTTGACGAGCTGCAAAGCGGTCGACAGACGCAAGATTCGATGCAAGTCGGTCTTGTCAAGATGAGCTTGGCTCTCTTGGTTCTTTAAAAATTAACAGCCGATAAGCGTGGGCGTTTGAAGGTGAGTTTTGATGCTCGGTGACGAGTATCAAGTCTCTTGGACTTTAAGCGCTCACGGAAATTAGATGGAATCATGTAAATGGTTTTGTCGATTCCGTTGAGTAAATCAAGATCGAACTGTAGAGT